>JAIRSZ010000066.1 GCA_031255195.1 Prevotellaceae bacterium | reverse complement strand
ACTTGATATAAAAACAAATTTATTTTAGTATACAGTATGAACATTTTATCTGCTTTTGTAATTATTCCGTTAGCCATGCTGCTAATGCTGTTTGCGTGCCGCAAAATGTCGCAAATACGCGCCATTATGGTGGCGGGCGCGTCGGCGCTGGTGGCGCTGGCAGGGGTGGTGGCGGTGCTGTTTGTGCAGCAGCGCGCTGTCTCGCCGGACGAAATGCTGTTTGTATCCGACATTGTGTGGTACAAATCGCTCAACATCCACTACACGGTGGGGGTTGACGGCATTTCGGTGCTGATGCTGGCGCTCTCGGCCATCATCGTTTTTACGGGCGTTTTTTCGTCGTGGAACATGCCCCGCGAGTACTTTATTTGGTACTGCCTGCTGACCATCGGCGTGTTTGGCTTTTTCATCTCCATCGACCTGTTTGCCATGTTCCTCTTCTACGAGGTAGCCCTCATTCCCATGTACCTGCTGATAGGCGTGTGGGGCACGGGGCGCAAGGAGTACTCGGCAATGAAGCTTACGCTGATGCTCATGGCGGGGTCGGCGTTCCTGCTGGTGGGTATTTTGGGCATATACTTCACATCGGGGGCTACGAGCATGAACATGCTGGTGCTGGCCAAACAGTACATCCCAATGGCGCACCAATACTGGATTTTTCCGGCAACCTTTCTTGGGTTTGGCGTGCTGGGAGCGCTGTTCCCCTTTCACACGTGGTCGCCCGACGGTCACGCCTCGGCGCCTACCGCCGTGTCCATGCTTCACGCTGGCGTACTGATGAAGCTTGGCGGGTACGGCTGCTTCCGCGTAGCCATTGGGCTGATGCCCGAGGCGGCGCAGGAGTTGTCGTGGATTTTCCTCATCCTTACCGGCATTAGCGTGGTGTATGGAGCGTTGAGCGCAGTGGTGCAAACAGACCTGAAGTACATTAACGCCTACTCGTCGGTGAGCCACTGCGGGCTGGTGCTGTTTGCCATCCTCATGCTCAACCGCACAGCCATGACCGGCGCGGTGCTGCAAATGCTCTCGCACGGGCTGATGACGGCGCTTTTCTTTGCCCTCATTGGCCTCATCTACGGGCGAACGCACACGCGCGACATCCGTGAGATGGGCGGGCTGATGCGGGTAATGCCCTTTGCGGCGGTGTGCTACGTTATTGCGGGCTTGGCCTCGCTGGGGCTGCCGGGCTTGAGCGGGTTTGTGGCGGAGATGACGGTGTTTGTCGGCTCGTTCCAGCACGCCGACACGTTTCACCGCGTGTTGACCATCGTTGCCACCTGCTCCATCGTCATCACGGCGGTGTACATCCTGCGCACGGTGGGCAAAATCCTTTACGGCCCCGTGCAGGATGAGCATCACCTGCACTTGCCGGATGCTGCCTGGTACGAGCGAATTTCGACCGTGGGGCTGATTATTTTCATCGCCCTGCTCGGCATGTTTCCGTCCGGCGTTTCGGAGATGATAGGCCAAAGCTTGGAGCCGATTATAGCAAAGCTGATGTAGGGAGAGAGTTAGGACTTAAAAGTTAAGGGTTGAAAGCCATAGGAATATTATCGAAGTGTATAGCGCCTCTTACGGCAGGAGCAATATGGTGGCTGTCTTCGCAGAGTACGCTTCCCGTCGTCAAAGGCATTTTGGGAGTTGATAAGGTGCAGCACATGCTCATCTATGCAGTGCTTGCCGTGGGGGTGGGATTTTGGTTTCCCTGTGCGCGGTGGAAAAATCATGCCATGCAAACGCTGGCGTTCGTTGCCTGCATTGCCTCGCTCTACGGCGCAACGGACGAGATTCATCAGCTTTTTGTTGAGGGACGGAATTGCAATGCGTGGGATTGGGTTGCCGATACGGTAGGTGCAATTCTTGGCGCAACGCTGTACGCAAAAATTTGGAAGATGCGGTGCAGCATACCTTCGCATTAGCGGTAATGGCGGCTTTATTCAAATACAAAAAGAAATTTAAAATATAAATTTAACTGTCATGTCATTTTTTAGCGATTTTCTTCTTTTACGTCAAGAGATAAGCCTGATGGCTGTGTTTATCCTCTTGTTTATGTACGATGTTTTGGCTTCCGAGAGAGGCAAGTCATACTTTCACTTGGCGACGTGCATACTGTTTGGCCTGCATACTGCGCTGGGCTTTATCCCCGCCGAGTCCGGCAGCGCCTTTGGCGGCATGTACGTGACTTCGCCCCTCACCGTGCTGATGAAAAACATCTTGAGCGTGGGCGCCTGGCTTGTGCTCATGCAGGCCGACAGGTGGCTGCGCGTATCGAACGCCAGACGCGGCGAGTTCTACGTCATTATGATTTCCACCCTGCTGGGGATGAATTTCATGATTTCGGCCGGCAGCTTCATGCTGCTCTACATAGGCATTGAGATGGCGTCGTTGCCCATGGCGTGCCTGGCAGCGTTCGACAAGGACAAGGGGACGTCGGCGGAGGCAGGCGTCAAGTATATTTTGCTGGCGGCCTTGTCGTCGGGCATTATGCTGTTTGGGTTGTCATTCCTGTACGGCGCTACCGGCAGCATGTACTTTGCCGACATGCAGGGGCTCGTTGACGGCGCGCCGATAGTGGTGCTGGGTTTTGTGTTGTTCTTTGTAGGGCTGGCGTTCAAAATCTCCATTGTGCCCTTCCACCTATGGACAGCCGACGTGTACGAAGGCTCGCCTACGAGCGTTACAGCGTATCTTTCGGTGGTGTCGAAAGGGGCGGCAGTGTTTGCGCTGGTGTTTACGCTGTGGCAGGTGTTTGGAGCAATATCGGTGGTGTGGCACCACCTGCTATGGGGGCTATCGCTGGTTACCATTGTGCTGGGCAACCTTTTTGCCATCGGGCAAAAAGACATCAAGCGATTTTTTGCTTTTTCGTCCATCTCGCAAGCCGGCTTCATTCTGCTGGGCGTAATGGGCGGTACGGCGCAGGGCATGACGGCAACCGTATACTTCGTGCTGGTGTACCTCTTCTCCAACCTTGCCGCCTTTGGCGTAATATCGGCGGTGGAAAACGAATCGGGGCGCACAAACATTACCGCCTACAATGGCCTGTTCCAATCCAACCCCAAGTTGACATTTGTGATGACGCTTGCCGTGTTTTCGCTTGCAGGGATTCCGCCGTTTGCAGGTTTTTTCAGCAAGTACTTCATTTTTGCGGCGGCGGCGGAGCAGGGCGAGTATCTCCTCGTGTTCCTTGCGCTGGTCAACACGGTCATTTCGCTTTACTACTACCTGCTGGTTGTACGGGCAATGTTCATCAACCCTGCCGAGGAGAAAGCTGTTGGCAGAATACGCTCCGGCGGATACATCCGGCTGAGCCTGACCTTGTGCACCATCGGCATACTGCTCGTGGGTGTGCTGAGCGGCATTTACGAGTACGTGGGAGGGATTAGCTTCGGCATTTGATTTTTTTACGGTGATGTAAAAAGTGAAGCTGTACCGACATAAGAAAATGGGAGTATTAAGTAGGGGATTTAAATTTCTTCTACATTAATGCAGAGGCTTAGTTGGTTTTGTGGCATACCTTGTAGAACACCTCCACCAAAAATTTTTACCTTTGCGGCGGCTAATCCAAAACTTCAAAATATACCGGATAGCAGCATCTTTTAGAACTAGAACATAACCACATGGGAAATCCAAAAGCATTTTTAAGCGTATCCCGTAAGGAGGCGGGATACAGGGCGCTCAACGACCGAATAGGCGACTACGCCGAGGTGGAGCAAACCCTCAACTCGGAAGACCGGCGACTGCAAGCCGCTCGCTGCATGGACTGCGGCGTACCGTTCTGCCACTGGGCATGTCCGCTGGGCAACTGCCAACCCGAGTGGCAAGACGCGCTCTACCGCGGCAAGTGGCAGGAAGCCTACAGCATACTCACCTCCACCAACGATTTTCCGGAGTTCACGGGGAGGATATGCCCTGCCCTGTGCGAAAAATCATGCGTGCTGGCGCTCTCACACGAAGCTGTCACCATACGCGAGAACGAAGTTGCCATTGCCGAAAAAGCGTTCGACGAGCGCTACGTCACAGCGCGCCCGCCCGGGAGCAGGCACGCACAACAGGTAGCCGTCGTTGGCTCCGGCCCCGCCGGGCTATCTGCCGCCAACCGGCTCAACCAGGCAGGGTTCAACGTCACCGTCTTTGAAAAGGACGAAGCGGTGGGCGGGTTGCTCCGGCTGGGGATTCCCGACTTCAAGCTCAACAAAAAAATCATCGACCGCCGCATCGCGCTAATGGCGCAGGAGGGAATAAAATTCCTCACCGGCGTAGAAGTCGGAAAAGATATTTCCCCCAAGCAGCTGCTTGCGGACTACGACGCCGTCTGCCTCTGCATCGGGGCGGGCGTGCCGCGCGACTTGAAGGTCGAAGGGCGGGAGCTGCGCGGTATTCACTTCGCCCTGCATTTCCTCCGCCAGCAAAACAGGGTTGTTGACGGCCAGCCGATACCGCCGCACGAGCGCATTTCGGCAAAGGGCAGGCACGTACTGGTCATCGGCGGAGGCGACACGGGCAGCGACTGCGTGGGCACTTCCATCCGGCAGGGTGCGCTGAGCGTTACCCAAATTGAAATCATGCCCAAGCCGCCCGAAGGCGAAAACCCCGACACGCCTTGGCCGGCATACCCGCTGGTGCTGAAGACCTCTTCGTCGCACGAGGAGGGGTGCACAAGACGCTGGCTGCTCGACACCCGCAGGTTTGTGGCGGGAGAAGACGGTGCGGTAGCTTCCGTCGAGGTGGAGGAGGTGGCATGGACGCGCTGCCCCGACACCGGACGACAGCAGATGAGCCACACAGGGCGCACAGAAACGCTAAAGGCCGACCTCGTGCTGCTGGCAATGGGGTTTGTGCACCCCGAGCACAGGGGGCTGGTGGAGGAGTTGGGCGTGGCGCTCAGCGAGCGCAAGAATATCAGCGTTGCCAGCGACAGCCATACCTCAATCGCCAAAATCTTTGCCGCCGGAGACGCCGCCCTGGGAGCAAGCCTTGTGGTGCGCGCTATCGAATCGGGGCGCAAAGCCGCTAAGGGAATTGCCTGCTACCTGCAAGGCGTAGCGGCGCAGCAGGCAAAATAAAGAGTTGTTTTACTTGTATTGTAAGCCACACAGCCATGAAGCTATCAACCTTAACCGCCATTTCGCCCATTGACGGGCGCTACCACAGGCAAGCGCAAGAGCTGATGATGTACGTCTCGGAGTTTGCGCTCATCCGCTACCGTGTGCTGGTAGAGGTGGAGTATTTTATTGCCCTGTGCGAAATTCCGCTGCCGCAGCTTTCGGCGGTGAGCAAAAGCGTCTACCCGCAGCTACGCGCCATCTACCAAAGCTTCAGCGAGGACGATGCGCAAAAGGTAAAGGACACGGAGAGCATCACCAACCACGACGTGAAAGCGGTAGAGTATTTTCTTAAGGAAAAATTCGACCTCATCGGGTTGTCACCCTATCGGGAATTCATCCACTTTGGGCTAACCTCGCAGGACGTTAACAACACCGCCACACCGCTGAGCCTCAAAGAGGCGCTCGGCAACGTATTCACCCCGCAGATGGAGCAGGTGCACCGCAGGCTAAGCGAGTTGGCTAAAGAGTGGGCTGCCATCCCCATGCTGGCGCACACCCACGGACAGCCTGCATCGCCAACGCGCCTGGGCAAGGAGCTCTATGTGTTCGTTGAGCGGCTCGAAAAGCAGCTGACGCTTCTGCACATGGTGCCCTTCTCGGCCAAGTTTGGCGGCGCCACGGGCAACTTCAACGCTCACAAGGCGGCGTACCCGCAGGTCGGCTGGATAGAGTTTGCCAACAAGTTTGTAAACAGCACGCTGGGGCTCAGCCGCTCGCAAACCACCACGCAAATTGAGCACTACGACAACCTTGCCGCCATCTTTGACGCCATAAAACGCCTGAACAGCATACTGATAGACCTTTGCCGCGACATGTGGACTTACATCTCAATGGGCTACTTCAAGCAAAAAATAAAGGAGGGGGAAGTCGGCTCGTCGGCCATGCCGCACAAGGTAAACCCCATTGATTTTGAAAACGCCGAGGGCAACTTGGGGTTGGCCAACGCGCTGCTGGAGCACCTGTCGGCAAAGCTGCCCGTCTCGCGCCTCCAGCGTGACCTGACCGACAGCACCGTGCTGCGCAACATTGGCGTACCTCTGGGGCACGTTGCCGTTGCCTACTCCTCCATCGTGAAGGGGCTGGACAAGCTGATAGTAAACGACAAAAAAATACAGGCCGACTTAGAAAGCAGCTGGGCGGTGGTGGCAGAGGGTATACAAACCATCCTGCGCCGCGAAGGGTATCCCAAGCCCTACGAGGCGCTCAAGGCGCTCACCCGCACCAACGAAACCGTTACGCAAAGCGACATTAACCGCTTCATCGACTCGCTGAGCATCGGCAGCGAAGTAAAGGAGGAGTTGAAAAAGCTTACGCCGCAAGGTTACACGGGGTACTAAACGTGATTTAGAAATGAATGAGCTTGTACGCTATACGGCAAAGGGATTGGAAGATTTTCAGATGTGAGTAGATGAAAATACTGTGTGGCTG
>JAIRSZ010000051.1 GCA_031255195.1 Prevotellaceae bacterium | reverse complement strand
CTCTCCAACCGCGACTTGCAGCAGTTCGACGAGAAGTACATCAAGATTCTGCTGCTGAACGGGCTATTCCAAAGTAAAATATACATCACCGTCTCCGAGCTGGAGGTGAGCCAGGGCTACGTGGATATCTACATGCAGCGCAGCCATATACTGCCGGACATCCCATACGAGTGGGTTTGGGAGGTCAAGTACGTTAAAAAGGAGAAGGCCGGAAGCCGAAAGCTGATGAAGGAAAAGCGCAGCGAAGCCCGCGCACAGCTGAAAAAGTACCGCGAATCGCCGCAGTTCGCCGACCGTTCCGACGTGCGCTACCTCTCCTTGATTTTCATCGGAAAGGACAAGTACGAAATGGAGGAGGTTTAGGCTCTCCGCTTTGCTGCCGCTGCGCTAATTTCTCGTATTTTTTTTTGCCATTTCTTTTTTTGGCTCGCTTTTTATTGCTACTTTTGACGCTTGTTTTTTGCAAGATTTTTGCTAATCTGCCATTTTGGGTATTCCGGCTCCGCTTCCTCGGAGAGCGGAATGAAAAAAGGGAATCAGGTGTAAATCCTGAGCAGACCCGCTGCTGTAAGCTCCGGCAAAAAGTTTTGAGCAACGCTCTCACGCCACTGTTCTGCCACGAACGGGAAGGACAGCTCAAAAACGGAGTAAGCCAGAAGACCTGCCCAAATTGCAACGGTACAAAAGCCTTCGAGGAGTAAGGCTTGAGCCGAACTTTTAAGGTAGATGATGATGAGCTACAGAGTCCCGTCACCTATCCTATCGAAGCAAAGGATTTTTTTATGTTTTTACTCAGAATATTCTGCGGTGGGTTGCTCCTCGTGTGCAGCGCCGCCGCTTTTGCTCAAAGCCCGACAGCAGACAGCAGTCGGCACATTGAGGATGTGGTGGTGGTGGCCAACCGCTACCGTGAGGTTATCCCCTCTCAGCGGCTTACCGGAGAAAAGCTGGAGGCGCTGAGCAGCTTTTCCGTAGCCGACGCTATTCGCTACTTTTCCGGCGTGCAAATCAAAGACTACGGCGGCGTTGGCGGGCTGAAAACGGTGGACATCCGCAGCATGGGCACCAACCACATGGGGGTTTTCTACGACGGCATACAGCTGGGCAACGCCCAAAACGGGCAGATTGACCTGGGCAAGTTTTCGCTGGACAACATTGAGGAAATATCCCTCTACAACGGGCAAAAAAGCGAAATTTTTCAGCCCGCAAAGGATTTTGGCTCTGCCGGAACGGTGTACCTGCGCACCCGCCGCCCGCGCTTTGCCCAGGGGGAGAAAGCCAAGGTAAGAACGCTGTTCCGTACAGGCTCTTTTGACCTCGTCAACCCGTCTGTTCTGTGGGAGCAAAAGGTGAGCGACAAGGTGAGCGCCTCCCTCAACGCCGAGTACATCTCCTCGTCCGGCAAGTACAAGTTTCGCTACCGCAAGATGCTGCGGGACGGCAGCGTGGCGTGGGACACCACCGCCGTCAGGCAAAACGGCGACATTCGCTCCGTGCGCGCGGAGGGCGGGTTTAACGGCTACATCCGGCAGGGCAGGTGGAACGCCAAAGCCTACTTTTACGACTCGGAGCGGGGCATACCCGGCGCCATCGTCAACAACGTGTGGAAACGCTGGCAGCGGCAGTGGGACAGGAACTTCTTTGCGCAGGGCAGCTTCCAGAAGCAGCTCTCCCGCCGTAGCGAGGTGCTGGTCAACCTCAAGTACGCCAACGACCGGATGCGCTACCTCAACCCCGACACCACCCTGATGTACATCGACAACACCTTTCGCCAGCAGGAGGTGTACGCCTCCGTTGCCGGCAGGTACGCCATTCTTCCGCGCTGGGATGTCAGCTTGTCGGCAGACTACCAGTGGAACACCCTCGACGCCTCGCTGCAAGGCTTTGTTTTTCCGCAGCGCAACACCGCCCTTGCTGCGCTGGCTACGGCCTTTGAGTGGGGCAGGGTTAAGGCGCAGGTCAGCCTGCTGGCAACGTTCGTTGCAGACCGCACCACGCAGGGAGGTGGCGCTGCCGCCTCGTCGGTCAGGTTTGCCGACAAGCAGGAGTACACGCCGGCGGTCTTTGTGTCGTACCAGCCCTTTGCAAAGGTCGGAGGTCTTGCCCCGCTGCGGCTGCGGGCGTTCTACAAGCGGATTTTCAGGATGCCAACGTTCAACGATTTGTACTACACGGACATCGGCAACGTTTTTCTCCGCCCCGAGTACACCACGCAGTACAACGTGGGGGCGCAGTACGAAAGGCGCTACGCCAGCGGTGCGCTCGAGCAGCTTCAGCTTCGCGCAGACGCCTACTACAACGAGGTTACCGACAAGATTGTCGCCATACCCAAGGGCAACGGGCAGTACCGCTGGATGATGATGAACCTTGGCTACGTGAAGATACGCGGCGTGGACGTGTCCGGGCAGGCGAGCTGGAGGCTGCCGCTCCGCCTTGCGTTCAGCGCCAACCTGAGCTACACCTTCCAGAAGGCGCAGGATTTCAGCAACCCGCACGACAACCGCCCGCCTGCGGGAACCTACGGCGGGCAAATTGCCTACATCCCGTGGCACAACGGCTCGGTGGTGGCCAACCTGCGCCGCAGCTCGTGGGACGTAAGCTACAGCTTTATCTACGTGGGCGAGCGCTACCACAACTCGTCCAACATTCGCGCCAACTACGAGCAGCCGTGGTACACCCACGATTTGGCGCTGGGAAAAGAGGTAACGTTTCGGAAGGTAAAGGCCAAAATATCGGCAGAGGTCAACAACCTGCTCAACCAGTACTACGACGTGGTGCTGAACTACCCCATGCCGGGGCGAAACTATAAGGTGATTCTAAAGGTAGAAATCTGAGGCGTTACACCTCAGCAGCTACCTTTGGCGGCATTTACTTTTTTTGTTTTAAATGGATTCGGTTAAAAAAAATAAAGGCATGAAGAATTTGAAGTTAGTGAATCAGCGCACTGTGAACCACGCGCTTGACGTAAACGTAGTCGCCATACACCACGTAGATGACGGTCATTTTTTTGTGGTTGATGCAGCGGGCGGCGGGGCCAAAGCGGGACTGAATGTAGTTGCTTTGGCTTACGGCAATCGAATCTGCGTAAAAGGAAAGCCCCTCAAGAGCTTGGTAAAGGTCTATCCTGTTGCGCACAGCCTGCAACGGCTGCTTATACACAAAGCAGATGTGCTTGAAAAAATCTTCAACATCCGCTTTGGCCTCGGGGGAAATAAGAATGGAGTACGTTTTCATGGCAATACCTGCGTGCTTGAAGTTGGACTAAAACCTGCCGCAGACGGCTTGGACTTGAAGCCGAAGTTTGGCTCAAGCTTAAACTCGGCGCTGCGCAGCACGTCGTCCGTCAGCTCGTCCAAGTTTAGCTCACCCGATCCCAGCAGCTCGCTCACTTTGGTAAAGTCAACCCAGTATATTTCGGACAGCTTTTTATCTATCGCCGAAAAGGTTTCGTCCAAGGTGCACCCAACAGGAGCGCCCTCTTTACTAAAGGGAATACCGGAAGTTGTTTTTACTTTTGCAGGCATGGTGAATTTTATTTTTTAGTAATTTGGATGCAAAGATAGCACAAAAATGAATACTATGAAACATATAGGGCTGGTAAATTCGGCCTTTTACGCATTTTCGTCGGGAGAAAAGGCTGCGTTTGCGCCTGTTTTTTCGGCTTGGAGGCTGGCGTCCGGCTCGCGGAGCAAAGGATGCGCTGTCGGAGTTCGCCTGCTTCGGCGACGCCTGCTGGTGGTACGGCAATTTTAATGTTGTTTAATGTAAATACAGTAAGTATAAAAGTGAAAATGAAAAGCACAACCCATTTAGCTTGCGCAGCCTGCGCTATAGCGCTCCTCGCTGCGGCGGCCTGCCGCGACGAGGTGGAAATATTTGAGCCTGAGGTAGAAACGGTTGCTCCGCCCGATACAACGTCCGTACCGCCTCCGCCTTCGTCTCCGTCCGACTCCACGCCCGCCATCGTAGTCCGGCCGCCATTGGGGTTATACCTCCTCAACGAGGGCAACATGGGCAGCAACAAGTCTACGCTGGACTACCTTGACCTTACCACCGGCAAGTACCACCGCAACATCTACGCCGCCGCCAACCCCCACGTCCCTATGGAGCTGGGCGACGTGGGCAACGACCTGAAGATATACGGCAGCAAGCTCTACGCCGTGATCAACTGCTCCAACAAGGTGGAGGTAATGGATAAGCACACCACCCGCCGCCTGGGGCAGGTGGACATCCCCAACTGCCGCTACATCCGCTTCCACGAGGGCTACGCCTACGTAACCTCCTACGCCGGGCCGGTGCGCATAGACCTCAACTACGAGCAGCTGGGCTACGTGGCCAAGGTCGACACCGCCACCCTGCAGGTGGTTGACCGATGCATAGTGGGATTTCAGCCGGACGAGCTGGAGATTGTGGGCGAAAAAATATACGTGGCCAACTCCGGCGGATACAGGGTGGGCGCCGACGACTACGGAAACCGCGTATCGAACTACGAGAATACCGTGTCGGTAGTTGACATTGCCACCTTCACCGAGGTCAAGCGCATAGAGGTGGCCATCAACCTGCACCACCTCCGCGCCGACCGCCACGGCAACCTCTGGGTGAGCTCGCGCGGCGACTACTACGACATCCACGCAAGCCTCCATTGGATAGATACGCAGACGGATACCTACGGTGGCAGCCTCGCCATACCCGCATCGAACTTCTACCTGGATGGCGACTCCCTCTACATCTACTGCACCGATTGGAGCTACATCAGCTACAGCAACAGCGTTACCTACGGCATTGTGGACGTGGCAAAAAGGGAGGTGATGTGCCGCAACTTCATCACCGACGGCACGGACAAGCGCATCGAAATACCCTACGGCGTAGTAGTGCACCCCATCACCAAGGACATCTACCTGACCGACGCAGGCGGGTACACCTACCCGGGGACGCTCTACTGCTACGACCGCAGCGGCAAGAAACAGTGGGAGGCGCGAACGGGCGATATTCCCGCGCACTTTGCCTTTCTGCTGCCGGACTGACCCGATTTTACTTGAGCCGAGCGTTTTTCTGCCCTGAAAGTCTGCCTTTGCAGCTCAATTTTTTTCCTAACCGCAAAGGGCGTAAAAATTTTCGCAAAGGGCGCAAGGCAAAGTCACTCGCGTGCAAAGTAAAAAAAACGAAAAAAATAGCAGCCATAAAAATAATTTTGCCGATTATAGAAAAAAGCATACCTTTGCTGACGTACTAAAAAACAAAGAATTATGAAACCGCAAGTAGTAAATGATAACCTAATGCGCGAAGCTTTCAGGTATTCGGATAACGTCGCTTCGGAGAAAGACATAATTGAGGCTGCGCTATCGGAGTACATTTTACGCCGGAAAAAGAAAAGCATCAAAGATTTGAAAGGTAAAATCTGCTTCCGCGACGATTACGAATACAAATCAATGCGGTGATAGCTATGGTATTGGTTGACACTTCAATACTAATTGGATACTTCAAGGGCTTATCGGGTTATCCCTATAAAAAATTGGATGAAATCATTGATATGGGTACGCCGTTTGGCATTTGTAATCAGGTATACCAGGAATTATTACAAGGTGTAAAATCGGAAAAAGAATTTCAGCTGCTGAGGGAATACCTCAATACCCTTACTTTTTATGGCCTGCGCGAAGGCAGAAAATCATACGAAAACGCTGCCATAATGTATGCAAAATGCAGAAAATCAGGAGTTACAATCCGCAGCACGGTTGATTTAATCGTTGCAGAAGTAGCTATAGAAAACCACCTGTACTTGCTGCACAACGATAATGACTTCCTCAATATGAGTAAGGTAATCCATGAGTTGATGCTGTATGAATAAGTATTTTCTCTAAGCTGCCTTTGCGCCCTTTGCGGTTATTCCCTTTGCGCCCTTTGCGGTTAGAAAAAAAAATTAAACCGCAAAGGGCGCAAAAATTTTCGCAAGGAGCACAAGGCAAAGTCACTCGCGCGCAAAGTAAAAAAAAAACGAAAAAATAGCAGCCATGCTACCTTTACGCTTAACGATTTTCACCGCCAAAAACATTTTCTCAAAAATAATTTTGCCGATTCTAAAAAAAACCATACCTTTGCCGCGCATTTTTGGTGTGAGCCTCGCCCGTTCGGGGTGGCTCATGAAAAGGGAATCAGGTGCAAATCCTGAACAGACCCGCTGCTGTAAGCTTCAACAGGGTCTTTGCTCAAACACTCAAATCCACTGTTCCGCGTAAGGAATGGGAAGGAGGATGCAAAGACAGAAGTAAGTCAGAAGACCTGCCAAAATGATGCACGTTTAAAGCTTTCGAGGAATAAAGCTTGAGACAAACAACGCAGGCGGCTACCGCTGTAGGGTAGGCGTCATATTTTGCCGGTTTATCCCAATATTTATTCAAATATTTATTCAAATTTATCGTAACCTGTGGGGTGTTGTGTACAGACGCACGGCGTGCGTCTCTTATACCCCACGATACAGGCAGACGCACGGCAGACGCACGGCAGGCAGACAGACGCACGGCCGTGCGTCTCTACACCGCAATGAAAAAAAAATTTTAATACGATGGAAAAATTTCAAAATAAATACCGCATACCGTCAGCGCGGGCAAAATGGTGGGATTATGGGCGCGATGGCCTCTACTTCATCACCATTTGCACGGCCTGCAGGAAATGCTTGCTGGGAAATATTGTCAATTCGGACATGAGGTTATCTCCCATCGGTGAAATCGTCCGCTGTGAGTGGGACAAGTCATTCAAAATCCGAAAAGAGCTGCTGTGCGACACATTTGTCATCATGCCCAACCACATTCATGCCATCCTGCGGATTGACAGGGAGGCGGGCGGCGGCGACGACGACGGCGGGACGGGCGGCGACGACGCTGTAGCGGCGCAAGGATGCGCGCCTCAACGGGGTGTTGCATACCGTTCGCCGAAATCTATTTCATCGTTTGTGGCAGGATTTAAATCCGCCACAACCAAGCTGGTAAATGAGCGGTGGAATACGCCGAAAATCGTGGTATGGCAGCCCCGCTTTCACGACCACATCATCAGAAATGACGACGAATACCGGCGCATTGCCGACTACATCAACAACAACCCACGCAGGTGGACAGAGGACAAATTTCATGCAAAATAAACCAATATATTTCGCCTCCCCCCACCGCAGTAGTACAGACGCACGGCGTGCGTCTCGCGAGAATTTCGCGACGAATTTCACAACAAATTTCACAACGAATTTCGCCGAAAAAAAATCGCCGAAAAAAATTCACATACAGCGTGCGGCAACGTGGGCGGTGGGCACGTGGGCGAATGTGGATGAATGTGGATGAATGCGGGCAAATGTGGGCGAATGTGGGCGATGAGATGAGACGCACGCCGTGCGTCTCTACATGTATTAACAATATTAATTAACAACACCAAAAACCAAAAAAATGAACGAAAAATGAAGACAAAAATTCTCTTGAACGTGGCGATAGCTTGCACAGCTGCAAGCTTGGCCACAACGGGGTGCGCGAATAACAGTAACGCACGGAACGCAAAGGGCGTTGGCGATACGCTAACGCTGAATCTCTACGACACGAATTGTGTCAATTGGCAGACGGATATTGTCCAGCCACCCGTGAGCGACGCCACGGGCTACTGGGACAGTACCTACACAAACAATACGCTATGTTACGGCGAATTTACGCTTGAACATATCGGTATTGCTGCATGGAATTACTGGGGTGGTTTTACCTTTGGACGAAATGGCAGCAAAACTAACTATGGCTACAGCGAAGACAGCATTGGTAGCGTAGATTGGATTCCCCACCAATGGGGAGTGATGGCAGGTGGCGGTATTGCGCATATTGACGGAGGCGGTGAAGTTGATTCCGTAGAAAAGGGCTTGCCCTACCTTATTGCCTTCGGATCGGGTGCGGAGGTGAAGCTTGCCGACAGCTCCCTGTTTACGCCGCAGGAAATTTACATCTGCAACCACCCCTGGCCATACTATGGGAATATATGGGGCGACGGCTTTGCCCATCCATTGGATACTGTTGGAGCCCATTTTTATTTATGGATTCACGCCGTAAAATACGATGGAAGGGAAAATGCGGTTCCTCATATTTTGGCAGAGGTTGAGGAGATCGAGGAAAAGGCTTTGGCAGGAACAGCGGGCAAACTCCTACAGGATTCTACTTGGCAACGAGTTCCCTTAACACAGCTATTTGATGGCGACGCAGACAGCATTAAATTATTGTACTTTACGCTGGAAACCACCGACGTTGGCGAATTTGGAGCCAACACTGCCTTTTACTTCTGTATGGACAGGCTGAAAGTGGTAAAGCAGGAGGGGGCTGCACCGGCAGCGGCCGCTGTTCGGCAAGCCAAGCTGACCGACAAAACGCCAACTGTAGAAGTTAAAGACTACCTGCCGCTTGCCTCCTACACCGGTGGCGAGGTTGTAGTGCACGACGCCAAGGGCAAGGTGGCGCTGAAAACAACCGTAAAGGCAGGCGAAAAGCCCAACCTCTCCAAGCTGCCTGCGGGCGAATACCAGCTGCGACACGGGCATAGGTTGATTACGGTTAAAAAAATAAATAAGTAGCATTAAGTCCTCTTTGAAGCCTCTGTGTTTCTCTGTGTAAATAGCTTCATAGAGAGGCACGGAGGGGTCACAGAGAAAGTAAAAACAAATAAATAAATGACAAAATGAAAGTAATTTTTAAAGCAATTTTTTTGTGGATAGCCACAACACTATCCTATGTAAACGTATCCGCACAATGCGACTATTCGGGCGATATTACATCACTACCCACCTTGTCATCATGGAACGACGTAAAAACTGCAACTATAACTACCCCAGAAGGTTGGAAGTGGAGAGCTTGCTACCATCCCGCTAATGCTCCTGAAGAAATCCAGCTGAATGGCGGTAAAAGTGATGGTAGAAGAGGGCGTCTAACTCTTCCTGTTTTCAGCAGCGGATGTAGCGCCATACATTTTTCTTATAAAAAATATCAAAATGAATGTAAAGGTTTTACCGTTGAAGTAACACAGGGAACAGCTACGCTATTTACCGAAACAATAGCTATCCCCAATACGGACAAAGACCGCTGGCTTGAATTTTCGAAAGACAACCTAACTATCGAAGGTGATTTTCAGATAATCATAACAAATACTACTAATGGAAACAATAGTCCGAACTACGGTGTTGCTGTCTTAAAATCCTTTTGCATCACCGCCAACCCCACCTCACTCCAGCCCCCTGCTCTAAGCTTTAGCGGGGCGCACCCGCGTACGGAGGGCGGCTACTGGGATGCCGCTACGGTGAGCCTCTCCCACGAGCTGGAGAGCGTCGCCATCTACTACACCACCGACGGCGCCGAGCCAACAGCAGCGTCTACCCGCTACACCGCGCCGTTTGAGGTTGCGCCGTCCACGCGCGTGCGCGCCATAGCCGTGCGCGAAGCTCTCACAAGCGCAGAGGTGGACAGCACGGTAGCGGTTGCCCCCACCACCTTCAGTTTTGTTGCACCCAAGGAAGCCACCGTGTTTGTGGGCGCAAAGGATCAAACGGTGTTTGTGGCCAGCCACTACCTGACAATGCACTACATCCCCTTCACCGAGCGGCAGCCCGCCTACAC
>JAIRSZ010000028.1 GCA_031255195.1 Prevotellaceae bacterium | reverse complement strand
CGGCGGTAGAGTAGCCGGAGGAGTGTCCTGTTCTGATGCAGGTTGACATAAAAAAAGTAGACAACAAAACCTGCCGAAGAAAATAAACAGAAAAAACAAACACCCCCCATTAAATTATTCCCCACCTGTCAACGCTTTTCAGGGTATGGCGCATTTCAAGTACCGCAGATCATCAGGCAGCCAAGCCCAATTTGCCGCAGGCGTTGCATTTTTGCCGTTTAAGAGCTACTTTTACAGCCCCCAAAGCGTACTGAAGCGTTTGGGCTACTACAAAAAACAATGGCCAAAATACATAAGGCATACTTTTGCCAAAGCTGCGGCTACGAGTCGGCCAAGTGGCTGGGTCGCTGCCCGTCGTGCGGCGAGTGGAACACGCTGGTGGAGGAGCTGGTCACCAAGGATAGCGGCGACGGGCAGCTCTCGTTTCTGCCGCAGGGCAACGCCAAGCCTGTGCCCGTTGACAGCATCAGCATTGCGCCGGAGCCGCGCATGGGGCTGGGCAGCGGCGAGGTGGACAGGATTCTGGGCGGCGGGCTTGTGCCGGGCAGCATGGTACTCATTGGCGGCGAGCCGGGCATTGGCAAGTCAACGCTGGCGCTACAGCTGGCGCTGAAAAATCCGCTCATGAAAACGCTCTACGTGAGCGGCGAGGAGAGCGCCCAGCAAATCAAGCTGCGCGCCGACCGCCTTGGCGGTAGCGGAAAGGGGTGCTACATCCTGAGCGAAACGCTGCTGGAAAACATCCTGGCGCACGCGCAGGAGCTGAAGCCCAACCTTGTCGTCATCGACTCCATCCAAACGCTGGCGAGCAAGCGCATCGAGAGCTCGCCGGGCAGCGTTTCGCAGATACGCGACTGCGCCGCAATGCTGCTCAAGTACGCCAAGGAGACGGGAACGCCCATCTTCGTCATTGGGCACATCACCAAGGACGGGGTCATTGCCGGCCCCAAAGTGCTGGAGCACATTGTGGACGTGGTGATGCAGTTTGAGGGCGACGGCCAGCACATATACCGCATACTGCGCTCCACCAAAAACCGCTTTGGCGCAACCTCCGAGCTCGGCATCTTTGAAATGACCGGCGCGGGGCTGCGCGAGGTCAGCAACCCGTCGGAGATGCTCATCACGCACCACCACGAGCCGCTGAGCGGCGTTGCCATCGCCGCGTCGGTGGACGGCGTGCGTCCCTTCCTGATAGAAATCCAATCGCTGGTGAGTACGGCGGTGTACGGCACGCCGCAGCGCAGCACAACGGGCTTCGACATCCGCCGCCTCAACATGCTGCTTGCCGTGCTCGAGAAGCGGGCGGGCTTTCGCTTGGCAACCAAGGATGTTTTCCTGAACATCGCCGGTGGCATCAGGGTGAGCGACCCCGCCATTGACCTTGCGGTGGCGGTGGCGGTGCTCTCCTCCAACCTCGACTTGCCCATACCCGCCGGATGCTGCTTTGCCGCAGAGGTGGGGCTGTCGGGCGAGGTACGGCCGGTTGCCCGCATAGACCAGCGCATATCGGAGGCCGAAAAAATGGGGTTTAAGAAAATTTTTGCATCGGCCTACAACCGGAAGGGGCTTAAGGCGTCGGGCGGCATAGAGGTGGTTTTTTCCGGAAAAATAGAGGAGCTGCTGCAAAAGCTGTTCGGGGCGGGCAAAAGCGGCTGACGCTTTCGCTACGCAAATGCGTAGGCAACGGCTACTTCGCCAACAATCCTGTAGCGCACCGTAAAGCTTTCCGTGCGGTTTTCTCCCGAAAAAAGCGCCGCTACGCTTCCCTCCTCGCCAACGTCGAACCGGCTCAGCCGTATGCGCTCCGCAAAGCTGGCGGCCTCCTCGCCGACGAGCTTGTACACAACCTCCTTGGCGCACCACGCCACGCACTGCTGCACCGGTGCGGTGCACCTCGCCAGCTCGTCCGCCGACAGGTAGCGCGGCGCGATCCTTGCAAAGTTGCGCGATATTTCCTCCACGTCAATCCCCGCCTCCCGACACGGGTGCAGCGCAACCGCCACGTGGCGGCGCGCGTGCGAAATGCTGATGCGGTGCGACCCTGCCGCAAGGTACGGCTTACCGCTGCGGTGGTGGTGCAACGCCTCCTCAACGCCCAGCGCGCAGTGCAGCAGGCGGAGCGTTGCAGCCCGCTCGCACATTCGCCTTGCGCTGCCCAGCTGCCGGTACTCACGCTCCTCCTGCTCCGAAAAAAAGCGGTCGGGCACGAGGGCTTCCCCGTCCGGTATGGCGGCTACCGCTATGCGCGAGCCGTCGCTGTTGGCGTGGTGCAAAAGAAGCATGGCTGTACGTGGCTTGTTATGGATGTGATTTTTGGGCGTAAAGATAGGCATTAGAGTTGAAGAATTAAAGGAGGACCTGCACGACAAAAATCTCATTTGCACGTGCAATGCCGCTATACGATAGTATTATATAACACTTTAACGGTGTTTTATGGCTTGTTTGCATAAATTTTTTTGCTACGTTTGAAGCCACTTTTGTAACCTGTTAAGCATTATTTTTTTTGAGCTGTTCTGCATAATGTATTGTGCTAACTCTATGCTAACTTTAAACTTAAAGCCATGAAAACGACATTTTGGCTGCCTTTGCTCCTTGCCATCGTGATAGCGGGAGGGGAGAGCGTGCGGGGAGAAACCCGCACCATAGCTATAACCGTACACTCCATCAAAGAAGGCGGCGGCACGCTTGGCAGCAACAGCTACAGCGGCGGCATTGAGAAAATCTGGACGCAAGATGGCGTTGCCTTTGGCGGAAAAGCAATTACGGAAGGCGCCGGCAACAATGCAGGCGCTCTCCAAATGCAAGCCTCCAGCGGCATACTGTACAATACCACGCCGCTCCCCGGCAAAATTGTGAGCATTGAATTGCACAGCACGGGGACAGCAAGGCAGTCCTCCTGCTACGGCGGCGGAGCATCACGATTGGTGAACAGCGAAGCTGCCAGCTACACCGTGAGCGGCGGAACGCAGGTTGGGTCGCAATCAGCAACAGGCTGGACGGCTGATGATTTTAGCGGAACAGACTACTCATTTTTTGCAATCAAAAGAGATGCTAATGTCGCGTACTTGACGTCAATAGTAATTACCTGCGAGCTGTACCAGCCCTCCGTAAGCTTTTCGCCAAGTCCGCTATCGTTTGGCGCAACGCTTGTCGGCACGCCCGCCACGCAGCGGCTGAATATTCGGGGCGAACACCTGAGCAACGATATTACCCTTTCCATTACCTCCGATACAGCGGCGGTGTTTTCCGTTCCTGTGGCAACAATCACCGCTGCCGAGGCAATGGGCAGGAACGGCAAAAATGTTGACGTTGTCTTTACGCCGGAACATGCGCACAGCTACGGCGGCCTGTTAATTCTTTCAAGCCCCGATTTCTCCGATACCGCCATTGCGCTAGCCGGCACGGGAGGCCTCCCAACGATAAGCGTAGACTCCTTGCAGGTGCGCTTCGGCAAGCTGGCGCAGGGCAACAGCGCGTCAAGGAGCATCAGAATAACCCCCAGCCTTCTTTCCGACAGCATTAGCGTGAGCTTTGCGGATAACGCTTCGGAGTTCTTCAGCGTTGCCGTGGGCAAGCTGCCGTACAGCAGAAACACCACCCTGTCGGTTACCTACTCGCCAACAGCAGCAGGAGAGCATACCGCAACGCTACGCCTGCAAAGCGGCTCGCTGGTCAAAGATATACCATTGAGCGGTAGCGCCGCCTCATTGCTGCTGGAGGAAAATTTTGCGTATGAAGTCGGGCAAAAGCTCACCGATAACGGGTGGGCTGCCCATTCGGGTGAGGGAACTTCTCCAATTCTTGTCTCATCGGGCTTGGCTTTTTACGGGTATGCAGCGTCGGGCATTGGCGGGGCAGCCGCTGTGGTGAATAACGGCGAGGATGTGAACAGGCCGTTCGTCAACGCGGCGGTTACTTCGGGTAAAATCTACATGGCGTTTATGTTCAAAACGGAAAGTACCAACAGTCAAGGGTACTTCATGGATTTTGCGCAGGTTGGCAGCGGCGGCACAATATCAAATACGCAATGCTCGCGCCTTTACGTCAGCGGCAGCGGCGAGCAAATCGGTATCTCAGAATCCGGCACAGCCCCTAATGAAGACGGGGCGTGGCTTTCGGTCACTCCTGAGGTTGTGTACCTGGGCGTGGTGGAGTTTGATTTTTCCACTAAGCAGAGCAACCTGTACGTGTTTAGCGTATTTCCAGCAGCGCAGCCGAGCAGCGGCTACGTAACCTCTGCCTCAGCCGCCAACATCTCCGGCGTAGGCGCGGTGACGCTGCGGCAGTACAACGCTAAGCAGCGGGTGACGGTTGACGGCATCCGCATAGCCACCTCGTGGGAGGAGGCGGTAAAGGAGCAGCCTATTCCGCCAAGCTTCGCAGAACATCCTGCTGTAGATACGGCGTTAATCACCGCCACAACCGCCGACGTAACTTTAAAGGTCAATACAACGGCAACGGCCAAACTTTACTGCGTGGTGAAAACCGCGCCAATGATAGACGTTACACCCGACTACATTGCTACTAACGCCACCGACAGCGCA
>JAIRSZ010000206.1 GCA_031255195.1 Prevotellaceae bacterium | reverse complement strand
CACAATGCAATTTTGCATCACCAGCCCTGCATTGCCTTTAATCACCGGGGCATGGTCGCTGGTCTTGCGTCCTTGAAAGGTAAGCCCGTCTAAGGTGAGCGCAACCGCGCCATCTCTGTACGCAAAAATGCGGTCGGCGCTTTCCGCCCAGCGGCTTGCGTCTACAACGGTTGGGGTGGCAAAATCCCACGGCCTGCCGCTGCCTCCTTTTGCCCGTTGCGCGGGGTTGGGAGTAGCCTCGTTGCCGACAAAGCCGCCGTAGATTTTCACCGCCTTTTGGGGCAGCGAGGCGGTAATCTCGTAAATGCCGCCCGCCACGTAAATGTCTTCATCATCGCTTGCAGCCGCAATAGCGCTGCCAATGTCGGTAAAGGCGTCGTTCCAGCAGGAGCCGTTACCTGTGCCCGAAGCGTCGACTTTTACGTAAATCGCGGCATTGGCTGCGATGGCTGTCGTCACTACCAATAGTAAAGGGAATATGATATTTTTCATGACAATAGCAAAGTGATTTTTAAAGCGAATGCGTAAAGAAACATGGGAGAAAATTAAAAATAAAGCGCTCTTAAACTTTGACGCACGCAGGATTGCGTTGCATTTACCATTGGGAAACAGTAGCAGTAGTAATGGTAATGGTACTATCAGCTGCAGCTGTATGCTCGGCCTCATGTAGGGGACAAAAAAGGCGGCAACAGCGCGCTTCTGTGAAGAGAGCTCGCCATTGCCGCCAGAAAATGTTGCCGGAGCAAATGAAAAGTTATATTTCTGTGCACACAGGATGAAGCGTGTACGAACACGATTTCGTAACTGCTTGAGCACTGTGTGTGTGTGTGTGTGTGTGTGTGTGTGTGTGTGTGTGTGTGTGTGTGTGTGTGTGTGTGTGTGTGTGTGTGTGTGTGTGTGTGTGTGTGTGTTAAAAAGTTGCATATTACGCACCAACAGGCACGCCTGCGTTAGCAAGCTGCCTAAAGCCAAGATTGGCGAATTTGGGTTATGTTGAAGCGTTCGCAAGATTTTTACCTGTTTTAGTCGTTTTCTTCAAAAACTGGCAACCGCGTTCTTCGTTCTTCAGAAAAAGCGCGCTGCTCAAAATCCCCTCCCCTCAAAAGCTGTGCAACCGGAAACCAGCTCGTCACATAGATTGCCGAAAGATTCAGCAAATAATTGAAAAACTACGTCGTCGGGTTTTCCCTGCGCCGTCCGGCTATCAGGCCACGGCAGCGTTGCGCCGAAAGCTGCCACCGGAGTTTTCGCGGTTGCATTGACGCGGCAAATATATGAATTTTTATTTTCACTGCAAACATTTCGATTGTTAAAAAAAATATTTTCTTGGAAAACAAGCTGCAATACGACACGGAAGCCGTTACCGTAATACGATAGCATAACCAAAATATGGTTTTTATTTTGCCGAAGTCATCCGGCAAGCGCGCCGGTGAATTAAGAGTTGTTCGGTCATGAAACCCTGCCGGCATCAGCTTTTCCCGCTGTACCGCAGTATTTGCTCATGCAGCTATGCTTGCGCCCTTTGCAGTTCAATATTTTTTCCACCGCAAAGGACGCAAAGAAGAATACGCAAAGAGCGCAAAGGCAAGTTCTACAAAATGCTAGGGTAAATGAGGTAGAGGCGCACCGTTGCCTGTCGCTGCGGGTAGGGGCTGAGGTTTCGACGCTGCGCTTGCTCGTACCTCGCGCGCGCTTCGCTACGGAGTGAGAAGAGATGGTGCAGTTTTGGCAGGGCGCGGCAAGCGAAAGCGCTGAAAACAGAATGTCTACATCAAAAAGATGCAGGGACGCCGGTTCAGGTTGGGCAAACGTCTTTTCCATTCGGCCAGCGTTTTTGTGGCAATAAGCTCCGTTTCGAGCGTGACGTCGGCTGCAATGCACAGCACAGTGTGCGGACGGCATACGCTGACGATGTCGGCTATGAGCTTGTCGTTGCGGTAGGGAGCTTCCATAAAAATCTGCGTTTGCCCTTCGGCAGAAAGCTGCTCCAGCCGCCTCAAGCTGCGGGCGCGAAGGTCGGGCTTTATGGGCAGGTAGCCTGAGAAGGCAAAGGATTGCCCATTTAGCCCCGACGCCATAAGCGCCAGCAGGATGGAAGAAGGACCTACCAGCGGCACAACGCAAATACCGCTTTCGTGGGCCGCTCTCACCAGCGCCGCGCCCGGGTCGGCCACCGCAGGAACTCCGGCCTCCGAGATAACGCCCACATCGAAGCCTTGCATCAGCGGCGCAAGCATGGGCACAACCTCGCCAACGGGCGTATGCTCGTTAAGCTCCGTAAATACCAGCGAGTCTATGGGGCGCGGCAGCTTCAGCCGGCTAAGAAATCGCCGCGCGCTGCGCGTATTCTCCACCACGTAGTGCGAAATGCCGCCGGCAACGTCGACGGTGCGGCGGGGCAGCACATCGCCCACGCAGCACTCGCCAAGAGTGGACGGTATGAGGTACAGCTTACCGAACAGGGGTTGAGCCGGTTTTGGATGACTTTCTGATGCTGTTGTGTGCTTCATGCGAATTACTACTTATTAGAGCCTTGCCCGAACAGCCTGCGCGCGAAGTCTCCCGAACATCCGCACGGCCTCGCCTGCCCAGAGCACAAGGGAGGTTGCCACAATGATGATTCCCCAATCGGACAGCTTTAGCGGCACAACGCTGAACATTTCGCCGCCAACCGTGACAATTAGCCACTGTCCGGCAAGTATGGCGATGGCGATGGCAAGAAATCCGCCGCACCTGCCGAGCTGCGCAAAGGCCGATCGTCCGGACATAAACGCCTTGGCGTTGAACATATTCCAAAACTGAAGCATCACAAAAATGGTGAAGAACAGCGACAGCTCGTAGGGCGTTAGCCCGTTGCCGCCTCCGAAGTTGAAAAATTCTGAGAAAAAGCCCTTTGCGCTAAAGTCGGCCAGCGAGGTAACGTTGCTGTGCTTAAAGTATTGCAGCAACCCGAACAGCAGGAATACGAAAATTGCGCCAACGCCCACAATGCTTCGCGCCATAGCCGTGCTGATGATGCGGTCGGTTGCCCTGCGCGGCTTGTCCTTCATCACCTCTTCGTTGGGCGGCAGCGAGGCTAAGGCCAATGCCGCAAAAGTGTCCATAATCAGGTTTACCCAAAGCATCTGGGTTACCGTCAGGGGCGATTCCGTTCCCAGAAAAGCGCCGATGAGCACGATGAGGCAGGCGGCAACGTTGATGGTCATCTGAAACAGGATGAATCGCCGGATGTTCTGGTAGAGCGAACGCCCCCACATCACCGCCCGCGAGATGCTGCCAAAGGAGTTGTCCAGAATGGTAATGTCGCTGGCTTCCCTGGCAACGGAAGTGCCGTCGCCCATAGAAAGCCCCACCTGCGCGGCGTTGAGCGCCGGAGCGTCGTTTGTTCCGTCGCCGGTAACCGCCACCACATAGCCTTGCGACTGTAGCAGCTGCACCAGCCGCTGCTTGTCCATAGGCCGTGCTCGCGAGAGGATTTTCAGGGTTGGCGTTCGCGCCAGCAGCAGCTCGTCGGGCATGGCGGCAAACTCTGCGCCGGTGAGGTGGTGCGCCTCGTCCTCGCCGCTGCTCCATAGCCCAATTTGGCGGGCTATCTCCTTTGCCGTTCCGGGCGTGTCGCCCGTTACAATCTTCACGTCGATGCCGGCGTTGAGGCATGCCTTCACAGCGTCCGGCGCCTCGGCGCGCACGGGGTCGGAGATGGCCACAACGCCCAGAAACGTCAACGTCGCGCCGCGTATCGCACCCTCCACGATGTGGGGGCTTCGGTCGTTGTCGTCAAGAATCTGAAAGGCAAATCCCAGCGTTCGCATGGCCTTGCTCTGGTACTCGAAAAGCTGCCGGTGCACCTCAGCCTTTGGCACAGGCACGTTTTGGCACAGGTCGAGCACAATCTCCGGTGCGCCCTTCACGTACAGCGCCTTCTTGCCCAGCAGGGGCGAGGCTACTATGGTGGCCATGTACTTGCGCTCGGTGGAGAAGGTCAGCTGCTCCACAACCTCTGCGCCTTCGCGCAACGCCAGGTAGCTGACGCTGCTGTCGTGCAGCCAGAGCAGCAGAGCGCCTTCCGTAGGGTTGCCCAGCGCCCTGGGCTTGTTCGGGTCGGAGAGGTCGAGGTAGGCCGTGGAGTTGACGGCAATACCCTCGTAGATAACATCTGAGCTGTGATTCTCATGTCCGGTCTGATTTTCGCTGCGGTGGCCAATGCTACCGTTGTATTCAAAAAAATTGTAATCCCAAACTTTCATCTGGTTTTGCGTGAGCGTGCCCGTTTTGTCGGTGCAGATGACCGTTGTAGCGCCCATAGTTTCGCAGGCGTGCATTTTGCGGACGAGGTTGTTGGTGGACAACATTCGCTTCATGCTCAACGCCAGGCTCAGCGTAACGCTCATGGGCAGACCTTCGGGGACGGCAACCACAATTACCGTTACGGCAATCATCGCCGTGCTCAGGATGTACCCGCCAAAGTGAATCAAGTCCTCCACGTACAGTCCGCCTGCGCCAACGAAGTAGCTGACCAGGCGACCAGCCACGATAAAGGCGGCAATGAAGTAGCTCGCCTTAGCAATGAACGCAGCGAGCCTGTCCAGCTGCCGGTTGAGGGGCGTTTTCACGCTGCTGTCGATTTGTGCGCCCTTGTACACCTTTCCGTACTCGGTGGCGTCACCCACCTTTAGCGTCCGCATGATGCAGTGCCCGTCGGCTACGGTAGTGCCCTTCATGGCGTGGTTGGAGGGGTAGGTGGCGTCGTCGTCGAAGTCGGCAGGGCGGGTGGTTTTTCGGGCAACAGGCTCGCCGGTGAGCGTAGATTCGTTGATCTGCAAGGCTACGGCTTCCAGCAGCTCGCCGTCGGCGGGTACCTCCTCGCCCGCCTCCAGAGCTACAATGTCGCCCACAACCACCTCTCTTCGGGGTACCTGAGATACATTTTCGTTGCGGATTACCGTAACCATAACGTCGTCGTTCACCTTGTTGAGCACCTCGAACTTTCTGTTGGCGCTCACCTCAAAGCAAAAGCCCACAATGGTGGCCAGGAGCACGGCAACAAGAATACCGGCAGGCTCGAGGAAAACGCTCGCCGCGCTGTGCCCCGAAAAAAAATCGTAGCACGATACCGC
>JAIRSZ010000132.1 GCA_031255195.1 Prevotellaceae bacterium | reverse complement strand
CAGCAATTTGGCGGCATAAGCAACGTAAAGCAGCGCAGCGACCTGGGGCTGGACGGACGAATGCCCGACAGCACGCCCATTCAGGTAAAACGTTCGGACAACATCGGGCGCAATGTGATTGACAATTTCATTGCCGCTTCGATGCGCTTCGACAAAAAACTTTACAACAGGCACGTTGCCGAGAAGCAGCCGGTTGGATATATCATCGCGTTCAGCTTCGGGCGTGGAGCAGTGGAGGAAGTCGCCCGTTTGCGCAACAGGGAAAATATAATCATCGAGCTGGTTACGGTTGATAAAATCGTTCCGATAGCAAAAAAACCGGGCTTGTCTGTTGAAATTCAGGAAACAGGCAAAGACGAAAAAGGCAACAGGGAAATTGAATTTACTGCCGTTGGAACATCCGATGCAGGCATTGAATTTTACAGCTGGGATTTCGGTTACAACGCCGAAAAAGGCTTCAAAGCCGACATTATGCTTGACAAAGAGGGCGTCCAAACACATAAATTTAAGGCCGGACAGCATCATATAGCCGTCAAGGTAGTGGACAACGATGGATTGGAAAATGTTGAGAGCGTGAAGCTAACGGTTAACGGAAAGGTGAAACGGGAAAATTGATGGCGAACTGCGAAAAGACGTGATTATTAGTACTTACTCCTTATCTTTTCCTACAAAGTATTTGGACATGAGCACAAGGAAATGACAGGTATTTGTCCAGCATGAGAAATCACAAGCCACCAACGATGGCGCAGGCGGTGATTTAAATCTTTGAATTTTTTGAATCTTTGAATTATTCTCACAAAAGCAGAACATTTTGCGTAGTCAACCTTGGCTGCAAGCTCAACTTTGCCGAGGCCTCCACCATTGCGAGGCAGCTGGGCGATATGGGCTTTGCGGCGGTAGCCGAAGGCGAAGTAGCCGACGTTTACGTGGTGCACACCTGCGCCGTGACCGCCCAGGCCGAGAGGAAGTGCAGGCAGGCCATTCGGCGGCTGGCAAGGCAGAGCGGCGGCGCGGCGATATGCGTAACTGGGTGCTACTCGCTGCTCAAGGCCGACGAGCTGGAGCAAATGCCCGAAGTGGCGCTGGTGGCCGACAAGCGTGAGGCGGCGCAAAAAATTGCCGACTACTTTGTCCCCGCCGGCCACTCCTGCTGCGGCAGCCGACCTGCCACAGCCGACGCCGATTTCTTCGCGGCCTACTCCTCCGGCGACCGCACGCGCTCGTTCCTCAAGGTGCAGGACGGCTGCGACTACCGCTGCTCCTACTGTACCGTCCCCTTAGCGAGGGGCGAAAGCCGCAACATCCCCATCGAAGAGGTGGCGAGGCAGGCCGAAGAGGTGGCGGCGCAGGGCGTAAACGAGGTTGTGCTGACCGGCGTAAACGTTGGCGATTTCGGAAAATCTACGGGCGAATCCTTTTTGCAGCTGGCGCAGCGGCTGGAGGCCGTACAGGGGGTGTCGCGCTACCGCATTTCTTCCATCGAGCCTAACCTGCTCACGGCTGCGCTGGTGGACTTTGTTGCCGCGTCGCCAAAGTTTATGCCCCACTTCCACATCCCGCTACAGGCGGGGTGCAACCGCGTGCTTGGCCTCATGCGCCGCCGCTACACGCGGGAGCTGTTTGCCGAAAGGCTGCTTTACATCCGAAAAAAAATGCCCCTTGCCTTCGTTGGCGTTGACATTATTGCAGGCTTCCCGACCGAGACGGAGGAGGAGTTTGAGAGCGCCTGCGCCTTTCTGGAGGAGCTGCGCCCGTCGTACCTGCACGTATTCCCCTACTCCGTGCGCCCTAACACCCCCGCGGCGGCGATGCCGCAGGTGCAGGACGCGCAGATTGCGAGCCGTGCAAAGCGGCTGGGGACGCTCTGCGGCGAGCTGCACGCCGATTTTTACCGGCAAAACGTCGGCAAAACGGGCAGCGTGCTCTTCGAGAGCGCCTGCCGGGACGGGCGCATGTTTGGCTTTTCCGAAAACTACGTGAAGGTGTCGCTGCCCTACAACCCTAACCTGTCCAACAAAATTTGCCGCGTGCGCATGTTAGGCGCGGGAAAAGACGGGTGTATGCGCTGCGAAGCGGCAGAGTAGCTGAGTAACTCTTGCTGCGAAAAATTGCCTGCGTGCGGCATAAAAGTCGAAATCCTCAATCCTTTGCTTCCCTGACGTATGCCTTCAACTTTTCGGCTTGCAGCGAGGTTATCAGGTTGTTCTTTAGCGCCTCGTCGAGGGTGACGGCGCTGCCCTTGCGCTTAGCGAGCTGCGCAATGCCGCGGGCGGCGTAGGCTCCAATGTAGGGGTGACGGCGCATAAGCTCAAGGTTTTCCTCGCTCAGCGTAAACCGTCGCACGGCCAGCGTGTCCACGCTCACGCGACCGGCGAGGCGTTGCATACGCTCGTGGCCAAAGTTCTTCACCTCAAGCAGCTGCTCTGCCGAGGTGTAGCCGCCCAGCTGCTCGCGGTACTCCACAATTTTTTGGGCAAAGTACTTGCCAATGCCCGGCAGCGTGTTCAGCAGCGCGGTGTCGGCAGCGTTGAGCTCCACCGGCTGTGGCATTTCGGCGGCGGTAGCGGCGGCTGGTCGGAAGCGTTGTGCGGAATCTCTTTTGGGGAAATCTTTTGGCGGCGGCGGGGCAACGTCGATGTAGGAAGCCAGCCGCTCCCTTTGCCGGTCGGTGATAACGCCCAGCTTCAGGAAGTCGGCAGCCGAGCGGAACTGTCCGCCCCGCTCGCGGTAGCGGGCAATGGCCGCAGCCTGTCGGGGAGAAAAGCCCAGCAGCTCCAGCGAGTCAACCGGTATGGTGTTGGGGTCAAACCTGAACGCCTGCGCCCCCTTCGGTGCGGGATGTCTTTCCACTGCGCTTTCCGCCAGCTGCTCAAACTGCGGTTGGGCGGTTGTGCTCAGCTGTTCGGCGTGCCGGCGGAGCAGGGCAAGGTCGCTGTCGGTTGGCTTGGGGCGGACAAAGCGCCTGTAGATGGGCGGCACAAGCAGCAGCAAGAGCAGCAGCGCCCCCAGCACAAGAACGCCCCTGCGCTCGCCTTTGGAGAAAGCCATCCAATCTTTAAAAAATCGCTTCATGAGATTCAATGATTAGAGATTACGTCAACTCAGCATCCATGCGAATCATTCGCATACTTGCAATAGCTTTGACTTGCCATTAAATTGACGCAGTCCCGACTATTACTATTACGCCTGTGCGTTTTGTCCGGCCAAAGTTAGCACAAAATCTCCAGCAATTACGCCAACGCATAAAAAATGTTCTGCAAAAATTTACAGAGAAAAGCAAGACCACGTAAGAACATGGGCAGATAGTTGCCCGTAAAGGAACTCCATTTTCTTGCCTTTGCGTCCTTTGTGGTTTCATTCTTTGCGCCCTTTGCGGTTTCACCCTTTGCGTCCTTTGCGGTTTCATCTTTCCTTACTTTGTCATCTTAAAAATTTAAAAATCGCAACGTGCCAAAGATTACATTGCAGCAAGCTTTATGCTGCAAAAAATTTACGTAACATTGTCAAAATAAGTAACTTTTCTCAAGATGCATCGCAGGATATTGTCTTTTATGGCGTAAAGGCACACAATATTCTTAAATATCAAATTAAGCCCGTTTAAACTGTAAAAAAAATAATGCCGGATAGTTAGGCAAAGAGCCTTTTTTTAATTTGCTTAGCGTTCATTTTTGGCTTACCTTTGCCCACAAAAAAATAATTTTTTTATGCAAACAATATACCAAACATTTCAAAAGCACCTCGCAGAAGAGCTGGAGGCTATACAAGCTGCGGGGTTATACAAGAACGAAAGAATTATTGCCTCGCCCCAATCGGTTGACATAACGCTGCAATCGGGGCAGAAGGTGCTCAACTTTTGCGCCAACAACTACCTTGGGTTGTCCGACAACAAGGAGCTGGTGAACGCCGCCTGCAAAGCGATGGAAAGCCACGGCTACGGCATGTCGTCGGTGCGATTTATCTGCGGCACGCAGGATCTGCACAAGCAGCTCGAGGCCGTTATCGCTCGATTTTTCGGCACGGAGGATACCATCCTCTACGCCGCCTGCTTCGACGCCAACGGCGGGGTGTTTGAGCCGCTCTTAGACGAAAACGACGCCATCATCTCAGACGCGCTCAACCACGCCTCCATCATCGACGGGGTGCGCCTCTGCAAGGCCGTGCGATACCGATACGCCAACGCCGACATGCAAAGCCTCGAGGAGCAGCTCCAGGCGGCGCAGGCGCAGCGCTTCCGGCTGATCGTTACGGACGGCGTTTTCTCCATGGACGGCAACGTTGCCCCGCTGGACAAAATCCACGCGCTGGCGCAAAAGTACAACGCCATGATCATGGTTGACGAGTCGCACTCGGCGGGCGTTGTGGGAAAAACCGGACGCGGCACAACGGAGGCCTTCAACCTGCGGGGAAAGGTGGAAATCATTACCGGAACGCTGGGGAAGGCCTTTGGCGGCGCCATTGGCGGATTTACCACCGGCAGGAAGGAAATCATCGCCATGCTCCGCCAGCGTTCGCGCCCCTACCTCTTCTCCAACTCCCTCCCGCCCGCCGTGGTGGGCGCAGGGATTTACACGTTTGGCTACCTCGAACGCTCCAGCGAGCTGCAAAACAAGCTGCACGAAAACACGGACTACTTCGTCGACCGCATGTTGCAGGCGGGTTTCGACATAAAGCCCACGCAGTCTGCCATCTGCGCCGTCATGCTGTACGACGCCAAGCTGTCGCAGGACATGGCCGCCAAGCTGCTGGAGGAGGGCATTTACGTAGCGGGATTTTACTACCCGGTTGTCCCCAAGGGGCAGGCGCGCATTCGCCTGCAAATTTCCGCCGCCCACCGGCGGGAGCAGCTGGACAAGTGTATTCAGGCCTTCACTAAGGTGGGGCGCGAGCTGGGGGTGCTGAAAAAAAACTAAAGATTTAAGAGCTAATGAAATAAAATGAAAAGAATACTGATTGTAGGAAGTACGGGACAAATCGGGTCGGAGCTGAGCGCCCGCCTGCGCTCGCTGTACGGAACGGACAACGTTGTGTGCGGATTCTACACGCCACCCTACCCCGACGGCTTTTTTGAGGCCGGACCTGTAGTTGAAATCAACGCGCTGCACATTGAGCAGATTGCGGCAGCCGTCAAAAAGTATAAGATTGACACCATCTACAACCTGGTGGCCATTCTGTCGGCCACAGCCGAGAAGCACCCCAAGCTGGGTTGGGACGTGGGCATAGGTAGCCTGATGAACTGCCTCAACGTTGCGCGGGAGTACGGATGCGCGGTCTTTACGCCGAGCTCCATCGGCGCTTTTGGGCCAAACACGCCCAAGGACGGCACGCCGCAGGATACCGTTCAGCGACCCAACACGATATACGGAATAACGAAGGTGCTGGGCGAGCTGGTGAGCGACTACTACTTTACCCGCTGGAAGGTGGATGCGCGCTCCGTGCGCTTTCCCGGTATCATTTCCAGCGTAACGCTGCCCGGCGGCGGCACTACCGACTACGCCGTGGAGATATACTACAAGGCCGTGGCGAACGAGCCATTCACCTGCCCGCTCAAGGCCGGCACTTTTATGGACATGATGTACATGCCGGACGCGCTGGACGCTGCCATCAACATTATGGAGGCCAACCCGGACAAGCTGGTTCACCGCAACTCGTTCAACGTAACCGCCATGAGCTTTGACCCCGACATGCTCTACCAAAGCATCAAGCGGCACTACCCCAACTTTGAGATGATCTACGATGTTGACCCTCTCAAGCAGAGCATTGCCGACTCGTGGCCTAACCGCTTAGACGACTCGTGCGCTCGCCAGGAGTGGGGTTGGAAACCTCAGTATGACCTGGAGCGAATGACTGCGGACATGATTGAGAAGCTCAATGCCAAAATGGGCTGATACGAAAAAACGGCCTCGCCTCGGCCTCGCCTCTTGCGGAGAGTGCGAGGCCGTTTTTTTCTGCCATCGTCTGAGCTGTTGCCGGAAGAAGCCTACTTCAGCACAAAGGTTGCCGTGACGGGGTTGTGGTCGGAGTGTTCAAAGCCCAGGCTGTTCACGGTGGCGCTTACCACCGTTACGTTGGGCGAAACCAAAAAGAAATCTACCACCGACGTGAGCGATTCACCCTCAACGTATGGCCGGTTGGTAAACCTCATCGTTTCGGCGGCGCGGTCGTACACCCACTGCCACCCTTTGGGGAACAAGTCGGCATCAATGGCGTGGGGCGTGTACTGCTTAGTGCCCGCCTGATTTTCGTAGCCTGGGGGCGTTTGATTCCAATCTCCGCCCACAATTACGTAATTACCGCTTTCGTACTCCTCTACTGCAAAATCGCGCAGCATTTCCATTTCGTCCGCCCGCTGTCGACCGCTGTCGTAGGCCGAGTTGTGGGTGTTTATCAGCGTCAAATCCCTGCCGTTTTGCGTCGTGTAGCGGCAGACCAAAAAGCAGCGTTTGAGCAGAAAAATGCTCTGCGGATACGGCGTGCTGTTGGGGTAGGCGTAGCGCATCACGTGGTAGGGTGCGCACCGGCCAAAGGTTGCCAAGCCTGAGGCCACGCGACCAATGGGGTGAAAAACGGGAATGGGCACAAACCACGCTTTGTAGTTGTACGCAAAAAAGTGTTGGCTGTGCCGGCTGTCGGCAATGCTGTCGCGCTCGTTGATACCGTAGCTGCGCTTTGAGTTAACGTCCACCTCCTGCAACAGCAGAAAGGTGGCAGTATCGGCCTGCAAAAAACTCCTGATGTGCTCCAGATTTTTCAGCACATCCTGCATGGACGAGCGCACCTGCTCCCCGCCGTCGAAGAAGAAATCGGCGGCCTTGCCAAGCCCGCAGTAGCCAATGTTCCACGACGTTATGGATATTTTGTTGGGCAGGCAGCGTCGGGGTTGCAGCTTGCTGTAGATAACCTCCTGCGGCGCAGGGCGGTACGCCAAAATGGTGGCAACCACAAAAAAAAGCAATGCAAGCAACAGCAGCGCAGCTATCCCCGCTACCACATAGAAAAGTGAAAAGGTACGTTTCATTTACCTGTAAATTAATGATGACATTTTTTTTGGATTAAAAATTTCGCACGCCAGCTCCTGCACCTGCTCGGCGGTGACGGCGCGGATGCGCTCCTCTATTTCCTTGGAGGAGTTAACTTTTCCGTAGGCAAGCAGGCTTTTTCCCATGTTCAGCATGGTGTGCTCGTTACTCTCCGACCCGATGAGGATTTGCCCCAGCATCTGCCTTTTAGCGAGCCTCAGCTGCGCTGGCGTGAGCTTGTCGGAGCGCAGCTTCTCCAGCTCCTCGTCCACCACGCGCAGGCACTTTTCTACGGAGTTCTTCTCCGTGCCAAAGTAGACGGTTGTCACGCCGCAGTCGGAGTAGAGCGTTGAGGCAACCTCTACGCCGTAGGCCAGCCCGTGGGTTTCGCGGAGCGCAAGGCTCAGGCGCGAGTTTTGGCTTGGCCCGCCCAGCAGGTTTACCAGCAGGTGCAGCGCAAAGCGGCTGTCGTGCGCGTAGTCAAAGGCGCGGTTACCCAGCAGGCAGTGCGCCTGGTGGGTTGATTTTCTGCACTCCTTGCCGAAAACGCTGTAGCCGGACAGCGGCTCCCTCCTTATTTGTGCGACGCTGCCGGGCAGGTGGGCAAAATACTTGGCAGCCAGCCGCGCCACCCTCTCAACGCCAAATGACCCTACCGACGAAAACACCATCCGGTCGGTTGTGTAGCAGCGGTTGACGAAGGATTGCACTCCCTGCTGCGAGAAGCTGTACAGGCTCGATGCGCTCCCAAGGATGCTGCGCCCCAGGCTCGACGCCGGAAACATCATCTTCTCGAACTCGTCGAAGATGGTATCCGAGGGGTTATCGAGGTATAGGTTGATCTCGTCGCACACCACAGCCTTTTCCTTTTCGAGCTCCGCCGGTGGAAATGTCGGGTTGAAGACAATGTCGGAAATGATATCGAACGCTTTACTCAAATCGCCGCGCAGCACGACGGCGTGCACGGCAGTTTCTTCCTTGGTTGTAAATGCGTTCAGGTCACCGCCTCGACTTTCGAGCAGGGAACTTATCCGCAAGGAGCTGCGTTTTTTAGTACCCTTAAAGAACATGTGCTCCAGAAAGTGCGCCATGCCGTGCTCGTGCTCCAATTCGTCGCGCGTGCCGACGTTGACGGTAAGGCCACAGTAGGCCACCGCCGATTTTACCCGCTTGTGCACAAAGCGCAGCCCGTTGGACAGCGTAAACGTTTCAAATTCCATTCTTTTTGCTTAAAAAAAGTAGCGCATATCCCTACCCGCCTTGCCGGAAACAGTAATGGGTTTTCAAATTCTATCCGTAACGATTCAAATAATTGTATCTTCATACCTCAGCAGGTTTTTTGACTATGCTACTTATGATGATATTTTTTTTCTTTGCTATGACAAATTGTTTCTACAATATTTATGGATAAACACTATCCCATATCTATGGCTTACACCCTCAAGTAAGGACAAGGCTGAAATTTGCCTGCGCCTGCCGGATTTACTTTATGTTCGAGCGAATAGTTCCTCCGGGAATTATTACCGTATTTTCCTTTTGGTTGCGGTAGATGATCATTTTTTGAGGTTTTTGCAGATCGGCGGCGGCAATAGCGTTGTAGAGGTCGTTCAACGAATTTACGGGCTTATCGGCAAACCACAGAATCACGTCGTTCGATTTGAGATAGTCGCGTATTTCGCTACCATACGCGCTTACGGCAACCACATATACGCCACGCTCCGAATCCATTCCGGTAGCAGAACGTTCGCTTAATGTTTCAAGATTTTTGATTTTTACGGATTCCCAAGCGACAGCTTCCGAATCTACTTTGCCGACGGCAAAAATGGGAATCGGCATTTCGGGCTTTTCGGCAATCGCTTTCAAACGGTTCGACGTGACGCCGAAATTGCTCATGTCGAAATTCTGAAAACCGGTACGGAAAATTTCCGTCGAACTTGCCGCTACGCTGAAATCTCCGGCAACGGGATTTACAAACTCCGGCTTGGAAACGATGGAGCTGACGTCCGTACCGTATGCCTGCGCATTTTTCAGCGAAAGGCTATCGGTGAAAATATTGCAGTCAATCAATGTACCCCGTCCATCGTACCCCGACGTATGTTCGTAAGGCGTCATAACGATGTTGCGCACAAAAACTGTTCCATTGTTTTTGAACCACACATGGCGATGAAAAGTATTGTTCATCAAAATATTGTTCTCGACCACACGATAGAATCCTTCTCTAAGCTTCAGCCCTCCGTTCAGACACAAGTTATTGTAGATATGGTAATTTGTAGAGCCGTCGTCGAGGTCTATATCCCATCCGCGGTCACAGCGGAAACGGTTGTTTCTGATTACCGTAGCTTCGATAGCGTCAGCAAGAATCAGATTGCTATTGGCGGCTACAATCGAATCCATAGTTGTCCGGTTGGGATGCCAGAAGCGGTCTCTACCCCATGAATTAAACGACCCGTGGTCGCCTGTTTCCCTGACGGTGTTGAACACGTCGTTATACTCAATGACATGTCCGCCCCATGTGCCTTCGCTAACGTTGATTCCTGCACGGGGAGTATCGTAAATGCTGTTGTGGCTAACGGTAATGGCGCGGCACATTGACAACTCCACACCGGTAACCTGCTTTTCGTACAGCCCGATTTTGTGAATCAGATTATCGTGTACCCTACAGTATGCCGGATAGGTATTTGTTTTCGGGCCAACAGCGCTGTCCATATCTTTCAACGGAACAAACTGCGAGTACTCAAAGCTCGGTGAACGCACCGCCTCCGGGTTACCGACAAAACAGACGGCGCTTGCTCCGATACGTGTCAAATGTGAGCCGGAGACTTCGCAGCTGCGATTGTAACCGCTAAAAAACACGGCATTTCCCCCGACATTGTAAATGCTGCAATTTTTCAGCACGCAGTTTTCCGCCCCTTCAAAAAACACGGCAGCGCCACGGTAAATAGTCCAATCCGAACGCAGCAGGGGTTCATATTTTTCCATAAAAGTGCGAGCGGTCTGGGTAAAGTCCAGCTCTTCAAAAGTAATATTTTGTACGGGGGCATCTTCGCCTCCACGAATTTCAATGAGATGCTTCACCTGCGGACTTTCAAATACTGCCGTTTTCACGTCTTCGCCTTTCAGCGGATAGTAGTAGAGCGTTGACTTGGCAGCGTCATAGAACCACTCACCGGGAGCGTCGAGCTCTTCAAAAATGTTTTCGACCATCCGGTTAGCGTTGTGCCAGCCCGACTGCCGGTTGTTTTGCCAGCCACCTTCCGTCCGGACATTTCCGTATTTATCTTTTTCGGTGATACGGTAGTGGAAATCGCCCCAATCATGGCTGTGCATGATGTGAAGATAGCCTCCCACAGGGTTTTTCCACTTTTTTACTCGCGCCGGAGCGATAACGTCGCCTGCCGTGCCGTTGAAGCGGATTGCGTCCGGGTTGTAGTTCGGGTATCGCGCCTGACGTCTGATTTCGCCATTGACAATCAGCATGTCCATCACAGGCGACCCCAACACTTTCGTCTGCAAAATGTCGTTCTTATACGGCTTCCATTGCAAATTTTCGAGAACGACGCTTCCGCTAATTACCGCCTTCTCGCCAGGATAGGAGCGTACTGTCAACGCTCCCTTCGTTTTTCCGCTTTTCGGCGTAAAAACGAGCGGAGCAGCAAGCCGGTAAGTCGCTCCGCGCAGGAAAATCGTCACGTCGCCTTCAGCTTTGTAAGCCTCCATTTGGGCATGTTCGAGAGTCCGAAAAGGAGACTGCTCCGAACCGCTATTGCTCGAATCGTTTCCGTTCTCCGGCGAAACGTAAAAATGTGTCTGTGCATACAACGGGTTAAAAGCGAGTCCAATAAAGACTACAACAACAGCCGAAGCAAGTAAAAATTTTTTCATCAAAAAATTCAATTAATTAAAAATATTCCAATTCAATGTCACTCCAAATTTTGTAAGTGTATTTTCTTATTCCGATAGAAACCGGTACTCAGCGTAGCAAATGCTCCCAAAAACACAGTAAATATAATCCTGATGGATTGTGAGAGTCCAAAAATGCACACCTGTTTAAAGCGCGCAAAATAAACTCTACTGCTTCTCTCCTGATGGGGGGAATCGCCGCCTTACCGCAGCTACACCAAAAAACTGCGCCGCCGTGCAGGAGCATAATTTGAACAAAAAAAGTGGCGCGAAATCCACTATTTTTTTGCCCTGCGGTTGTAGGTGGCAAAGGAGTAGCGCAGCCCGCTCCTGTCGCAAACCATGATGCCGCTGCTGTCTACCGGCTCCCACTCCTCGCCGGATATTTCGGGGAAGAACGAGTCGCCCTCCACAGTGGCGTGCACGTGGGTAACGTACAGCCGCTGCACCAGCGGCATAGCCTGACGGTAAACGCTGTCGCCGCCAATGACGAACACCTCGCCGCCGTAGCCCTGCGCCTCCTGTAGCGCCTCCTGCAGCGAGCCTGCGGCAACCCAGCCGACAGCCGCGCTGTTGGCCTGAGCCGTTCTTGAGATGACAATATTTTTTCGGTTGGGGAGAGGCTTACCGATAGATTCAAAGGTTTTGCGCCCCATAACAACAACATGTCCGAAGGTGAGCCGCTTAAACCGCCTCAAATCCTCCGGAATATGCCAAGGTAGCCGGTTAGCGTGGCCAATAACACCGTTATCGGCCACGGCTACGACTATGGAAATATCTGCCATGTTGAAAAATTCCTATATCCACCTTACGAGGGCAAAGTCTTGCCGGTGAGGTAAGTCGGGGTTTTTTGCGTAGAGGCGCACGCCGGTAAAAATTACGCCGGGTCTATCGGGCAGCACGTCGATTGCGTAGGTGGCCACAGAGCCTACGTGCGATATGCAGGCGTACTCTGAGGTGTCAACAACCTTCATTTTGCCGTTAGGCTCCTGCTCGGCAATCACCAGCTCCACGCCCACGTCTCCAGAATCGAGCGAGGCAATATCAAGCTGCACCTCCGATTGGTAAACGTTGCCCAGCATCACCTCGTCCTCCTGCATGTTGAGCTGCTTTTGGAAGATAACTTCAATGCTCTCCCACTGCCTGCCCACGTGCCTTTTCCACTCGGCCATATCCTTTGCCTTGGCAAAATCGTTTGCGCTGATGTTCCGGCAACGCTCGTAGAGCTTGTTGTAGTAGCGCTCCTCGTAGTCCTGCAACATGCGGTTGGTGGTAAAGTTTGAGGCCACCTTCGCGATGGTGTTTTTTATCATCTGCACCCACTCGGTGGGAATGTTGTTGACGTCGCGCTTGTAAAACTTTGGCGCGATTTCGTTTTCGATGAGGGCGTAGATGGTTTCCGAGTCAAGCTCGTCCTGGAAGTCCTGATTCTCGTAAGAACGCTCCATTGAGAGCGCCCATCCGGCGTTCTCCTTGTATCCTTCTACCCACCATCCGTCGAGCACCGAGAGGTTCATCACGCCGTTCATGACGGCCTTTTCGCCGCTTGTGCCCGAAGCCTCAAGGGGTCGGGTTGGGGTATTCATCCATATATCCACACCGGCAACCATCTTGCGGGCAACGCGCATGTCGTAGTTTTGCAGAAAGAGTATCTTGCCGATGAACTGCGGATACTTTGAAACCTCCACGATTCGCTTTATCAAGTCCTGTCCGGCTTTGTCGGCGGGGTGCGCCTTGCCCGCAAAGACGAACTGCACGGGCATTTTGGGATTGTTGACAATGGCGTTGAGCCTGTCCAGATTTTTAAAGAGCAGGTGGGCGCGCTTGTAGGTGGCAAATCGCCGCGCAAAACCAATGGTGAGGATGTCGTCGCGGAACGTTTCCCTGACCTCTACCAGCTGCCGCGGCGTGTGGTACTTCAGGATTTTGTTGTCGCCCAGCCGCTGGCGGACGTACCGCACCAGCTTGTTGCGGAGCTTGTTGCGGAGATCCCAGATTTTTTCGTCGGGCACGTTGTAGATGCCGTCGAAGCAGCTCTTGTCGTAGTGGTGTTCCTTGAACTCTGGCCCAAAGGCTTTTGTTTGCAGCAGCTTCCACTCGTTTGAAGTCCAGGTGTCGTAGTGCACGCCGTTGGTTACGTAGCCAATGTGGAGCTCTTCGGGTTGGTATCCCGGCCACATTCCGCACAGTATTTCGCGGCTCACCTTTCCGTGCAGCCAGCTCACGCCGTTGACCTCCTGCGAGCAGCTACAGGCGAGGTTGCTCATGGAGAACTTTTCGCCGGGGTTGTTTACGTTCACCTTGCCCAGCTTCATCAGGTCTTCCCAAGTGGTTTTGAGCCGCTGCGGGTAGTGCGAAATGTAAGTTCGCAGCAGACCTTCGTCAAAGGCGTCGTGCCCTGCGGGGACGGGCGTGTGCGTGGTGAAGAGCGACGAGGCGCGCACAACCTCCAGCGCCTCGGAGAAGGTGAGGTGCTTTTCGCCAACAAGCTCGCGAATACGCTCCAGGCCGATGAAGGCCGCATGTCCCTCGTTGCAGTGGTACACGTCGGCGTTAATGCCAATGGCGCGGAGGGCACGAATACCGCCAACGCCCAGCATCAACTCCTGCTTGAGGCGATTTTCCCAATTGCCCCCGTAGAGCTGGTGGGTGATGCTTCTGTCCTCCATCAGGTTGTCCTCAAAGTCGGTATCGAGGAGGTAAAGCTCGGTGCGGCCAACGTTGACACGCCAAACGCGCGCAAACACCATTCGCCCGGGCATGGCCAAGCTCACGGTAATCCACTTGTTGTCCTTGTCGCGCACGGGAGAGGCCGGAATTTTCATGAAATCCTGATCGTCGTACTCGGCAACCTGATCGCCCGTTGCCGAAAGCTTTTGCGAGAAGTAGCCGTAGCGGTACAGCAGGCCGACTCCCACCATCGGAGTGCCCTTGTCGCTCGCCTCCTTGAGGTAGTCGCCGGCGAGTATGCCCAAGCCGCCGGAGTATATTTTGAGCGAGGTGTGCAGGCCGTACTCCATGCTAAAGTAGGCAATCTTGTAGCGTATGGTATCCGGTCGTTCGGGCGGGCGCTTTTCAATGGGAGCGTTGCCCACGTGAGCGTCGAACAGGCTCGACTTCTGCGCCATGTAGCCTTTGAAGCACGCGTAAACGGCGCTGAGCCGCGCCAGAAACTCTTTATCCTTTTCCAACTCCTGATAGCGCGTTAGCGAAATCATCCCCAGAAAGGCAATAGGGTTGTACTCGCTCTTTATCCACAGCAGCTTGTCGATGGATTTGTAGAGATCCACTGCCTCCTGATTCCAGCTCCACCAGAGATTCCTCGACAGGTCTTCGAGCGGGGCGAGGTTTTGGGGGATATTTTTGTGCACAATTATGCGATTCCACATGGGCTGGTTGGTCAGCTGTATGGGGTTGATGTAGGGGGTAGGCTCTTCGCGCGTTTGGCTGATAATCTCCTCCATGCGGTCTTCAACCTTGCCGAGGGCTATGCTGAAAGCCTCTTTGTAGTAGAAAATCAGGTTGTCCCAGAGGGCAATGGAGGATACTTGCCAGGCGTTTTCGCGCACAGCCTCAAAGTCGTCGGGCGAAAGCGCGGAGAGGTCGAGCACCTTCTTCACCATTTCGTCAATTACCGCCGCATCGTTGTCGTCTCTACGCTCTATCACCTCAATTCCTGCGTGGCTGGACTGGTAGTGCATGTTGACCCAAAGCCCGAATCCGGCAAGCGTGGTGGTAATGGTGGGCACTTTGAAGGCCACGCTCTCCATCGGCGTGTATCCCCATGGCTCGTAGTACGAGGGGAACATGGAAATGTCAAGCCCGATGAGCAGGTCGTAGTACTTTTTGTTGAACACGCCGTCATCGCCGTTGAGGTACGACGGGCAAAAGAATAGCTTCACCTTGTCCTCCGGCCGGTTGAGCAGCCCCACGCGGCGCGCCAGCCCCAGGGCGGGGTCGTACTGCGTGTCCACCAGCCCGTGGGTGGTGTAGCTGTCTTCCAGCGGATGGGCGGCGTCCTTGTGGGTAATGTTGTGGAGCAGGTCTTTGCGCGGGCCGTGGTGTCCTGCGGGCACGAGGATAAATGCGTAAATGGGGCGGTTGAGGTCGGGCGACGTGTTGAGCTTGCTCAGCGATTCGATGAAAACATCTATGCCCTTGTTCTTAAACTCGTACCGTCCGCCAATGCCCACCAGCATGGTGTTTTCTGCGGCCTTGCAGCCAAGCAGCGCCTCGGCCACCTCGAGCAGCTTGCTCCTGCCCTCGCTACGCACCTCCTCGAAGCTTTCGCCGGAGGGCACAATGTTGCTGTCGAATCCGTTCGGCGTAACCAAGTCAACCTCCTTGCCCAGGAAGGCTTTGCACTCCTGCGCCGTGATGTCGCTCACCGTCGAGAAGCAATCGGCGTACTGCGCCGAGCACCGTTCGAGCGACTGCTTGGCCGTCACGTTGAGCTCGCGCGCCTTGATGTCGGCGTCGTAATTTTTGAGGTTGTCGTAGAGGGGTTGCCCGTTGCCGGCAATGCAGCGTCCCATTACGGTGGCGTGCGTGGTAAACATGGTGGCCACCTGCGGAACGTGGCTCTTGAGGTAGAGCAGGCCTGAGCCGGTCATCCACTCATGGAAAATGGCCACCACCTTGTGGCGCGAGGCGAGGTTGAAGCGCAGGTAGCTTTCTATCACCTTGCCGGTGGCGTAGCCAAAGAGGGCAGGCTCAATGTAGTCCCACTGCCCGGAAATGGAGTCGAGCTTGTAGGTTTCCCAGAACTCCGAGAAAATTTTGTCCTTTTGCGGAATAAAGGTGGTGTAGTCCACCAGAATGGTAACGGGCGACCCGGCGATGTCCCAGCGCCCAATGCGAATACGCAGCCCCTCTTCCTGTACCTTGAGCCGCCACGACTTGAGCAGCTGCAAATCTTCAACAAACTCGGTGCCGCTACTCGACTCGTTCAGCACGTCGGGGCCTATCATGATATGGTTTTTCACCTCGCGCGAAGTGTTGTGCGCTTTTGTCGAGACCACCGTGTGAATACCGCCGACCTTGTTGCAAACTTCCCAGCTAACCTCAAACAGGTAGTCCGGGCTTCGTAAAACTTCTTTTTTCATTACAAAAAAAACACATTAAGTAAAGCTCTCCCGCCTTTCGCCATGCTTTTGCAGGCAAAAATCAGAGGAAAGGGTAGTAGAGCAGGTTAAACATTACATATTTACCGACCTCCCTGCGGCAGCGGTCTTTTGTTGGGCTGCTCTCGCGGTGCAGGCAAAGCAAAAATGGCTTCAAAGGTACGGAAAAAAACGGCCTCTTTCACAAGGCGTCCGGCATAAAGTACCACTACAATCGCTTGCAGAGGCAATATTTATAATTTTTTTGACAATATAACCTTTTGCAATGCCGACGGACATTGCAGCATTAGCAGCTCCGGTAAACCTCGAGCAACCTCCGCGCCGAAACCTCGCTGCTGTACCGCGTTTCGGAGAGCGCCAGGGCGTTGCTGCTGTAGCGGCTCAGCAGGCTATCGTCGGTCAGCAGTCGCTCCAGCGCGTCGGCCAGCGCCTCGCTGCTGTTGGGGGAGTAGGTCAGGCCAGCGTCGCCCACAACTTCGGTAAATGAGCCGGTGGCCGGTTCAACGGCAGGCCGCCCCGCCGCAAACGCCTCGCAGAGGTAAAGCCCAACGCCCTCGTCGAACGTTATGGGCACGGAGATGGCCGTTATTTCGCGGTAAAACCGGACGTGATCGCTCAGGCTGTACGTGTTGCTCCAGCTCACGTCGCCCATGCAGGGGGACAGGGTTTGCCTCACCTGCCTCAGAAACTTCCTGTCGACCGACGTGTACCCGCCGCCCACCTTGAGCTTGAGGTTTTTCACCGTTCCCTTTTTCTTCAACCTCACAAAGGCCTCCGCCAGGATGTGCAGGCCATTCTCCCGATTCATGCGGTAGAAAAAGCCCACGGTGGGGTGTTGCGGGAAGCCCTCTGCGGCGTACCGCCGCCGGTCTATACCCGGATACACCACCTCCACGTCCGACGCCTGTGGGAGGCGGCGGCGCACGGCGCTCCTGTAGAACTCGCTCGAGGCAACAAACCTGTCGATGTACTTCAGGTTGTCGGCAATGCCCCGCCACGCGACGTCGGCGTACTCCTTCTTCAGGCTGTCCACCCAGACCTCCTCGTCCTGCAGGGAGCAGACCACCGGCACGTTCACGTGCTGCTTTATCGCCTTCGCCACACCAACAATGAGCGTGGTGGAAAGGTGCACCACGTCAGGACGCTCGCTGTTCTTCACGTACTCCACCAGCGGCGTCACCTGGCGGCAAAAGGCCTCGCCCTCGCCGCTGATCATGGCCAGCGTAATGCCCTCCATGCCGCTCGCCGAGGTGCTCCCCGCAAGCGAGGCCGCAAGCCTGAGCATGGGCTTGCCGTTCAACGCCCGCTCAATCCAGCGCGGCATAGGCTTGCGGTCAAAGAATGTTTGCGCCACGTAAAAGGTGGTGGCGGGAAAAAAGAGTGGCGTATTTCCCTCAAACGACTCGTGTGTGAGGGGCAGGTAGAGAGGCATCACCACAACGTCGTGCCCTGCGCTGCGCAGGGCGTTGGCGTGAAGGTTATCCCTAAAGCAGTTTCCGCAGTAAAACGGATCGCCTGAGCCGGGAACGATAAAAAGTATTTTCATTTTGCATCGGTTTGCAGGTTGAGATTGAGGTTGAGGTTGAGGCTCTCCACAGCGGTGGTGAGCTCCACAAAGGCGGCTATGCCCAGCTGCTCGGGGCGCAGGTCGAGGAGGTGGTGTCCCGCCAAAGCCTCCATGCCGTCGCCCAGCAGGGGCTTTAGCGAGTTGCGGAGCGCCTTTCGCCGCTGGTTGAAGGAGGTTTTTACTATCTGCCTAAACAGCGTCTCGTCGCAGGGGAGCGACTGAACGTTGTTGCGCGTGAGCCGCACCACAGCCGACCTGACCTTGGGCGGCGGCGCAAAGGATTGCCCCTCCACCGCAAACAGGTACTCGATGCCGTAGTACGCCTGCAACAGCACGCTGAGTATGCCGTAGGTCTTGCTTCCAGGCCTCTCGGCTATGCGCGCCGCGACTTCCTGCTGCAACATGCACACAACCTCCGGTATGCTGTTGCGGAGCTCCAGCACCTTGAAAAGTATCTGCGAGGAGATGTTGTACGGGAAGTTACCGATGAGGCAAAATTTTTCGGGCAGCAGCTCGGCCAGCTCCATTTTCAGGAAGTCGCAGCACGCAAGGCGGGGCGCTAACTCCGGGAAACGCTGCCGGAGGTAGCCCGCCGCCTCAGCGTCAACCTCCACCGCGTGCAGGTTAATATCCTCCCGCGCGAGGAGAAACTGCGTGAGCATTCCCGTGCCGGGGCCAAGCTCCAGCACGTCGCGCGCTTCGGTAGCCGCGAGGCTGTACGCTATGCGCTCGGCAACGGATGCGTCCGTAAGAAAGTGCTGCCCCAAACGCTTCTTGGCGCGCACGGGCGAACATTTCGCTGATTTTTTAGATTTCGTTTTCACAAATTTGCAAAGATGCTATACGTTTCAACGTTAGAGATTATGGCGGCTCTGTAGCCGGACGAACTATTGCGCCGAAAAATTCTGCGGATAACCGCTCCATGCCGCCGCAAATGAAGGCTACTTTATTTTCTGCAAATATATGAAAAATATCTAACTATACAAATGGCTGATAAACAACATGTTTTACTATTTATGTGGAGCTATTTTTTCCCGACCGAAAAACCGCAAAGATTTTTCACAAAGGGCATAAGCAAAGCAGTAACATTAGCGAAATCATCGTGCAAAATCCGTTTTTCGTCGGGTATCAGGGGTGGTTTGGTAGAATTTGTCAACCACAGAATGGCGCGCTGCGCTTACCTTTGCCGCGTCGAATGAAAGTCGACGCTCGCTCTTTTAACATAAAAAAATACGGAAACTATTTTTGTTTCCGAAGTTTTCTTCTATCTTTGCAGCTTCTTTTTGGCTAAGTTACAGCGCAAGGGGAATAACAGTAGAACATTTGCTTTTGCGCAAGAGCAAAAGCAGCATTAGATTTTAGAAGATGGATAACGAAAACGTCAGGGAAAGGATAATTCGGCACGCGGCGGAGCTTTTTGCGAGGCACGGTTGCAAGTCGGTTACTATGGATGACATTGCCTCCTCGATGGGAATTTCCAAACGCACAATATACGAAATTTTCAGAGATAAGAACAGCTTGGTAGAGGCCTGCGTCCACCACTTCTACGAGCGGGGTAACCACGACTTGGAGCAACTCCTGAACAGCGCCGACAGCGTTTTTAATGCCTTCGTTTCCTTTACACAAAGCACGTCGCAGGTTGTACTCCAGCTGCACTACAACTTTTTCAGGGAAATACAAAAGTACTTCCCCGACGTATTTACAAGCACCGTGCAGCGCTACCGCGAGCTGCACAGGCGCAACACCAAGAACCTTCTGCTGCGCGGACAACAGGAGGGGCTGTTCGAGAAAAGCGTGGACGCCGACCGCGTCGCGGTGCTCATAACCACCGTTACCAGCGCCATACAGACCAGCAACATGTTTGAAGAGCTGGGGTACGACAGCCGGAAAATGACGGGCGACTTGGTATATAACTATATGTGCGGCATCTCCACACCAAAGGGGTTGAAGATGATGAAGCGCCTGCACGAAATGTACAACTCGGCAAACATTTTTCTGCTCAACAAAATGTCGCATCCCTCGAAGGGCGAAGCGGCAGCGCAGCAGCAGAATGAACAGCCGCAAACAGCAAAACAACTCAATAAAAACAATAAAAAGTACAAATGAAGAAAGTAATGCTAACAGTGGGGTGTCTGCTCGCGCTAACGGGCAGAATTGCGGCACAGGACGCCGACGCCGATACCATCAAGGTAGACCTGGGAAAAGCGCTGGAGATTGCGCTGAGCGACAACCCCCTCATCAAAATTGCCGGTAAGGAAATTAAGCGGGTTGACTACTCCAAAAAAGCGGCCTGGTACGGGCTGCTGCCATCGCTAAACGGAACGGGTCAATACACGCGCAACGTGAAGCTGCAAACAATGGCGCTGGGCGGAACAAGCATGAAGATAGGGCAAGACAACGCCATCAGCCTTGGCCTTACGCTCTCCCTCCCCATCGTAGCGCCCGCGCTGTGGCGCTCCATCCAGATGACGTCGCTGGAAATGCAGCTCGCGTCGGAAAAGTCGCGCGCCTCAAAAATCACGCTACAGAGCGACGTTACCAAAGCCTACTACAGCATCCTGCTGGCGCAGGATTCGTACAAGGCGCTGCAAAACGGCTACGACATTGCCAAACAAAACTACGAACTCGCCAAGCAGCGCTACGAAACGGGCGTGGCCGCCGAGTACGACTACGTATCGGCTGAGGTGCAGATGAACAACCTGCTGCCCAACCTGCTACAGGTAGAAAACGGCGTTGCGCAGGCCAAAATGTACCTCAAGGTGCTGATGGGAGTGGGCGCTGAGGTGCTGCTGGAAATCGAGGGCAACCTTTCCGACCTGGAGGCCGACGTTGCCAACGCCTACAACGCCGACAGCATTTCGCTCAGCAGCAACACCGACCTCGTGCAGATGGACATCCAGCAAAAGCAGCTGAAAAAAACGCTGCAAATACAGCGCACGCAGCGAATGCCAACGCTGGCCGCCTTTGGTAACTTTCAGTACCAGAGCATGGGCGACGATAAGGATAAGGTAGGAATAAATATGATAACACAGCAACCCATTGTTGTTCCCAAGGGCTTGACGTGGTACGACCCTGCAATATCCGTTGGCATCCAGCTGAACGTACCCATTTTCAACGGATTTACCAACACCTCCAAGGAAAAGCAGATGAAAATACAGATGAAGCAGCTGGAGCTACAGCGCGAGTACCTTGAAAATTCGCTGAGCGTGCAGGTGCGCACCGCCTTGGACAACATGGAAAAAGCGGTGAAGCAAATGGAGTCGAACAAAAAGTCGGTGGAGCTGGCCGAAAAAGGCTACCGCATATCGGGCAACCGCTACAACACCGGCATGGGCACTATGCTGGAGCTCAACAACTCGGCGCTGGCGCTCACCCAATCGCAGCTCTCCTACAACCAGGCCATCTCGGACTACCTGACGGCAAAGGCCGACTACGAGAAAATTGTGGGGCAGGAGAGAGAAAATAAGGAGGAAGATGCTGAAAACCAGGAAAACAAAGAAGAAACTAAAAATAAGCAAGATAACTAAATTCAGGAATTAAAAAAAACAGAAACATCATGAAAAAAGTAGTAACATCATTCCCCTTTGGGCGGATAGGAACTTTTGGAATCTTCGTTGCCTCGTTCACGCTGCTGACAGGGTGTAAGGGCGGCAAGCCAACAGCGCTGACCACAGACACGGAGAACAGCGCAGTAGAAGTAAAATCGGAGGTGGTGCACCGGCAAGCGGTGGAGCAAATCCGCGAGTACACCGGCACCATTAGCCCGTACTCGAAAAACATGATTGCCAGCCAAAGCGCCATGCGCATTGAGAAAATATTCGTGGAGGTAGGCGACCACGTGAAGGCAGGTCAGCTGCTGGTGCAGATGGAGGAAAGCAACTACCTCCAGGCAAAGCTCCAGGCCGAAAATCTGAGGGTGGACTACCAGCGGGCAAAGTCGCTCTACGAAACGGGCGGCATCTCGAAGCAGCAGATAGACCAGCTGCAAACGCAGCTCAACGTGGCGGAGGAATCGCTCGCCAACCTCGAAAAGAACACGCGCCTCCTCTCGCCCATCAACGGCGTGGTAACGCAACGCTTCTTCGACAACGGCGACATGACCGGCGGGCAGCCCATCTTGCAGGTGCAGCAGCTCCAGCCCGTAAAGGTGCTCATTGACGTTCAGGAAGAGTTCTTCTCGCTGATGAACACCAAAATGACCGCCGACGTTAAGGTTGACATCTACCCCGACGACAACTTCCCGGGCAAGGTAAACCTCATTTACCCCACCATCGACAACATGACCCACACGTTCACCTCCGAAATTTCCTACGGCAACAGCAACCTGAAAATACGTCCGGGTATGTTTGCCCGCGTAACGCTCAACTTCGGCAGCATGAACAGGGTGGTTGCACCCGACAAGGCCATCATCAAGCAGGCCGGCACCGACGAGCGCTTCGTGTACGTCATCAACAACGACAACACGGTGAGCCACCGCACGGTGAAGCTGGGGCAGCGTCTGAACAACACCTACGAGATTCTCTCAGGGCTTAACGACGGCGAAAAGGTGGTAACGGCAGGCGGCAGCCGCCTCATCAACGGCGCAGCAGTGAAAGACGTGACCGAGCTGGCAGAGCAACTTTGATGCCCTTACGGTAAACAAAATAACACTTAATTTGCTATGATACGGCACGTTAAAATATCACGGCTTTGGGGGCAGTACGAGGTTGACTGGCAACCTCACCCCGATGTGAACATTCTGGTAGGCATCAACGGCAGCGGAAAAAGCGCGCTGCTACAGGTAATACGCGCAGGCCTGGCGCATAAAACAGACGAGGGGCTGTCATATTTAGACCGCGCTCTCTCGGCGGACAACGATATTTCTCCATGCTACGCCATCAGGATAGAAGGCGACGGCATAGACGTTGACATTAAGACCGATGTGAAGGAGGAAGGAGGTCGAGGCGCTGGCCACACAGAGCTGAACAACAGCAAAGTTGAATGTGAGTACGACCTGGTGAGCACGTTTGACAACATTGCCAGCGAAAAAAAGGCGCTGGAGCAAAAGTTGTCACCGCTTGCGGCGCAGCTGGATGCCGTGATTTTTGACACGCAAAGGCGGTCGCTGAACAGCTACCGGCTAAAGGCAACGGAAGATCCCGGTACGGGAATCCGCATCAGCAAGCAGCTAATGAAATGGATAAAGGTTGTCAACTCCTTCTTTGCGGTCACCGGCAAAACGCTTGAAATGCAGGGCAGCAACATCTCTTTCCGTCAGGCTGACGGGACAACGGTAGTGTTAGACCAGCTCTCGGCGGGCGAAAAGCAGCTGATGATTATCCTCATCAGCGCTTTAGTTCAAGACGGCAGCCCGTTTATCCTACTGCTGGATGAGCCAGAAATATCGCTGGATATTGATTGGCAGTACAAGCTGATCGAAACCATTCGGACGCTCAACCCCCGCTGCCAGCTGATTATTGCCACCCACTCACCCGCCGTCTTCGGCGACGGGTGGAGCGACAAGCTGTTTTTTACGGAAGACTTGCTAACGAAATCGGCATGAGCAAGCGCGATTTTTATGGCAGCCCATCAGCACAGGGCGGTATTGCCGAAATATTGACATAGCGACTAATTTTTTAAACCATCAGATGAACCGGACTTTTCGCAGCATCCTTACCATTGGCGCTATCTTGGACATAGGGATTGCCACCTGTGAGATGGATGTTGCGGATTGCAGCAATGATTAATCAACCACCCATCACCATGAAGGAATTGTTGCTTATAGGCTTAGGCGGCGGCGCGGGAAGCGTCTTGCGCTACCTCGTCTCGCGAGCTACCGCCAGAGCGGGAACGCTTGCGTTTCCTGTGGCAACGCTTGCCGTCAACGTGCTGGGGTGCTTTTTGACAGGCGTGCTGGTGGGGGCGCTGCTGAGAGCGGGATGGATGGGCGCTCCCCAAAAAGCCCTGCTGGTGACCGGATTTTGCGGAGGATTCACCACCTTCTCGGCTTTCTCTCTGGAAAGCGTGCAGCTGTACACGGCAGGTAGCTACGCAATGCTCGCCGTGTACGTAGCGGCAAGCGTTGTTGCAGGGTTTGCCTCCGTGCTGGCGGGAATGGCGCTGACATCGCCCTGATATGCAAGCATTCGGACGGTTGCCCGGATACATAAATGTTTAACTTTATAAGCGAAAAAAAATGCTCCATACACCGGAAAATTCTGTTGCCACCGCGCCTTGCCACCGAAAAGAACACCGAAGAGCAGGTGGAAATGTGCTTCCGCGCCCACCGCTCCGAAAAGTGGGAGGTGACGTTTGACTGAGAGCTGCGGATTTCGCAATGACCTTATTTTCAAGCATAGAAAGCGCCGTATAGCGCATAGATAGATATATGATATATAGAAATGGAAATTTTTTAATCACAAATAAAACAACAACTATTAACCAGCCTCATCTTTGGGGCACATCCACACAAAAAACATGAAAATTTACGAAACCGCTGTCCGTAAGCCTATTTCTACCATCCTCATTTTTGTGGGGGCGGTGGTGTTGGGGCTTTTCTCCTTCCAAAGGCTCTCCGTCGACCTTTACCCTGAGATGGAAATACCCTACCTCTCGGTCATCACCTCCTACGTGGGGGCGAGCGCCGAGGACATTGAGCAAAACATCACACGGCGCATGGAGGACAACCTCAACACCGTGTCGCACCTCAAGAAAATCACCTCCTCCTCGCGCGAGAACATGTCGGTGGTGTCGCTGGAGTTTGAGTGGGGGACAAACCTCGACGAAGCCTCCAACGACGTGCGCGACGCTCTGGGGCGCGTAGAGTCCTACCTGCCCGACGGGGCGGATAAGCCCCTCATCATAAAGCTCAGCACGAGCATGATGCCCATCATGATGCTGGCGGCCACCGCCGAGGAGAGCTACGAAGCCCTCTACAAGATGCTCGACGAAAAGGTGGCCAACCCCATCAACCGTATCGACGGCGTGGGGCAGGTGACCATTGCCGGCGCGCCCACCCGCGAGGTGCAGGTGAACGTCGACCCGCAAAAGATGGAGGCATACCGCCTCACCATTGAGCAGCTGGGGCAAATCATCGCCGCCGAAAACTCCAACGTTCCCGCCGGCGCTATGGACATCGGCTCGGAGCGCATGTCGCTGCGCGTGGAGGGCGAGTTTGACCAGAGCGCACAAATCAAGGACATCGTGGTGGCCAACGTAGCAGGGCGCGAAATCCGAATGTCGGACATCGCCGTGGTGAGGGACACCATCAGAAAAATGACGGTGGAGGAAACCGTGAACGGGCACAAGGCGGTGCGCGTGGTCATCATGAAGCAGTCGGGCGCTAACACGGTGGCCATCTGCCAGGCGGTGCAGAAGCTCCTGCCGGAGCTGCAAGAATCGCTGCCCGCCGACGTGAATTTCAGCGTATTCTTCGACTCCTCCACGCACATCACCGAGAGCATCAACAGCTTGAGCGAAACGGTGCTCTTCGCCTTTATCTTTGTAATTCTCGTGGTGCTGACGTTCCTGGGACGCTGGCGGGCTACCATCATCATTTGCCTCACCATTCCGCTGTCGCTCCTCACCTGCTTCATCTACCTGATGGTTACCGGCGGAACGCTCAACATCATTTCGCTCAGCTCGCTCTCCATAGCCATCGGCATGGTGGTCGACGACGCTATTGTGGTGCTCGAAAACATCACCAAGCACCTTGAGCGAAAGGCGCGCCCCAACGACGCCGCCATCTACGGAACCAACGAGGTGTGGCTCTCGGTGATTGCCGCCACGCTCACGATTATCGCCGTGTTCCTGCCGCTCACCATGCTCACCGGCATGGCGGGTATCATGTTCGAGCAGCTGGGATGGATTGTTACCATCGTGATCACCACCTCGGTAATTACCGCTGTTACCATCACCCCCATGCTTTCGGCAAAGATGCTGCGCTTCAAGGCAACGCACACCTACAAGGGAATCGGCATTGTTTACAAGCCCATTGACTACGCGCTGGCAAAGATAGACGCCGGCTACGCCCGAATGTTGAACTGGGTGGTGCGCCACAAAACCGTCACCATTTCCTGCGCGTTCATCTTTTTTATCGCCAGCCTGTTCCTGCTGAAGCATGTGCCCACCGACTTTATGCCCACATCGGACGAGAGCCGCGTGACCGCTTCGGTGGAGCTGCCGGTGAACTTCAACCTCGATGAGACGAGCCTCATTGCGCACCGCTTGTCGGACATCTTCCGCGACAGCTGCCCGAACGAAATAAAGTTCATTTCGGTGAGCGCAGGAGCTGACGACCAGGCAGGCTTTGCCGCCCTGTTTGGCAACTCCGGCGTAAACCAGATTGAGTACAACATCTCCCTCGTTGACCGCAAGGATCGCAAGCGCACGCAGGACGAAATCGGCGAGGTGCTGCGCAACGTCATCCGGCGCGTGCCGGAGGTGGAGAAGTACTCCGTTACCGGCGGCGGCGGCGGCATGGGCAGCAGCACGGTGGACGTGAAGGTGTACGGCTACGATTTTGAGCAAACTGGCGCGCTGGCCAACGAGCTGGCAGAACAAATGCGCACCGTGCCCGGCGCCCGCGACGTGAACATAAGCCGCGAAAAGATGAAGGTGGAAATGCGGGTAGAGTTTGACCGCAACAAGCTGGCCAGATTCGGCGTCAACACCGCCACCGCCGCCACCTACGTGCGCAACCGCATCAACGGGCTTACCGCCTCGCTCTACCGCGAGGACGGCGAGGAGTACGACATCGTGGTGCGCTACGACGAGCCGTTCCGCACCTCGGTGTCGGACATTGAAAACATCCTGCTCTACAACAACGCTGGGCAGGCCATCCGCCTGAGCGAGGTAGCCTCGGTGGTGGAGCGATTCACCCCGCCCGTCATTGAGCGCGAAGACCGCCAGCGCGTGGTTACCGTATCGGCTGCGCTGGCGCCCGGCGCTGCGCTGGGAGAGGTGGCCGGCGGAACGCGCTCCATCATCCGACAGATCGACATCCCGCAGGGCGTGGCTGTGGCCGTAGCCGGTACGGTGGAAGACCAGGAGGAATCGTTTGTCGACATGCTAACCCTCATGGTGCTCATCATTCTGCTGGTGTACATCGTAATGGCGGCGCAGTTCGAGTCGCTGGGTATGCCGCTCATCATCATGGTGTCCATCCTGTTTGCCTTCACCGGCGTGTTCCTTGCCCTGTGGCTCACGAACACTTCGCTCAGCATGATTGCCCTCATTGGCGCTGTTATGCTGGTGGGTATCGTGGTCAAGAACGGTATTGTGATAGTCGACTTCACCAACCTCCAGCGCGAGCGCGGTATGGAGCTCCACCAATCGGTAGTGACGGCGGGCAAGTCGCGTTTGCGCCCCGTGCTGATGACCTCGCTCACCACCATTCTGGGTATGATTCCTCTTGCCGCAGGAAGTGGCGAAGGCTCAGAAATGTGGCAGCCCATGGGTATCGCCATCATCGGCGGGCTGTCGTTCTCTACCATGATGACGCTGCTGGTTGTTCCCGCACTTTACTCAGCCTTCAACTTTGGTCGCGGAAAAAAGGTGCGCAAGGCCAACAGGGTAGAAGTGGAGGAAAGTTAATTCCTTCGGGAAGTGAAAAAAGGCAACGCTGTCCACTTTCAGTCGCCAAAAATGTTTGATGGCTGCCGCCGATTTTGGCAGCCGAAAAAAACGCAACACGAAAGACGGGTAGCAAACGCAAAAAAACGCAAAAAAATGAGCTGGATTTATCTTTTTCTTGCCGGGCTGTTTGAGGTAGGTTGGCCGCTTAGCGTCAAGCTGTCGCAGGAGCCCGGCCGCTCGAAGCTGCTGTGGATAGTAGCTGCGGCAGCTTCTATGGCCATTAGCTGCACTCTGCTGTGGCTGGCACAGCGCAACATCCCCATTGGCACGGCATACGCCGTGTGGACGGGCGTTGGCGCGGTGGGAACGCTGCTCATTGGCGTCTTCTTTTTTGGCGATTCGGCCTCCGTGTGGCGCATGACGTCGGCATTGCTCATTGTGGCGGGCATTGTGGGGTTGAAGCTGGCGCACTGACAGCAGGTAAAACAGGTTATTTTTAAAGCCAACTCGCACGCAGCATGAAAGCGTTGATTCTTGATTTTGACGGAACGCTGGCCGACACAAGGTTGGGCATTGTTGCCACCATGCAGCACACGCTGAGAGAAATGGGGCTGAACGCCGTCGACGAAGCCGAAATTTGCAGGCGCACAGGCTTGCCGCTCGAAAGCGTTCTGGCGGAAGTTGCCGGATTGCGGGGAGTTCCGCTGCGAAAGGCCGTTGAGCTGTACAGAGAAAATTACGCCAACATTGCCTTTAGCCAAACAGCGCTTTTCCCCAACGTAGCGTCAACGCTGGCGTACTGCCACCGGCGGCGCGTGGGCATGGCGGTAGCCTCCGGCAAGGGGCGGGCTGCGCTCGTGGCGCTGCTTGAGCGCCTTGGCGTGAGCCGCTACCTCTCCGCCGTGTACGGCGAGCAGGACGTTGTGCGAAAAAAACCTGCGCCGGACGCGGCGTTAATGGCTGCGCAGGCGCTGGGGCACAGCCCGAACGAAATCCTCGTGGTGGGCGACGCCGTGTACGACGTGCAAATGGGGCGGGAGGCCGGATGCAAAACGTGCGCCGCGCTGTACGGCAACGGAGACCCCGACGAGCTGCGACGCGAGCGTCCGAACTACACGATAAACGACTTTGGGGAGCTCACACAAATTTTTTAACCATTTAAATTCAATTTTATAGTAGCATGAAAGCAGTATTTATTTCCTACGGGCAGTCGCTGACGGGGCCGGTAGAGCATCTTTTAGACAAGTTACATATTCGCGGCTTCACCCGCTGGATGGAAACGCAGGGGCGCGGCAGCGACCAGGGCGAGCCGCACTACGGCACGCACGCCTGGCCGTCGAAAAACGCCTCCACCCTGGCCATCGTGAGCGACGACGAGGCGCAGCGGCTCCTCCAAACCCTCCGCCTCCTCAACGAGCAGGCCGACGAGCAGGGGCTGAACGCCTTCGTTTGGACGATAGAGGATAAAATGTAGGGGCGGATACGCCTCCCCTACTCCACCACGAGCATCACTCCATACTGCTCATACTTGGGGATTGAGCGAAATTGTCCGTAGGGGTTCATTCCCCGGTAGGCTCTCAGCGCAACGCCCACGGAGCGAAGTTTGACCGCTCGAGGGTTGCGGTAGCGCACGCCCAGCATAAGGTTGATGGCCGGCAGCGAAACCTCCCCAAGAATATCCGACGACGTCCACTGTGCGGGGTTATCCTCCGCTGTACGGTACAGCGGGTAGTTGTAGCGCGTGCGGCTGCGCACCTCTACCGACGCTACCCGCTGTAGCCGATGGCGGCCAACGGCTGACTGGTACTGGTACTGTACCCAAAATTCAAACGGCCTCTGCGAAGGTTTTACCAGGTTTGCGTCGCCCCCCGGAGCGAGCAGCTCGTACCAGCCCTTCTTTCTGTTGTAAAGCCCCAGCAGGGCAATGCGCAGGGAGTGGGTTTCCTTTAGCGAAAACATGGGGTCGTTGATGGTGCTCTCCACCTGCCAATAGTTGTACGACACGTTGACATTTTTCAGGGGAATACCCTCGCTGCTGCGCATCAGGGTCAAGTCGTCCCCAATGTGCGAGCACTCGTGCTTGAAGGGTACAAGCTTCAGCGAGTAGCTGGCAATCCACGGAAGGCTGCCGCTCAAGTGGCGGATAAAATTCACCTCAGGCGCGCCAAACCGGTAGGCAGTATTGATAACCGGCGCGGTGGTGCGCTCAAACATGTCTAACCACACGTCCACCAAGTACGGAATGGTGACGCTAAGCCCGCAGCGTTCGTTGGCAAAAGTCCCCGCCCACACGGGAACGTCTACGCCGATGTTGGCAAAAATGTAGGGACGGTACGCGTCTCCTTTCCTGCCCCAATCGTACTCCGGCGCGTTGTAGGAGTATGCAAGCTCGGCTCTCGTGATGGTAGAGTACATGTCAGCCCAAAAGGGGCGACACCAGCTGCCCGCATCGAAAAGCCCGTCCGCAAAGGCTGTTCTGCCAATGTGTTTGCTGTCGTCGGCCTCCTGCGGGGTTGCCGCCAGCGGCAGCGCAGCAGCAGCCAACATTGCCAACGCTTTTTTCAGGTTGAGGAACATGGCGCTCACTGCCCTCTATGAAACGAATGATGCGCCTGCCGCTCGCTGATTTCCCTGTAGACGAGCGTTTTTGAGGTCAGCATCACCAGATCAAAATTTTGTGCGCGATGGCGAACGATTTTCGTAAAAACGTCGTCCTCTATCCTCCACGCTCCGGTAACCTCCAGCTCAACACCGGCGGAGTCGTACTCCACCATGCGCATGACCCCCTCCCTTTCGAGGCTCATGCAGGGCGTGCCGACGGCAGGGTTGTCGACGTACCAAACGCCAACGAGCAGCGCCTTCAAATGCTCGTCCACGCTGCCGGCAACCTCTCTTTGCTCCAAATCCGAAATGGGAATTTCGCAGCCGCTCAGCTGCGCAAGTACCGCAAGCAGTAAAAATTCCCGAACAAATTTTGTTTTCATCATTTCATGGGGTTTGATTATTAAAAAAATGTTATTGGCGGATGGGTACAAAGCCGGAAAAGCCGCGCAAAAGAAATTTGCTCGGCTGTACGTAATGTCCGAAAAATATTCGCTATAACGCGTACACGCGCCTGCTACAAGGCTGCATAGCTCGCTAAACTGTGTGTGTGTGTGTGTGTGTGTGTGTGTGTGTGTGTGTGTGTGTGTGTGTGTGTGTGTGTGTGTGTGTGTGTGTGTGTGTGTGTGTGTGTGTGTGTGTGTGTGTGTGTGTG
>JAIRSZ010000080.1 GCA_031255195.1 Prevotellaceae bacterium | reverse complement strand
GCCGCTTAAAGCATCAAAACCCGAAAAAAATGGGGTGTGAATTGTAAAGCTACATTCACACCCCATTTCTCCTGCTGATGGCATTGACGCACGCTACTTCTGCTGCTCCTGCTCCTGCTTCTGTTTCTCCTCTTCCTGCTTCTTCTTCTCTTCTTCCTCCTGCTGCACTACTGCCTTCCCTTCCTCCTTTAGCCGCTCCAGAAGGGCAAAATCTACGTCCGGCGGCGTGCCGGTTGCAGGCCTGGTGAATTTTGTGCCGGGGGTGGCGGTGTTGTTAAAAAAGCCGCCGTTTTGAAGAAAGAACTTGCCGTCTTCGGTTACGCCGCCATCGTAGTCGCGCCGCTCGCCGCTGCTGCCCGTAGCGTCGGTGGAGAACTGCCCCGTGGTGATCTCCTTCCACTCTCCGCCTTTGGTGTATATCCACTGGTTGCCGAAGCATGCCTTGCGCATCAGATTGCCCGACGCGCCGCTAAAGTTCTCCACAAACGAGTAGGCGCTCTGGTAGTAGGTAAGATTGCTGGTGCGCCGCCGGAGCCACGCCAGCAGCTTCCACTCGCCCGCCACCGGATCAAAGATGTAGCCAACATAGTCAACGGCCTTGTAGTCTGTGAAGCCAATGTCCCGCGAGGGGTAGATGTTGGTAATGAACTTGTAGGTAAGCCCCGTTTTCCATCCGTCGGCGTGGTAGAACGTTTGCGTGCCGGAACCTTCGCCGCCAAACATCTGGTGGGTAACGCCCGTGCCTTTGGAGAAGCAGGGTACCCGCAGGCTGTCGGGCACGCTTTCGGGGTTGTCCGTTGCGAACTCTGCCCACACCGAGAACAGCACCCGCACAGGTCTTCCCTTTGCGGGCTGAATACCAAAGTAGCCTCCCGTAAAGCCGCTGACCATAAAGTAGCTGGCCGGATGATCCATGCCGTCGGGGACGGTTACCTCGTTGTAGAACCATGCGGCCGTATCCGTGCTCGGATATGGATATCCCATGTGCACCGACGGGCTGTTGCGCCTGTCGCTGTGGGAGTAGGACATCCCCGGTGTGCTTTGACCCTCGGCTATTAAGGTCTTGAGCGTGCCGTAGAACTCGCTGCCGCCCTTGCTTACCCCCTTGAAGTCGATGCGCTTGTAGCCTATCTCGCAGCGGTCGAGCTTGCCGATGAATACGATGGAGTCTTTACCCGCCGGCGTTTTGGGGAGCGTAACCCTGAACGTTTTTATCGGGGTAAACGCTTCGCCCTCGGCGGGCGCTTCGCCCACCTCCACGTCTATCACGCTGTTACCCGGTGTTCCATAGCCGTTTGTGGGGGTAGTATACTTCAGGAACAGCGACAGGTCGCCGGCGCTTCTTAGCTTGAAGTAGCTGCTGAACACCGCGTCTACCCAACCCGAAAGGTCTCTATCGCTCACCACTCCGTAGCCGCTTGTAACGTAGGTGTTGCCGCAGAGCGGGATGTTTATTGCTCTGGCCCCGGGCCTGGGGGTGGTGTCCTCGCCGCCGGTATCTGCCGGGTCAACGTCGGGGTTGGTTTTTTCATCGCAGGCAGCAAAGGTCAGCGCCATAGCGCCCGCAAGGAAAAAGATATTTTTTATTTTGCGTATTTTCATAATTTCATAATTTCATAATTTTTTCATACTATTTTGTACCTAAAAATCTGCCTGATCCGCTTTTTTGCGCGCGGACGGTAAGCACAGACTTAAACGGATTTGAGAGCGGATTGACATCCGCTCCAAATCCGTTCGTTCAATCTGTGCTCTATAAAGCTAAGCTGCCTGTGCAGCATACTCCGTACTACTCTCTAAAGAATCTCAACTCGGAGCAGCTGCTGTTCTGCTGGTTGACAATAAGAATCCTGACAGCCTCCACGTTCATAACCTGCGGCAGTATGATTTGCGACGCTCCACCTTTGCCTCCGCAGTCGTAGTCCAACACATACTCGTAGGCTTCCGGGTTGTTGAAATCGCCGCCTGCGCGCAGCACGTACACCTGGATAGCTCCCCAGTTGCCGTTGCCACCGTTGGGGTAGTTTCTTGGGTAGTAGACGATGTACGACAGATCGGACGGGCTTGCCAGCTTGATGTAAACGTTGTGCGGCGAGTGCGTTGGGCCGTTCGTGTTAACAAGCTCGTCGTCGTAGTTCGAGTGCCAGTAGGTTGTGTAGTCGTCGTCGAATACATTTGTGTTGAACGGCCCGTTCGGGTAGTCCTTACCCTCGGTGGTTCCGTCATCGGGATACCAGCTGTTGGCGTATGAGACGTCTTTGTTTACCTCCAGCTGCCGGCTTTCTCCCACTATTCTTGCTTGCGTCAGCTTTATCTGCTGTGGCGCAGCGCCGTTGGCGCCGGTAATGGTGACGGTAGCCTCCCTGTACGATCCCGTGTTGTTTTCGGGGGCGGTGAAGGTAACAAAGTTTCCGCTGCGGGTGACGGTACACCAATCCTCGCCGCTCACGGTGAAGTCTGTGGCGTTGGTTACAACGCCAACCCCTACCGAGCCTCCTGCGGAGGTAAAATCGTAGCGGTCTTTGTTGAGCAGCAGGTAGGGTTCGGTAATGGTGGTCGAGCCTGTTCCGTAAAATTCCATTTCGGCGCACGAGGCATGACCGCCTCTGCTCTTGCTGCCGTCAACAATTATCTTCACGGAGGTAACGTTGGCAACAGGCCTGTCCAGCTCAATGTACACCACATCGGGATAATGGTCTCTTTCTTCCTGCGTTGCCGAGCCGTCGGGACCTGCGCCCGGAATGGGGTCAACGCCGCCGCAGGCGAAGTTGGTCAGCACCTGCTCAAAACTTCCGCTTCCGTCTACCTCCACCTCTACGCTCACCGTGCCGAAAGTTCCGTTACCCTTGTTGCTGCGGGGGTAGTAGGCAATCATGGCCAGCTCCAGCATCGGGTTGGGCTTCAGCAGGTAGGTCAGCTCAAACATCATGCCGCCATTATCGTACTTGGAGTGGTAGATGTCTCCAATTACCCCGTCGTAGGTGCGGGATATCGGCTCGCTGGGCTGCTCGCTGCTGGCGTAGGCGGCGTCTACCTGCATTTTTGCAGAAGGCTGTCCGCCCTGCTCAAAGGTCAGCGTTTCGGACTTACCGGGGATGAACACCATCACGGTGGTGCTGCGCATTGCCAGCGAGGTGTTGGGGGCAATGGTTACCGTCAGGGTTTTCCCCGACAGCGAAACCTCGCACCACGCGGCGGTGTTTGCTTTGTCCAGCTGTACCTCCATGTTGGTTTGCAGCTCAATTGTTTTTGTTTCGCCGGCGGGGGCAAAGCTAAAGGTAAGCTGCTCGCCCACGTACAGCGCCGGCGGGCCTGTCGCTTCGTCCTTATCGCAGGCAGATATGGCTGCGGTAGCCATGCACAGGGTCAAAAGCCCTTTCACAAAAAAATTTGTCTTTCTCATAATATATTTACTTTTTAAATTCAATAAAATGTTGGTTTTTCAATGGTTAAACTCATGGGTTTTGGGTTAATGGTATAGGATAAGCATCCATTTCGCTCTGCGGAATGTACTCCACAATGTACGGAGCATCCCACGACACCACAGGGTACACCGGGCTGCCGGCAAGGTGGGTACCCGGATACCTTCTGTCCAGATTTTTCTTTTTGCGGAAAACGTCGTACTTGCGGAAACCCTCCCAGGCCA
>JAIRSZ010000063.1 GCA_031255195.1 Prevotellaceae bacterium | reverse complement strand
GTCGCCGGCAAGTATTGCTACTCCCGCTGCCCCTCGACTTGCATGTGTTAGGCCTGCCGCTAGCGTTAATCCTGAGCCAGGATCAAACTCTTCATGGTAAAAAAATCTTTACTCTATGTTAAGTGTGAACTGCTGGCCTGATTTTACTATCAAAATCCTTTTTTCACAAAAAGGGAATTGACGCCTTCCTTAAAATTTATTTCCTGTTTTCAATACGTTCAAAGAGCATCTTGCTTTTCCCTCCTTCGCCGACTGAGCTGTTGAAAAACCGCCGAGTCAAATTTGGGGTTACAAAGGTACAAACTTTTTTCAATCCAGCAAATTTTTGTGCGATTTTTTTTTCGCTAACTTCACTTGCCTTTACTTTCACAGAGCGTACTTTTTGTCAAAAGCGGGTGCAAAGGTATAGCAAATTTTTTTACGCTCCAAATAAATTCGACATTTTTTTGCAATATTTTTTCCAACCTTCACTGCTTCAAAACTTTTGCGGAAGCATTTCCGACCTTGACGAGGTATATTCCCGGAGGCAAATGGGCAATATTGATGGCCTGCTCGCCGAGGTTTCGGTCGATGCTCGCGGTGTGCACGAGAGCGCCGGTAACGTCGTAAATCTCTACCCTGTCTCCGTGCGTCAGGTTCTCATAGCTAAGGGTTAGCCATCCATCAACAACAGGGTTTGGGCGAGCAAACACCGACGCCGCCTCAACACCACCAAGTCCGGTTGGCGACTGCGAAACGCCCGACGTAAAGCCGAATGTTGCCGACGACTTGCGGCTGCGCGCCCCTGCAACAGCCTTGACGTACCACGTGTGGTAGCCCTCCGCCAAGCGTCCAACCCTGCACGAGGCTTCGGCCACTTCGCCCAAAGGCGTATCGTCAACGTAAAGCAGGTAGGCGAGCGCGGCGGCTGTGTCGAGCGACGGGACTTGCCACTCAAACAAGACGGAGCTTTCGCTAAAGGCGCTGCCGTCTGCGGGCGAGAGGAGGCTAAATTCGCCAATGGGATTTTTTTCTGCCGGAAGGTTGTCGGTACAGGTATCGCAGCCGACGGGCGGGTTGTCGTCCGGCGAACACCCGTAGCACAGCCCAAACCCGTACTGAAACAGCGGGTCGCCATAGATGGGAGGAATGGAAACGTCCTGCTCCATTGCGCTGCGAATAAGCGCACGCTCTGTTTCCGATGCGCCTATGTCGTAGGGCAGCTCCCAACGCTCAACCTGATTGCTCTCACTGTCGCTACCCAGCTGGTCTTGCGAGCGCGGGAGCTGGAAGGGGAGCTTGCCGGAAGGCGAGAAGTCGCCAAAAATGCACTCTGCCGTGGCCTGCGCAATGCCGTTGCCGCCGCGGTACACCACCATCACGGCATCGGCTGCCTCTACCACCTCTGTGAGGACGTAAGGCCGCGGTAAAATTACCACCACGATAACCTTTAACCCTGCGCTTTTGAAACGCAGAATATCCTGCATTTGCGCCTCGGGGATGTTTGGATTTTTATCTTCCCACTCCGTGCCGTGCGTGTATGCCTTTTCGCCAATGACTACCACGGCGGTTTTTGTGCTGCCGCCGATTGCCACGCCCGCGCCGCCGTTGGGGGCAGAGGCGGTGTGATTTTCAACCTCCATGCCGCTCTGCGCAGCGCGATCGGCAATGGCTTGCAGGTAAGTTTTTGCGCGCGGGTTGTCGTAGTAGATGCTCTGCCAGATTACGTTGGGGTCGTCGATTTGGCTGTGCTCGCCCCGCTCATTTACCCACACGGCGCGCGCTCCGCCCACGGCGATTTTGTCGCCCGTCACAGGTTGCAGGGGCAAAACGCCGTTGTTCTTGAGCAGCGTAATAGACTTTCGGGCAGCCTCCAGCGCAATGCTGTGGTGCTCCTCGCCCGTCCACACACAGGAGGCGTCGGCGTAGGGGTTGTCAAACATTCCCGTGCGGATTTTTACATCCAGCACGCGCCGAACAGACTCCTCAATTTTTTCCATTCCAACCGCCTCCACCAGCTCGTCGAAATCGGTGGGGGCAGAAGGCGCACCGCCCAGCACGTTTATGCCTACGCTGACGCTCTCGATGGACTGCGCCGTGTTTGCCGCCAACCAATCGGTAATGACAAATCCTTTGAACCCGATTTCGTTGCGGAGGTAGTCGATAATGGGCTTGCTGGAGTTTGCGCCTTTTCCTGTGGGGTCGATGTATGGGGCGGTGTTGTACCCCGGCATTACGGAGGCGGCGTTTGCCTCTACGGAGGCAATCCAGGGCTTGAGGTGGTATCCAATGGTTGCGGCATCGTACTGCAAAGCGCTTTCGCCACCAGCGCCCTGCGCCGGCCAATGCTTTACGGTGGTGACCATAGAGTGCGGGTTGAGCTCCGGTCCGCCCTGCATTCCGCACACCATAGCGCGTACCATAGCGGAGGCCTCATCTGCGTTTTCGCCATTGCCCTCCTGAAATCGCGGGTAAAGCACCTTTGTATCAACCTCAGCCAGCGGAGCCAGCGTGCCGGTAAAGCCAAACCCTTTTTGCTCGAGGCGGTGCATGTTTCCGCAAAGGTAGGCAAGATGCGGGTCGCGCGTTGCGGCTATGCCAAGCTGGGTGGGGTAGATGGTTTTCCATCCGTGCACCTTGTCGCCAAAAAATCCTACCGGAATCCCCATGCGCGTTTGTGCGGCGCGACGCTGCACGTCGCGCATTCCGCCCTCTACGCCGTAAGAAAAAGCAAAGCCGTCGGTGTAGGGGGCGGCGTCGCCGCCGTAGAAGAGCTGGGCGATTTTTTCGTCGCGGGTAAGGCGACTCATAACGTCCTCCAATCGCTGCTCCGGCGTGAGCCGCCAATTCTCAAAAGGCTCGATTGTGCCGTTTTTGTTCATGTCGCGGTAACCGTCCACCACGCCTACGCCGTCATCTTCGGTTTCCAGCGCAGGGATGTAAAGCCCAAACCTGCGGCGGTCGGAAAATTTTTGCCCCTGCGGAGTGAGGGCAACGACGTACCACTTGTACGTCCACCTGTCGGGCAGGTCGCTTTGCAGGGTGAAAGCCGGCAAGGATGTTTCGCCCACCTTAGTGTAGCGGTCGAGGAGATTTCCCGAAGCATACCACTCGTAGTCGTCGCGGGAAATGTTGAGGTAAACCTCATATCCGGTTGCGCCCGAACAGGCGTTCCACGTAAGGGTTGGACGACGAGTATCCGTAACCATTCCGCTGTCGGCGGGCGACGAAAGGAGGAAGTCTACCTGCTCCGGCGGGAGGACTCTTACCAGCACATCGTCGCTGCTTGTGGCAGCCGAATCGTCGGTTACGGTGAGGCGAAAGCGATAGTCGCCGATTGAGAGGTTTTTCGCCAGCGTAACGGCGCTATCAGGCGCAGAGAACTCGACTTCGCGTCCGCTCAGCTGCTCCCAGCGGTAGCTCACAATTTCGCCCCCCACATCGGCGCTCCCCGAACCGTTGAGCGTAACGCTACTCACGGGAGCGTAAACCACCAAATCAAGCCCTGCATTGGCGGCAGGAGGCAGGTTGCCGGTAAAAGTTTTTTCGGTGAGCCGGACGTGGATAACCATGTCTTTGTAAACGTCGGCGGTGAAAGGTATGCCCTTTATGGTGTCCGTTCCCTGCTTAGGCAACGCCCAAAAGCTGACGTCGTAATTTCCGCGAAAATCCGACACGCTCAACGTAACCGGCGTTCCCTCGTAGTACACAAAACCGGCGACGTAAGCAGCATTCTGCACCGTGAGGCGCGTTGCACCGGCGCTGCCGGGGGCTGTGAGCATGAGTCCATCGGACATTCTGTATGTTCTGTCCTTCCCCAGCGTATCGGACGGCGAGAGGTTAACGGTAAGGTACTGCACGTATGGCACGTCAACAGTGATGGGGACTGCGGGCTGCTTTTTGAAGGTGTAGGAGGAAAGGTTAATCCCGCCGCTTGCCAGCATAACGCGGAGCACGTGCCGCCCCGCCGGAAGCGGGAATACGCCCACGGTAACGTTTTTTTGTTCCCATCCGCCCGTAGGTTGCACACGCCGCTCACCGCTAACGTCGACTTCGTCTACAAAAATACGAAGGCTACCCTGTCCGCCCAAGCGTGCGCTCATTGCGTACACGCCTGCTTCGGCAATATCTACCGTGTACTCCCACCACTCGCCGGGGTTTGTCCAGCCGATGTTGGAGGCGGATATGCTGCCGGTATTTTCGGTTTCTACACCCGTGCCTTCGCGGTATTTGTCGCCACCCTCCATGACGGGCGTGTTGTCGTGGCACGATATTCCTTCACCGCCCTCGTCGAACTGCACGGCGTAGATGGTTTGCGCGGGAAGCATCCAAGGCGTACCCTTGAAGGGCGACTGCGCAAAAACCTCGACGGTAAGCGTTGCGGTATCGCTTCGGAGACCTTCGCTATCAACCGCCACCGCCTGTAGCAACGCTGCGCCCGCAGCCCGCGGCGTGACGCTCGCCTCGTAAGGCTCGGCGCAGTCGCACCCTACGCTATCGCCGTCAAAGTAAAACTCGACGCAGCGGATAGCCCCATCCCTGTCGAAAGCAGCAGCAACCACCTTCGAGGGGTTGTTCAGCTCCATTCTGGCGTTTTCGGCGTGCGACGCGAAAGCCACAGTCGGCCTGTACCCGGCGGCAACGCGGGAGTTGTAGAACTTTCGCGCCGCTACGCTGACGGTTTCAACAACACTGCCATCCTTGTAAATCTGCACGTCCACCGGCCTGTCCGCAGGATTGTAAAGCAAACAGGTCAACTCGCCCCGACTGTTTTTGTACACCGCGCCGGATGGGATACTCGTGTGGTATCCCTCTGCGGGCAATCCGTAGGAGCGCATCGCGTTGCTCTGAAAGTATGCGGTAAGCGTGTTGATGTGGCTGCGCCACTCGCCGCCAACCGCGGCATCGTTGCAGTAGCTGTGCAGCCACTCGGCGGCGGTATCGGGGTTGATGTAGCTCAGGATGTTGAGGTGGTATCCACCCAGATAGGGACCCATTGCCTTATAGCTGCTGCGGGCATCGTCGTTTCCCGGATAGTTTTCGGCATTTTCCGGAGTTCGCTCGCCGAGCATTGCCGCGCTAATGGCGGCCATTTTTTGTGGATTTTTGGCGAACTCCGTGTAGAAGAAGTCCACCGGACAGGCCTGTATGCCGAGCACCCAGGCGGGATCGCCCGAAAAGTAGGTAGCCCAGGCCACGTTGTCGGTGCGGACAATGCCCGCGTACTCGTGGTTGTAGGTATCGGGGAAATTTTCATCGTACAGGTCGAGCCAATACTCCTCAGTGGCGGTTCGCTCCATGACGTAGCCCGCAGCAGCAGCGCTGATAATCTCGCTGTCGCCAAGCTCCACGCCCAGTAGGAAAAGCCCAAACCACGAGTTGAGCGCCTCGGAGGTCGACTCCTGGTTGTTTCCGCCGCCATCGCCCGTTCCACCTGCAAAGGAGTGGCCAAGGTAAGGGTCGAAGGTGCGCAGAAAAGGCTGGTAGCTGCCCGCTCCGGTGTAGCGCGTCCAGCAGGCGTATGTTTCGGCAACCTTTTTTGCCATTTCCGCAAATCCGCTTTTGAAGTCGTCATCCACCATCATCAGGCGCGCCGCGCCTGCGGCAAAGTAGCCGTAGTGGAAGTGCAGATCGTTGAAGCCCTGCGAGCCGTAGCCCGGCGGGAATCCAATCAGCGCGCCATAGTCGGGGTACTGCGCAAAGTAGTACCCCTTTTGCGTTCGCTCGGCTGTGGAGAATGTCAGCCAGTCGGTAAGCTCCTCCCTGAGCGCAGCTTTTATCCTGTCGAATCCGGCGTGCCCCACGGCGCGGGCAAAGAGCATGGCGTTGGCCTGCTCGCCCAGCCCCTTGGCGTAGGTGTTGCCGTTGCGCCCGCCCGCCTGCGCAACGGTGCGATCGAGCAAGTCCTGCATCATTGCGCTGCGCTCTTCCGCCATGTCCAACGGTTCGGGCAGGTAGGGCGGCATCCCGCCAAAGCTGTAGCTGAACGTAAAGGTAGAGTCGACGCTCGTGCGCAACGTTCCCAAAAAGGTGGAGTAGTCTGCCCCGCTTGTCCACTCAAAGCTGTTGGCGGTGCTGCGGTAGTGGTGGGGAAGGAAGCACATCATCGTTTGGGCGGCGACGCCGGTTTCCATGCTTTGAGGCTTCAGCGCAAAAGTAACCTCTACCCTACCCTCGCTGACTTTGTAATCGTAGCGAAACTCCGTGCTGCCCGGCTTGCTTCGGGCGCAGGCATCGTAGGCTGCGAGCAGCGAGCGGGCGGGGAGTACGGATATAACCACGTAGGATTTTTCCGGCGGAGCTTCCACCTGAAAATCGCCGCCGCGCGAACGGTGCAGGCGGCTTCCCGCTGCGACGTGCACGCCGAATACCCGCCCGTCGAACTCCAGCGCAAACGCGCTCAGCGTGGCGGGGAAGTCCGTTACCTCCGCGCCACTTGCATCGTACACGCGGGCAGCGTCGTTGGGCGTGATGATGGGGTGCAGGTTGCTCATTTCAAAATAGGCAAATGGCACGCCGTGCACCAGCGTAGCGTCAATATGCCCGCCGCCGCTCCCGCTGCGGAGCGTAAATCCCAGGTCAGACCAGCTGTAAACCTTTGCAGCGTCGGTTTGGAAGTCGGCCGTGTACCCTGCGCCGCCCAGAGGGCTGTCGGTAAATACTATTTCGTCGCACAAGATAAAACCCCATCCGGCAGCGGTAGCGTCCACAATGCGAATTTCGGCCTGCCGTCCCGCGTACTCGCCCACGTCCCACGTGCGCTGGGTGAGCGTGGCGTTGTTCTGCCCCGTTTCGCTGCGCACGCGCACACCGTCGACGAACAAGCCCACGTAAGCCGCATCGGGGTGATTTCCGCCGCCCACGCGCAGGCGGATGTAGCGTTTTTCGATGGTAAACGCAGGTGATGCAAGGGTGAGCTGCGCGTTGTCGCCCTTAAAGGTGTTCACAAAGCGGCTGCCCGTGTAGCCCTCAGGCCGCGGGTTTTGGGTAACCTCGCCGGTAGCCATTGGTCCCGCAATGTTTTGGGTATTATTCGTTGCCGTCCAGCCAACGGGGAAGCCTGCGCTTTCAAAGTCGGCAAACAGGGTATTGGCATCTGCCGCCTGCAACTCCGCCGACGCGCCGACGCTCAGCGGGAGTCCGCGGTTCATTCCGCCGCCGTTGAAGCCTTTGGGGAAGTAAACGTTGAAACCGCCCGACGTGGCGGTCATCATGGCGGGGAGCGCCCACGCCTCGCTACCAAAGCGGCTACCATCGGCGGTTACGGTCACGGCGGTAACCTCATCGCCAACCTTCACCTCCTCGCGCCCCAAGCCCCGAAAGAGAAATTCCGTCCACCAGCTGTTGGTGGGCAAAGGCCGGTTGCGGGCGTTGTCGTGCAGGTTGAGCAGCGGGTACGCCTGCCGAAACCAGCTGTAGCGGTTGGCAAAGTAGCCGTCGTCGAACTCTACGGCGGCGGGTGGATAGGAGGCGTAGCTGCCCTTGCCAACGGGTATAGCCTCCTGCGCCTGTGCGCTCGCCGCAAAGGTGAGCGCACAGGCTAAAAAAAGGAGATTTTTCATTTCTTTTGGTATACTCTTATAAAGTCAACATACATTTTTGCCTCGCCGCCGGAGAGGGCTGTAACCTCGCCAATGTTCCATATTCCGGGGAAATTTCCGCCCACGGCAAGGTTGAAAAGGATAAAGAAATCTTTGTGAAAGTAGCCCCCCGGAGAATCGTCTGAGGTTTTATCCTCGACGCCCATTTCGTAGTACGGCTCGCCGTCGGGGTAGCGGTCTAAGTCGAGGTACATCCTGACGCTTTTTTCATCCCACATCAGGGTGAAAAGGTGAAACGTATCCTGCAAGCTGTAGCTCCACGTGGAGGCTTTGGCGTAGTTTGGGTAAGCGCCGCCGTTCCACGACGTTCCCCAATGGCAGGCTCCGTTGAAGTAGCGATCTTGCGCGCCGCTTTTTATGCCGTTGCCGTTCCCCATTTCCAGGATGTCAACTTCGCCGCAGCGCGGCCAGCCCACTTCGGGGTAATCGTTTCCCATCATCCAAAACGCAGGCCACAGCCCGTTGGCGGTGCGCGGCAGCTTGACGGCAGCCTCCACCCTGCCGTGGCAGAAATGCTGCTTTCCCATGCTGTTGACGCGCCCTGAGGTAGCCTCCTTCCCCCCAAAGCTTTCCTTCCTGGCGGTAAGAATGAGGCAGGATTTGCCGCTCTGGTGCTCGCGTCCCACCGATACGTTTTCGGCGCGGTAGTATTGCAGCTCGTTGTTGCCGCCGCCGTCGCCGTTTACCTCCACGTTCCAGCACAGCTCGTCGAGCGTTGCGCCGTCGAACTCGTCAGCCCAAGCCAGCGCGTAACCTTCGTACTGCGGAATGTCGGGCGGCGGCGTTGTGTCGCCAACAGCATCCTGCGCTTCGCTGCCGCCGGCCGCCTCGCCGCACCCTGCGCACTCCAGCAGCGCAAACGTCGACGCTGCTACCAAAGCGCCCCCAACGTAGCGGCGCAAAGAGCTCAAGAGCTCCCGTGTTTTTTTCAAGTGGAACATTTCAATGAATTATGAATATTATGAATTATACCTCTATCTCTCGACCACGCCCGTAGTTCAACCTCAAAGTGAATAGTGAATGATTCATAATTCATAATTCAAAAGCACTACCTTTAGCGTTTTGGCTTCTCCGCCGCCGCGCAGCAGCACAAAGTATATGCCGGACGGCAGGTGCGCAAGGCTAACGGTAGAGGCAAAATGCGCCCTTCCTCTGCCGCCGGGCACATCCAGCGCCACCACGCCCGCAACGTTCACCATCCTGACACTCTCCACATCGGGCGAAATGTGCAGAACGCTGCCCGCAACGTAGGCGCTGAGCAAAACACTTTTCTCCTCTGCCACGGCGGTCAGGGAAGACTCCTCAGTGGCCGTCAGCACAATGGTGGTATCGCTCTGCAATGAGCCGACAACGGACGCGCTCACGGTGTAGCCCGCAGCGGCGGCGCTCACGGTGAAGGCGCTGTGGCGGGGAACGCCTTCAAATGCTGCCTGCCCGCTCACGGTGGTAAGGCTGCGGCTCACATCGCCAACGGCAAGGGTTACGGTAAAGGGCGGCGAAATCATCCGGTGTCCGTCAACGTCGCTAACCTGCACCGTCACGGAGTACTCAGTTTGCACTGCAAAGCTGCCCAGCTCTACATCGCCGGTGGTTGCAACAAAGTTGCTGCCTTCGGCAACGCTCACGCTCACGGCGTAGCTGCCGGACTCAACAGGCGGTGTTTCGCTGCCGTCGTACTTCACGGTGATTATCCCTTCGCCGGTGTACGGCTCCACGAGGGTTACGGGCAGATGGCGCGGCGTGCCGTCGTAAGGCATGGTCGGGGGGAAGGTGAAATGCTCCGCCGCGAGCGTTGCCTTGCCAATGGTGAAGGAATCTATCGCTACACCGGTAGCAGCCTCGTAGTTTCCGCCCTGCGCCACATCAGCAAAAACTGTGTACCTGCCTGCATCGACGGCTTCCGTGCCGTCGTTGTAGCGCAGCGTAATCTCACCCAGCCCCACAACGCCCTCGGCAGGCTGCACAACGGCAACATTCGGCTCGCCGCTGTACACAGCGTCCTCTGCCGTCCACGTCAGCTTGTCGACGGTGGTGGCGGCGCGAAGTATATGGAGCGTATCCAACAGGAGGTCAACCGTTGCGTCAAAATTTTCGCCTTCGGAAACGTCAACCGTAACTGCGTAAGCTCCGGCGTTTGCAGGCACGTCCGCGCTGCCGTTGTACTTCACGGCGGTAACCTCGCCTGCGCCTTCCACATCGGGCTTGATGCTCACCTCCACCGGATACGGCTCGCCGCTGTAGGTGTGGGCGGCTATGGCGTACTCTAAAAGATGCCTGCCTACGCCTCCCCTCACAATGCTCAGCGTTCCGATGGAAAGATCCGAGGCGGCGTGGTAGCCGTCGCCCTCCAGCACGTCAATTGTTACCGTGTAGCTGCCCACTGCCACCGGAAGCTCCGGGCTACTGTTGTACAACACCTCAGTAACCTCGCCTGCTTTGTCGGGGCTGGTAAATTCCGCCGCGTGCGGCAGCCCGTCGTAGGTAACAGTATGCTCAAAGGGAAAATCGTCGGCGACGAGCGTGCCCAGATTCTTTATGGTAAGCGTTACGGGGTCGGAGGCGTAGCCCTTTTCGTCCACCGCAGCAACGTTAATGCTGTAGGTGTTGTAAGGCTCCAAGCCGGAGATTTCGTAAACGCCGTCAGCAGCTGCGCCCACTTCGCGGTAGGGCAGCTTGCCGTTTTCCTCCCAAAAGCGAATACTCGCCACGGGGTATGTTCCGTTGGTCGCAACCACCGTTGCCTGCCCGCCCTCGAACGAAGTCGAAGCGTACTCCACGCTCTGCACCGCCACCTTTTCGGCAGGGTGCGGCACGACAAGCTCGCAGCTTGCGCCCACAGTGTAGGTTTGCAGAGGGTCAATGTAGCAGTTGCCGTAGGAAACGCCGCTTTCGCTTTGGGTAGTCCACACAAAGGCCGGATTTGGGCCAATGCTGACGACGTCGCCCGCCTGTAAAGGCTCGCTGAACGTAAGCGTGATTTCATTTTCGTTCAACGCGCGGTCAGTCAACGTTACCCCTGCACGGCTCACCGTTACTTTGCCTGCCTGTATGGAATTGTTGTTCCACGTGGCCGCTTCGCCGTACACGGGGGCAAGCGTAAACGAAAGCACGCTGCCTTCCGTATGGCCTACGGAGAGGTAGGCCGGAAAGTAGCCATATTCGCCCCAATAGTTGAGCACCTTGTTGCAGTAGTCTGAAAATCCGGTGGCGTTCACCGAGATTTCTTTTGCAAATGCCAGCCCGCCGCCGGTGATGCGCACAACGCCACCCGCCGACGAACCTTCCTCCCAGCGCACCTCCACCGGCGTGGCAGGCACGCTGCCGTTGCCGAGCGGATAAACGGTATCGGGATGCACGCTCAAGCCCTGCGGCGCTACGATAACCAGCGGGCTAACGAGATTTACTGCTGAAACCGTAAACGTCTTCACTCCGGCGTCGGGCGAAAATTCAAGCGTTTTTTTATCCGTAACCACTGCCGGTGCATACGCGCAGCCGCTGCCGTAGATGTAGTCGCCATAGCCGCCAAAGTTGACGTCCG
>JAIRSZ010000039.1 GCA_031255195.1 Prevotellaceae bacterium | reverse complement strand
GGCGGAACGCTTACGGGGAAAGGCGCTGCCGTCGTTGCGGAGCTTGTTACGGACAGCCGCTGTACGTTTTACCCCGACAGGGCGTTGTTTTTTGCCTTAGTGGGCGAGCGGCACAACGGCCATCTCTACCTCGGCGAGCTTTACGAGCGCGGCGTGCGCGCCTTTGTGGTGAGCGAAGAGGTTAGCGTGAGCCGCTACCCGCAGGCCTCGTTCATTACCGTTGACGATACGCTGCGCGCGTTGCAGGCGTTGGCTGCCAACCACCGGCGACAGCAAAACTACCCGGTGGTGGCGGTGGCCGGCAGCAACGGTAAGACGGTGGTGAAGGAGTGGATTGCGCAGCTGCTCTCCTCGCAGCTGAGGCTCGTGCGCAGCCCCAAGAGCTACAACTCGCAGGTGGGCGTGCCCCTCTCGGTGTGGCGCATGGGCGGGGAGGCAGAGCTGGGCATTTTTGAGGCGGGCATTTCGCAGCCGGGCGAGATGGAGCGGCTGGATGCCATCCTCCGCCCCGACGTGGTGGTGTTCACCAACCTCGGCGAGGCGCACCAGGAGGGGTTTGCCTCCCGCGAGCAGAAGCTGCGCGAAAAGTTGCGCCTGTGCGCCAGCGCCGAGGCTGTTGTTTACTGCGCCGACCAGTACGAGGTGCATACCGCCATTCGCGCCACCGCAGCGCTAGCGAAAAAGCGCCTCTACTGCTGGGGCTATTCCGCCGCTGCCGACGTGCGCATCGCCTCCGTCGAAAAGGGCGATGCGGCAACCCGTATTACGGTGGAGGTTGCCGCATCGCAGGAGCGTTTCCTGCTCAACATACCCTTTGCCGACGCCGCCTCGACGGAAAACGCGCTGCACAGCTTTGCCGCCTGCCTGCTCCTTGCGCAGCTCTTCCCCGCGCTGCACATCAACGTGACGAACGTGGCGGACAACGTGGCGCACCTCTCGCCCATTGCCATGCGGCTCGACCTGCGCGAAGGCGTCAACGGCTGCACCATCATCAACGACGCCTACAACGCGGACGTGGCCTCGCTTCGCATAGCGCTGGATTTCCTGTCGAGCTTCGGCAAGCGCCGCCGCCGCACGGTCATCCTCTCCGACATTGAGCAGAGCGGCAAAGAGGGCTGGCGGCTTTACGGCGAGGTGGCGGAGCTGCTGCGCGAGCACGGCGTATCGCGCCTCATAGCCATTGGCGCGCAGGTGGGAAAGCACTTGGGCAAGTTTACCTGCGAAACTGCCCATTTTTCATCCACCGGACATTTTTTACGGCAGTTCGACCGCAACACGTTTAAGGACGAAGCCATTCTTATCAAGGGCAGCCGCCACTTCCTGCTTGAGCAAATTTCGCGCCAGCTTGAGCAAAAAACGCACCTCACCACGCTGGAGGTGAACCTCACCGCGCTCACCGACAACCTCAACGCGCTGCGGGCAATGCTGCGGAAGAGCGTCAAAACGCTTGCCTTAGTCAAGGCCAACGCCTACGGCATGGGGCTGGGCGAGGTGGCGCGGCTGCTGCAACACCAGCGCGTGGACTACTTGGGCGTTGCCTTTGCCGACGAGGGAGTGCAGCTGCGCCGCGCCGGAATTGCCATGCCCATACTCGTGCTAAACCCCGAGCCGGGCACGTTTGAGCAAATGCTGGACTACCACCTTGAGCCAGAAATCTACAGCCTGCAAATGCTGCAACGCTACAGCGAGGCGGCGCTACGCTCCGGCGAGGGCGTGTGCAACGTCCACATCAAGCTGGACACGGGAATGTACCGCCTCGGCTTTGTGGAGGGCGAGCTGGATGAGCTGCTGAGCTGCCTGTCCCGCTTCCGCAACCTCAAGGTGGCGAGCATCTTCTCGCACCTTGCCGCTGCCGACGAGCCGCAGCACGACGACTTTACCCGCGCGCAAATTGCGCTGTTCGACGCAATGAGCCGGAGGCTGGAGGGCGAGCTGGGATACAGGACGCTGCGGCACATCTCCAACTCGGCGGGCGTGGAGCGTTTTCAGGAGGCGCAGTTCGACATGGTGCGGCTGGGCATTTCGCTTTACGGCGTTAGCGCCACCAAGCCTGGCAGTATGCGCACCGTGGGCACTCTCAAGAGCACCGTGGTGCAGGTAAAGCGCGTGCCTGCGGGCTGCGCCGTGGGCTACGGGCGCAGAGGACGGGCAGATGAAGATAAGACCATTGCCGTCATCCCTGTGGGCTACGCCGACGGCCTCAACCGTCTGTTGGGCAACGGCGTGGGCAGCGTGCTCATCAACGGCCATCCGGCGTCTTTGATGGGCAACATCTGCATGGACCTGTGCATGGCAGACGTTACCGGACTTGAGGTGCGCGTGGGCGACGAGGCAACTGTTTTTGGCGAAAACCCCGCCGTAACCTCGCTTGCCGAAAAGCTCAACACCATTCCCTATGAAATCTTTACCCGCATTTCCGCAAGGGTAAGCAGGGTTTACTTCAGCGAGTAGCTTTAGCAGTTTTTTTCTTGACAGCCTGCTACATCAAAAAAAATCATTACCTTTGTAACCCTCGACTTGGAGGAGAAAGTTTTTTTAACAGATTTGTAACCATGAGCAAAATAAAAAAGAAGGCAGCGCTGAGCTACCACGCCGAGGGTCGTCCCGGAAAAATTGAAGTCATTCCCACCAAACCACATAGCACGCAGGTCGACTTGTCGCTGGCCTACTCGCCCGGCGTGGCCGAGCCTTGCCTTGCGATTGCCGACAACGCCGCCGATGCCTACAAGTATACGGTGAAGGGCAACCTTGTGGCGGTCATCTCAAACGGCACGGCGGTGCTTGGCCTGGGCGACATAGGCGCTATCGCCGGAAAGCCGGTGATGGAGGGAAAAGGCCTGCTGTTCAAAATCTTTGCCGATGTGGATGTTTTCGACATTGAGGTGGATACGAAGGACACGGAAAAGTTCATCGAAACCGTGAAGCTCATTTCGCCCACCTTTGGCGGCATCAACCTCGAGGACATCAAAGCGCCGGAGTGCTTTGAGATAGAAGAACGCCTCAAGCGGGAGCTCGATATCCCCATCATGCACGACGACCAGCACGGAACGGCCATCATATCGAGCGCCGCCCTGCTGAACGCGGTGGAGGTGGCCGGCAAAAAGCTGAGCGAAATCCGCGTGGTGGTGAACGGCGCGGGAGCTTCGGCCATTGCCTGCTCCAAGCTCTACATCTCGCTCGGCGTAAAGCGCGAAAACCTGGTCATGCTCGACAGCAAGGGTGTGCTCTCCACCCGCCGCACCGACCTCAACGCAATGAAAAAGGAGTTTGCCACCACCCGCAGCATCAGCACGCTGGAGGAGGCCATGCGGGATGCCGACATGTTCCTGGGGCTTTCCAAGGGCAACATCCTGAGCCGCGAGATAGTTCGCCTGATGGCGGCCAACCCCATTGTCTTTGCGCTGGCCAACCCCACCCCCGAAATTTCATACGAGGAGGCCACAGCCTCCCGCTCCGACCTCATTTTTGCCACCGGACGCTCCGACTACCCCAACCAGGTGAACAACGTGCTGGGCTTCCCGTTCATCTTCCGCGGCGCGCTCGACGTGCACGCCAAGTCCATTAATGAGGAGATGAAGATTGCCGCTGTGAAGGCGCTGGCGGCGCTGGCCAAAGAGCCTGTCCCCGAAAGCGTAAGCTCCGCCTACGGCAACACCCGCCTCACGTTTGGCCGCGACTACCTCATCCCCAAGCCGATGGATCCGCGCCTGATTTCGCGCATATCGGTTGCCGTAGCCAAGGCTGCCATCGCATCGGGCGTGGCGCGCCGGAATATTGACGATTGGGACGTCTACTCCTTCGAGCTGCAACGCCGCATGGGGCGCAGCAGCGACTTCATGAACAACATGACCATAAAGGCCAAGGAGAAGCCACGCCGCATCGTATTCCCCAACGGCGAGAACATCAAGATATTGCAGGCCGCCCAGAGCATACTCAACGACAGGCTGGCGCAGCCCATCCTGCTTGGCAGCAAGGAAAAAATTGCCCAGCTGTGCGCCGCCGGCAACCTCGACCTCACCGGCGCAGAGATAGTCCGCTTCTACGACGAGGAGGAGCAGGCGCGCCGCGAGCGCTACGCCCAGCTGCTCTTCGAGAAGCGGCAGCGCAAGGGAATGCCCTACCAGTACGCCATCAAGAAGATGGAAAACAACGATATTTTTGGGCTGATGATGGTGGAGTCGGGCGACGCCGACGCTTTGCTTACCACCTTCTCCAGCAACTACGGCAAAAAGTTCGGCACCGTGCGGCAGGTCATCAGCGCCTACGAGGACGACAACCACGTGGCGGGCATGTTCATCGTGATGACCAAGCGAGGGCCGCTCTTTTTGGCCGACTGCGCCATAAAATCGCCCGACTCAACAGCGCTCGTAAAGACTACCGAGCTGCTGCACGAGGCGGTGAAAAAGTTCGGCATAGAGCCGCGTATCGCCCTGATTTCCTACTCCAGCTTTGGCGTGGTGCAGGAGGGCAGCGCCAGGCGCGTGAGCCGCGCCGTGGAAATGCTCCACAACAAGTACCCCGACATGCTGGTGGACGGCGAAATACAGGCCAACTACGCCTTCAACGAAAAGCTCCGCATGGAGAAGTTCCCCTTCAACAAGCTGGGCAACTTGGATGTCAACTGTTTTGTGTTCCCCTGCCTCAACTCCGGCAACGTTGTCCCGCTCTTTTTGAAGGAGCTCAGCGGGTACGAGCTGATAGGCCCCATCATTCTGGGGCTGGAAAAGCCCGTGCATATCCTGCCCGACGAGTGCTCCGTGCGCGACATCATCAACATGGTGGCCATCACCTCTAACAGCATTCCGGCGAGCAAGAGCTAAGGATTGCTACCGGCAAGTTTTGCAGAGGCTG
>JAIRSZ010000022.1 GCA_031255195.1 Prevotellaceae bacterium | reverse complement strand
AAACAAATGAAAGACATCGTTACCCTTCGCCTGCGCAACCACCTGTTGGCTGCGCATGGCCTGAAAACGCCGCGCGAGGTTGTTGCGTGGATGGGCGCTATGCAGGCGCAGGACTACGGCATGGCGAAGTGGGCGGTTGGCGTGCGCCTGCCGGGAGCTACAAGCGGGCAGGTGGAGGATGCGCTCGGCAGGGGCGACATTATCCGCACGCACATCATGCGACCTACGTGGCACATGGTGGCGGTGGAGGACGTTCATTGGCTGATGCAGCTCACAGCGCCCCGCATAAAGCCCATCGTAGAGGGCTACTACAAGCGCGACGCAGGCTTGCCGCCGAGCGTTCTCCTGAAGGCTACAGATGTTATGCTGCGGGCTTTGCAAGGCGGAAAACACCTTACGCGGGTTGAGCTGTGCCGCATAGCTGTTGAGGCCGGCGTGCCCCTCAACAGCAGGCAGGCGGCGCACGTGCTGCTCCACGCAGAGCTCGACAGGCTTGTTTGCAGCGGGAAGGTGGTTAGCGGAAAACCCGCCTACTGCCTGCTCCACGAGAGAGCGCCGGGCACGGCCGCCTTCGACAAAGACGAGGCGCTGGCAAAGCTTGCCGCAAGGTACTTCCGCAGCCACGGCCCCGCCACCCTGCCCGACTTTGTGTGGTGGTCGGGCTTGACGGTGGGCGAGGCGAGGCGCGCGCTGGACTTCATCCGGGCGGATTTTGTTTGCGAAAAGGCAGGCGAGCAGGAGTACTTCTACTCTGAGGAGAGCCTCGCCCATGCGGAAAAAACAGGCGATATTCTTCTGCTGCCTGCCTTCGATGAGCTCTTGGTGGGCTACAGGGACAGAAAGGAAATGCTTACGGCCGAACACTACGGCAGGGTTATTTCCTCAAACGGCATATTCAAGCCTTTCATTCTGCACGGCGCAAGGGTGGCGGGCACGTGGAGAAAAGTCGCCTCAGCGGGCGGCGTGCAGGTCAAGGCGGAGTTCTTTTCTTCCTCCGGCAGCGCGCTGCAAAGGGCGGCAGACAAGGCTGCCGCAGCAGCAGAAAAGTTTTACGCAGCGTAATCCCGTTCGAGGGAAAGCAGCCCGTAGCGCGCGTCAAAAGCGGTAGCCAAAGGCAACGTTGGCGTAGATGTTGTACATGGGGAAGCTAACGCCCGTGAAGCCTTTTGCGAAGACGGAGCGCAGCCCCCAGGCCAGGTCGAACGAAACCACCAGGTGACGGTAGGCGTTCCACTCCACGCCTCCCACCAAGCCGAAGTCGTGCTTGTTCATATCGTCCGAAAACTCGTAGTCGCGGGGATTTTCTCGTTCGATGTTCATGTTCGACTCAAACCCCGGATGGCCGTTTCGGAGGTATCCGTCGCAGACAGAGCCGGTAAACGAGGGGTCTATCAGGAGGGAGTAGTAGCCCCCTATGCGCACGTTGAGCGGCGGTAGTATCCGGTAGTGCAGCGCAAGCGGGATGTTGAGGTAGCCGTTTTTTACCTCTGTTTTCACCTCGCCGCTGAACAAGCCCTGCAGCTCGCCGTCTTCGGTGCGCAGGCGTATGGGGTACTCTTTGACCTGCGCCACGGCGGTCATCCCCTTATTTTCGAGCCTTACGCCCGACGAAAGCCCCCACCGCGCATCGAACCACCACACGCTGCTGACTTCTATGCTGAGCGAAACCAGCGGGTTGAAGGTGTTGATTTTCCTTATCGGCGCCGGAATACCCATAGGGGCAGTGCCGCCAATGTTGATGCCCGCCTTTATCTTAAAATCGAAGCTTCGCCATGATATTTCCTCCTGCGGAACGCCCTCCTGCGGAGCGTTTTGCGAAATATTTTGCGGAGCGTTCTGCGAAAAGCCGCTCAGCGCGGGCAGGGAAAGCAGGAAAGCCAAAGACGTATGTTTTATGTTCATGACTCGTTTTGCTAATAGTTAATCACCATCACCTCGTCCACAATCAGGGTGCTGCCCACCTTACCGGCGTAGAAGATTTCTTTGGAAGGCTGTCCGTTTTCGTATGTTGCCGTTGCGCCGCGCGCGCTCGACGAAAATACGATGGCCAGCTTGTAGTGGTGGTTTTCAAAATCCGGCTCTTCCTTGTACTGCCCAAACTCGATGCTGAACTTGTGAAAATCGTCCCCAACGGTTGACGAGCCGTCGGCGAGGTCGGCGCGGGCGAGTATCAGCGGCGAGGTGTCGAGGCCGTAGGCGTTGAGCGTCGTGTCTTTGTCGGCGCGGTAGAACACGGCGTAGATGCTGCACGAGTCGGCGCGGTCAACCTCTGTGCCGTTGTCGTTGTACTTGCCGCTTCCCTCCCTGTACTTGTAGTAGCCCTGCAAAATTTTGGGCTTATGCTTGTACGTTCGTCCAAACTCCGTTGCCTCCAGCGGGTTCATAACTTTGCTGGTGTTAAAGTTGCCCAGGAAAAAGTTGCCCGACCACACCGGTATGGTGAAAAAGAGTATTTTCCCTCCCCGCTTGGTTTCCAGCTTCACGGCGCAGCCGCTTTTGCCGTCGGTGGTCATTTGGCTGGGGTAGCTTTCGGGGATTTTGGGGATTCCGAGCAGCGTCAGCCCCATAGTTACGCCGGCGTTGCCGTTGCTCCAGTCGTGGTTGTCGGAAACGTAGTAGCCATCTTTCGAGATGCTCCAGCTGTCGAAGGAGAAGAGCACCGTATCGTTGTTGATAGCCGAGTCCAGCATTATGGAGTACGTTTTGGTGGAAACCCCGTTTTCGGCGGTGACCACGTAGCGCAGCGCTGTGTTGGTCAGGTCAACAGGCGTGCCCGACGGCGGGTTAACCGTTGCCTTTGCGGACAGCTTAATTTTCGGCGCAATGTTCGTCAATGCTCCCCAGAATTTGCTGTCCACCGTGAGGTAGATGGAGTTGTTTGTCTGGTCGATGTCGCTCTCAACCTCAATGTTTTCGGGCAGGGAGAACGCCGTAATATCGGCCTCGCTGCTCGGCTGTTCGGATCGGATGCAGCCGCTCATACCGGCAAGGCAGACAGACGCAGCTACAATTCGTATTTTATTCTTGTTCATCACTTTACATTTCTAATGGCGTTGTGCGCTTGAGCTTCGGCTGGGCTTAAACGCTTGCTTCGCTTTTGCTTAAAGCCGTATTTTCTGCACCTGATTCGCGCTATCTCTGCGGTTGCGCCTGCTTTTTGCTGCTTGTGCCGATAGCGGGCGACGGCTTTTGCGCGAACGTATGAGTAAAAATACAACTTTTTCTTGACTAAACCAACACCCAGTGCATCTGAGAGGTGCATTTTGAGCTGCGCGCCGCTTGGCAGAGCCAATACGCGTAAAGCGCTGAAATACTTACGATAACATATATTTTGAGGTAAATTTTGAGCTTGTTTGACATATAAATTCTTTTAATTAATG
>JAIRSZ010000213.1 GCA_031255195.1 Prevotellaceae bacterium | reverse complement strand
CGTTGATAGATGACTTCCTGAAAACCGTTGCCTAACGTTTTATGCACAGTCATTGCACAACCGATAATTTTGGAAGTCAATGCGGAATATTTGTACCGCTCGCTTATCATATTTGCCATGTTCTATAAATCTGGAGTTAATCATAAAAATCAAAATAATCATATTAAAATCACAGTTCAGACAATTTGCATAACCTTTTATCAGATAATCTTTCAGCACGCGATTTGCCCAAATGCGAAAGGCGGTTGCATTTTTAGAATTTACCCGATAGCCGACGGACAGGATTGCATCAAGATTATAGAATTTTGTCCGGTAATTCTTTCCGTCAGCGGCAGTATGTTCCAAAATGGAACATACTGAATTTTCATCCAATTCTCTTGAATTGAAGATATTTCCCAAATGTTTGGTTATTGCAGGACGCTTTGTTCCAAACAAAAATGCTATCTGTTCCTGCATCAGCCACACCGTTTCCCCTTCCAAACGGACATCCAGCTGCGTTTCGCCGTTTGGCGTTTGATAAATGATAATTTCGCCTCTGTTCAATTTCGCCGCAAAGATACGACCAACTACTTTTATTCCGCATGATCATACGCTTCCAGCGCGGGAATCAGGCAGCTTGCAATTCCCTTGATGCCGCAAACGGTAGTGGTCATCAGGATAGCTTCTTTCAGCTCGTCGCGGGTGGCGCCTGCCTGTTTTGCCATCGGGACGTGCGAGGTTACCGCCGTCGTTTCGCCCTGCGAGGCGCGAATGGCAATGTATATCAGCTGCTTTATTTTTGGCTCCAGGGCTTTCATGCTGCTGACGGATTGGATTAATCCGCCAAACGCCTGCGCTACTTCAGGGGCTTCTTCCTGAAATACTTCCATGAGATTCTTTTTCTTTGTGCTCATAATGGTTTTACTTTAAAGTTTTACATTTTATTCTTTTCCCGCTCTGAATTTTAATATAATATTTCGTTTTTCGGCCATAACCTCAAGCAGATGAACGGCATCCGTATTTTAAATTGTCCCGAAAATTGCACGTATTCAGGGTACAGCAGCGCCGCAAAGGTACTCTTTCTTTCTGAATCTAAACGGATATGTTTCCAGCACGGGCTATGGAGCTGTAGCAGGTTTGGATGCTGTTCTCCAAAGTATGCCGCTTTGAGGCAGGGCAAGCGCAAGAACGCCATGCCTTGCGCGGATTTGGCTTCGTGCGTTTACCCTGTTTGGCTGTCGAATGATGCTCAGGCTTGTGAGCACAGGAAGTATGCTCCGTTTGCGTGCACGCGATTTAATTTTATCTTCGTTTTTTTATCTGATTTTAAGTGTTTTAAATTTACAAGTCTGCAAAAATCAGGGCGGGGAAGTGGAATAATTGGCAGAAAAGTGTAATTTTGAGGCTCAAACTGCACGGGCAACATGCCGCTAAAGCAGGAAATGAAAATAAAAACGAGATGAACACCGAGTTTGAACCAAAAATTTTGGCCTTTGTCTGCAACTGGTGCACGTATGCTGGCGCCGACCTTACGGGCACAAGCCGCATCAAGTACGCCTCTAACGTGAAGATAGTTCGCTTTCCGTGCACGGGGCGCATTGATTTCATGCTGCTGCTCAAAGCGTTTGCCGGCGGGTCGGATGGCGTTATTGTGTCGGGCTGTCACCCTAACGACTGCCACTACACGTCGGGGAATTTCCACGCACGCCGCCGCTGGATAGTCTTCCGCGAGCTGCTTGACTTTCTGGGAATAGACGTTAGACGGATACAGTTCTCGTGGGTCTCCGCCGCCGAAGGAGCAAAGTGGGCAGACGTAGTCAACAAAACGGTGGATAACATCCGCGCGTTAGGCCCGTACACCGAGTACAGAAGAGCTGCCGAATACTTGGCCGGCAACGAGGATGTTCTACTTAAAGAGCAGGAGGTAACCCAATGAATGAGCTGAGAAGTAAAGCGAAGGAGCTGCTCGATAGCAAGGCCGTTGACCTGTTCATCGGCTACGAGGAGGGTACGCGGCTTCCGCGCCCGCTGATAGCCACGTCTGCTGAGGAGGCCGACCGGCTGATATTCGACGAACGCTGCACCGGCAACCTTGCCGTTTACCTCACGCGCAAAGACCTTGCTGCGGGCGGCAGGAAGGTGGGCATTGTCGCATCGTACTACGCCATGCGCAGCATTAGCCGCCTGCTCGACGAAAACCAGCTGCGGGAAGGCGCGGTAAAGGTATTTGGGCTGACGCAGGATGGCGGATTGACGCTCTTTGAAGCCATTGCCGACGTGAAGCAGTACCTGCAGGAAACTCCCGCACCGTCCAGGCAGGTGGAGGACGAGTGGGCTAAAGAAATAGCGGAAATGTCGGCGGCAGAACGCTGGAAGTATTGGACGGGCGAGCTCTCCAAGTGCTTCAAGTGCTACGCTTGCCGCGCCGCCTGCCCCATGTGCTACTGCACAAGGTGCATTGTGGAGGTCAACCGTCCGCAGTGGCTACAGCCGTGGGCGGCAACCATGAGCAACATGGAGTGGCAGCTTAACCGCGTGATGCACATGGCCGGCCGCTGCTCCGACTGCGGCGCCTGCGGCGCTGCCTGCCCGCTGGGGCTGCCCGTGCACATCATAGCGCACAAAATGACGGAAATTGTCAGGCAGAACTTCGGCGAGCCGACAGAGACGGGCAACGTGCTATCTACGTTTAGCCCCAACGATAAAGAAAATTTTATAGGCTAAAAGCAATGGAGCAAAAGTATATACCCAAAGCATCCCTGAAAGCTTGGCTGGGAAAAGTCAGGGACGACGGCAGACGCCTCTATGCGCCCGTAACTGAGAACGGAAAAACGAGCTTCCGGCGGGTAAAATCCGCCGACGAAATTTCGATGGAGCACGTGCAGACGGCGCAGTCGGCAAAGGGGGTGGCGTTTCCGCGTACCGAGCGGCTTTTTTCCTACGTCCGACAGCCGGACGGCGACGTGACGCTACAGGACTACGACCCCAGCGCTATCCCCGACACGGTGGTGTTTGGCCTGCGCCCCTGCGATGCGGCCGCCCTCAAGCCGCTGTCGGGCATTTTTGGCTGGGATACCGAAGACAAGCCGTTCAGCGAACGTATGCGGCGGGTGGTGTTTGTTGGTGTGAGCTGTAGCCGGTGCGATGCGTTTTGCTTCTGCACCTCCGTTGGCGGCCATCCTGGAAGCGCCGAGGGGAGCGATATTCTGCTGACCGTCGTTGGCGACGGCGAGGGCTACCTTGCGGAGATTGTTACCGACAGGGGAAGGGCGCTGGTTGAAAAAGGCGGCGACCTCTTTGAATCCGCCACGGGCATTAGCAAAGAGGATTATCTGGCGGAAGTGCCGGTGAGGTTTAGCGTTGAGGAGGTGCAGCGCAAAATGGCTGGCGCATTTGAGGGCGACATTTGGAAAAGTCAGTCGGCACGCTGCCTTGGGTGCGGCGCGTGCGCGTTTGTGTGCCCTGCGTGCGCCTGCTTTGACATTCAGGAAAACGCCAGGGGAAGCGGCGCAGGCGACAGAATACGCTGCTGGGATTCGTGCGGATTCTCGCTTTTTACGCTCCACACCTCAGGGCATAACCCGCGCAGCACGCAAAGCCAACGCTGGCGGCAGCGCCTGCTGCACAAGTTCTGCTACATGCCTCAGCGCCTGTCGGTGCGCGGCTGCACGGGCTGCGGACGCTGCTCCCGAGCCTGTCCGGTGGACATGAACTTGGCGGAACATCTCGGTGAATTTGAACATTTGTAAGATAAAAAAAACAGCACCATTTCTCATGGCCGACAACATTTATCTACCCCATCCGGTAACCATCGAAAAGGTTACGCAGGAAGCGCCGGGCGTAAGAACGCTCCGCCTGAAATTTAAGGACGAGGAAGTTGCCCGCACCTTTGAGTTTAAGGCAGGGCAATTTGGCGAGTACTCTGCCTTTGGCGAGGGTGAGAGTACGTTTTGCATAGCCTCGTCGCCCACGCGCAAGGGCTACATTGAGTGCACCTTTCGCGAAGCGGGCAAGGTCACCTCGGCGTTGGCAAAGCTGGAGGAAGGGCAAACAATGGGCTTTCGCGGCCCATACGGTAACACCTTTCCGTTAGACGAGTGGAAGGGTAAGAGCCTGCTGTTCGTTGCGGGCGGTATTGCGCTTCCGCCCATGCGCTGCGTAATTTGGAACGCCCTCGACACGCGGAGCAACTTTAAAGATATAAGCATTTTGTACGGCGCAAAATCCGTTGCCGACCTCGTGTACAAGCACGAGCTGAGGGAGTGGGAGGAACGCCCCGACGTGAACCTGCTGACCACCGTTGACCCTGGCGGCGAAACGCCCGGCTGGAAGGGGCAGGTGGGATTTGTACCGGCGGTGCTGGAGAAGATGAATCCCACGGCAGAAAACACCGTTGCCATAGTCTGCGGGCCTCCCGTGATGATAAAGTTCACGTTTCCGGTGCTGGACAAGCTGGGATTCAAGCCCGAAAATATTTACACCACGCTCGAAAACCGCATGAAATGCGGCGTTGGCAAGTGCGGACGGTGCAACGTGGGCAGCAAGTACGTATGCAAGGACGGCCCTGTGTTTTCGAGGGCACAGCTGGAGGCGCTTCCGGCAGAATACTAAACCATTAAGTTACAAGAGCAAAAAATAAGGAGGAAAGAAAAATGGCAGAATCAGTACTTCAACGATTTCTCCGCTACGTGGCCATAGACACGCAGTCGGATGCAAATTCGGAAACGTTTCCCAGCGCCGCAAAGCAGCTTGAGCTGCTACAGCTGCTGGCCAACGAATTACGTGCAATGGGTATTCCCGATATGCAGATGGACGAGCATGGCTACGTGATGGCGCGTATTGCGGCAAACGTACCGGCGCCGCTGCCCCCTCCCATTGGGTTTATTGCCCACGTGGATACCTCGCCGGACATGCCGGGGTGCGGCGTGCAGCCCAAAATAGTGGAGAACTACGATGGCTATGATATTGTTCTGAACAGCGAGAAAAATATTGAGCTCTCGCCCGTAGTATTTCCCGAGCTGCTTGAGTACGTAGGGCATACCCTCATCACCACCGACGGCGCCACGCTGCTTGGCGCTGACGACAAGGCGGGCATTGCCGAAATTATGTGCGCCGCAGAGCACATTGTATCTCACCCCGAGCTCAAGCATGGCGATATATGTATAGCCTTTACCCCCGATGAGGAGATTGGTCGCGGCGTTGACCACTTTGACGTGAAGAAGTTTGGCGCTACCTACGCCTACACCGTTGACGGCGGAGGACTTGGAGAGCTGGAGTACGAAAACTTCAACGCGGCCTCGGCGCAGGTGCGCATACAGGGCAAGAACATCCATCCGGGTTACGCCAAAAACAAAATGGTCAACGCGCTACAGGTAGGCATGGAGTTCAACGGCCTGCTGCCAAACGTTGAACGTCCCGAGCACACGGAAGGCTACGAGGGTTTCTTCCACCTGGTGCACATGGAGGGCGAGGTGGAAAAAGCTACCATGCAGTACCTTATCCGTGACCACAGCTACGAAATATTCGTAGAGCGCAAAAACCTCATACAAGGTTGTGCCCACGTCCTTAACGCCAAGTACGGTGAAGGGACCGTCTGCGTAGACCTGAAAGACCAATACTACAACATGCGGGTGCAGGTGGAGGCGCACTTCCACATTGTAGAGCTGGCCATGCGCGCTATGGAGCAGGCCGGCGTGAAGCCGCTGGTGCACCCCATTCGCGGCGGCACAGACGGCAGCAGGCTGTCGTACATGAACCTTCCATGTCCCAACATTTTTACAGGTGGGCACAACTTCCACGGCAAGTACGAGTTTATTTCGCTACAGGCAATGGAAAAGGCTGTGGCGGTTATCCTGAACATCGCATCGCTTTTTGCGGAAGATGTTAAAGAGTGAGCATGTAATTTTCGGTTTATGCTACGGCTGTGCCACGCACAGTGAACGCAATTAGCCCTGTCCGCAGTGCGGAGCAGGGCTAATTTTTGGGGGAAGGGGAGAAATGCCTTAAAGTTCAGCGCCAGAGCATAAGCCGTAAACTTAAGCAGCGAATTGCGCCATTATAGCTTCAGCTCTGCGGCAATGGCGTCTATTTTTTTGTCGAGTGTTCGGGTCACGCTGTCGAACTCGGCGGCGCTGCCAAGGTTTTCACGCACGCCAAAGTAGAACTT
>JAIRSZ010000198.1 GCA_031255195.1 Prevotellaceae bacterium | reverse complement strand
ATTTTTTAAATATTTCCGCTGCAAAGGTAAACAAAAATCCGGTATTTTGTTGAATGTCATCAGCAGCTACGGCCGCTTGCCGTCGGCAGCTACGGGTTGAGGTTCCTCCGCTTCGCTCGCTCGTGCCTCGCGCGCTGCGCTACGGAATGACGGGGGGGAGGGGGGAAAAATCACCGTTCAGACAAGCTACGCGCTCGTGCGTCGTCGTCGTCGTCGTCGTCGTCGTCGTCGGCAGCAGCAGCAGCAGCAGCAACAGCGCGGGTGGAGGGAATAATGCTGCATTTGCAAGCTTCATACCGCCCATAGTCGTACTCCCATTTTCGTGCGTTTGCCCCGAGATAAAATTGTAGATTTTGCGTGTCCGCAAAAAAATGCTACTTTTACGGCGATATTCATGCTGCCCCGTAACAAGGACAAGTATATCAAGGTGATTTCATTCAAAAAAAAATCAAAAATCAAAGATCATGAAAAAAATGCTGCTTACATCCATAGCCCTCCTGCCCGTGCTGGGCTTTGCGCAGAACGCCGGGAGCACGCTGGAAAAGTTTATGGCGCAAATGAAGTCCTTTAAAACCGTGTCCATAGACTTTGAATACCACTACGAAAATGCCACGGAAAAGGCAGACAGCCGGCAGCAGGGGAGCCTGCTGCTTATGGACAAGATGTACAGGCTGGAGTGGGAGGCGAGCGCCGTCTACTACAACGGGCAGCTGCGCTGGACATACTTCAAGGATATTGGCGAGGTAACCATCAACACCCCAAGCATAATGGAGGATGGCATTTTTTCCGACCCGTCGATGCTCTTTTCCTTCGAGGAAAAAGATTACCACCACAAGCTACGCGGCGAGCGGACAGGCGCAAACGGCAAGGCCGTGGTAGAATTTGACCTTTCCCCCAAAGACAAAAATGCCGGATACACCAGAATCAACCTTCAGCTTGAGAAGGATACGCTGCTGCCGGTAAGCATAAAATACTACGGAAAAAACAGCGGAAATGTAACCATAAAAATTCAAAAGATAGACCCCGCCGTGAAGCCCGCGCCTGCCGATTTTATCTTCGATGCAAAAAAGCACCCCGATGTGGAGGTTATAGACATGCGGTAGCCGCTTCCGCTACCGCCGTTGCAGCGTCACCTGAGCCTGTCGAGCGAGCGCACCAGCGCCTCGTCGCGGGCAACGCCGCGCATGGCCAAAAACGTGAATATGGCGGCAATGGCCGGAAATACGATGGTAACGCTGTAGTGCACAGCGCCAACCTGCCTGCCGAACAAAAAAACGTACAGCAGAACAAAAATCTGGTAGCACGTCAGCGCAATCCCGCTAATAATGCACAGGCGGATTTGCCGCTGCCGACGCTTGTACAGAAAAATGTTGACGAGCGTAACGCCAAACGTAGCCACCTGAATGATGACGAGGGGAAAATCGACGCCGCCCACCGCTACCTCCCTGCCCAAATGGTCTATGGCCGAAGCAAACGGCAGCACAAACAGCAGGCCAATCAGCGCTAACGCTATGACAAAAAAAACAGATTGAATACGTTGAAGCATTGTAGTATTTCGGATTTTTAAATTTGAATTGCAGCTATTCGTCGCTGTGAGGCGCCATCAGCTGCACGGACAGCCCCGTGCGCAGCTGCAAGATGCCGGAGGTGATGAGCGTATCGCCCACGGAAAGCCCCGATGTGATTTGAATTTCGGTTTCGGTGCGGATGCCGGTCTGCACGGACACGGGCTGCGCTTTTCCGCTCCGGTAAACGTACACAAGGCTTCCGTCCATCTCTGGAATGAGCGCCTCGGTGGGAATGGAGATGGCGTTGTTGAACAGCTGGAGCTGCAGCTCTACCGTAACGTAACGCCCAGGCATGAGGGTTTCGCTGGTGTTGGGATACATGGCGCGCACGGTAATGGTGCGCGTCTTGCTGTCCACGCGCGGCTCTATGGCGTACACATTTGCCTTAAAGGGCTTGAGGTAGCCGTCTACCGTAAAGAGCACGTTCATGCCGGTGTGCACATCGCCGGTGTAGCGTTCGGGGATGGAGAAGTCAACCTTGAGGGGCGACACGCAAACAAGCTTTGTGACTAACGTTCCGGGCGAAACAAACGCTCCTTCGCTGGTGTAGCGCAACCCCACAATGCCGTCAAAGGGCGCGAAAATACTCGATTTTTCTATTTTTGCCTCTATCTGCGCAAGGTCGGCTGTGAGCGCCTGCATTTCGGCCAGCGACTGCTCGTAGCTCTCGCGGCTGATGGCCTCGCGCTCCAGCAGGGTGCGCTGCCGCTGCTCGCGGTCTTCGGCCAGCTTGAGCTGCACAATGATTTTGTCGCGCTGCGCCTGCAGCTCGTTGTCGTTAATTTTGGCCAGCAGCGTGCCCTTCTGCACCTTTTGCCCTTCGTGAATATCCAGCACCGTGATGCGCCCCGACGACTCAAACGACAAATCAACCTCCTCCGAAGCGGTGAGCGTTCCCGAGCTGGTGATGTAGTCAATAATCGGCTTGGCGTCAATAACCATGCTGCGCACGCTCAGCGGGGGGCGCTTTTGCGGGACGGACTCTGCCTGCTTACCCTCGCGGTGATTGCCTCCGGCAAAATGGCGAAATGCCAGCACGCCACCTCCCAAAAGGATGGCTGCCAGCGCAACGGAAGTCCAACGAATGGCGTTTTTTTTCATAATCAAATTCTTCGGATTTATAAAGTTCAACATTGGCCTGCCTGCGGCTACGGCAAAAAAAACGACGCAAGGTACAAAAAAAATGGGGCGCACTATGGTAAGTAGTAATAAATTCCGAAGAGTCAGCTGTAAAAATTGTCAACACGCGGCTCGCCTGCGCATATCAAATTAAGCGGCAATGAAGGAATACCGCCTCCTTCACTTCACGTCTGAGGTTGAGAATGTAGCGGATGCGCCGGCGCAAGCGCGCTTTTTTTTGCCCGTATCTGCCCGTATCTGCTCGTGCCTGCTCGTGCTCTGTGGCAAGTGAGCAGAAAATAGCTATATTTGCCCGACAAATTTTTAACAGGAAAAAATCATGGAAAAAATTTTCATTCCGAACAGCCAAAGCGCATGGACAACGGTTGGCGAAGGTATGCGCCGCCAGATAGCGGGCTACAACGACCAGCTGATGATGGTAAAGGTAGAATTTCAGCAGGGCAGCGTTGGCGCGGTGCACAAGCATCCCCACTCGCAGGCCAGCTACGTGGCAAGCGGCAAGTTCGAGGTGCAGGTAGGCGACGAAAAAATGACGCTGGCTGCCGGCGACTGCTTCTTTGCCGCCCCCAACGTTCCGCACGGTACACTTTGCCTCGAGGCTGGCGTGCTGGTTGACGTTTTCAGCCCCATGCGCAACGATTTTGTAGCCTGAGCCGCTCAATCCGCGTGCTATAGTCGAGCAATGCGCTGAAGCCGGAGGCGGTTAATACCACCACCTCACGGCTCTTGTCCGTATCAGGCAGTACGCGGCAAAGGCGGCCAGCATGAAGGTCACCACAAACGCCCATACGTGCGCCGTGCGAAACGTGGCCGTCAGCTCGCAGCTGTCGGTTGTAAAGCGCATGGCGGTAACCTTCCATATCAGGGTATCTCCGCAGATGAGCGGGGCGTTGCCGCTGACAAGCTCGCCGAAAAAAACAAGCTCATAGTCAACCTTGGCTATAAACAGGTTGTCCTTCATAAAGTTGAGCTGCTCGGATTTTTTGCTGTACAGGCTATCCATTTGACGCTTATTTTCCCGGCACAGGTCAGAGAAGCGCCGTGTATTGAAGTAGCTGTCAAAAACGGTGCACGTAAGCCGGTAAAGGCTGTCAACGTCAACACCCACCGAAAGATCGCTCTTTTTGCCATCAGAGAGCGCCTGTATGATGGTCAGCTGCGAAAGCGTATCCTTTGCCGCCGGAAGCAGCGCGGTGTAGGGGCTGCCACCCGATAGCCGTTCAACATCGCATATAGCCTCAAAGCTGTACTCGTAAAAATTCCGCACGTACCACGCCAAAAAGCGAAACTCTATTGCCTCCATTTCATCCTTCAGCTCAAAGCCGTTCATTTCGCGGTAGCCCGAAAAATCGCCCAGAAACCACAGCTTCTGCTCCTCCCTGCTCATGTACTTCTCCACAGATACCGGAATTTTATCGGCAATGCTGGGATACGTCGCCTTGAACGTGTAGTAGGTGTAAAACCACCGAAAACGCTTTTGGAGAACTTCCGCCGGAGCAGCTATGGGGCGGAGGTAGTCTTCCCATTGACGCTCCACGTACTTTTTATTCGGCCGGAAGCTGCCGGAGATTGCCTCTACGGTGCGAAACGCTTTGCTGACTTTCACGTTGTGCTCTCTGCCCCTGGCGTCCGGCAGCGCGGTTATCTGCCAGCTGGAGTCGAGGTGAAACAGGTAAGGGTTGTTCGACATGTCGCCGGTCAGAAAATCCGAGTTGCCTCTGGCGTACACCTCCCGCAGGCACGAGCCGTCGGGGTTAACCTGCGTTGTCGTTCTGTAGCCGCTGCCGCACGATGCTGCGCCAAGCGTCAGCATCCACAGGGCTGCCGTGCTGAACGGCCTGTAGCTTCTTTTCATACGATTTTCATTTAATGCGATTTTTACTGAATGTTACGGCGCGAAGCTTCGCCTCGGCTGTCCGGCTTCTGCTTGCCAGCTTTTTGCTTACGGCGGTCGCCAGCGCCTTTTTTTTGCACGCCACGTCGCTCGCGTCGTTGCAGGTCGGCCTTGCAGCGCGAGCGGCGGGCGCAGCCTGTCGGGAGGGCGTGCCCGCAGCGGTGTAAACTCCTGCTGCGTGGCAGTGCGCCGACGGTATCGCCATTTCGCAGGCCAGCAGGCAAAACGCCGCGCACGCGGCCACCCCCGACAGCGCACCGGCTATGCGCATGATTTTGTCCCTCCTCCTGCGCACGGCCAAACGCTCAACGCTTGCCATTACGCGCTGCGTCAGCTCCGACGGGTTGTCGAGTACGGGCGGCGTGCGCTTCAGGTATCCGATAGCGGCTTCGTATGCCGTTTCTTTGTTTTCCATTGCTCTGTAATGAATGTATTTGTAATGTATTTGTATTTATTTCTTTTGGCTAATCCGGCTCGCCGATTCTGCCCTTGATGTACTTCCGCGCGAGGTACAGGTTGCTCTTAATCTGCCCTGCCGATAGCCCCGTTACCCTTGCCACCTCCTCTGCCTCCAACCCCTCCACGTCTCTGAGCATGAAAACAATCTTCTGCTTGGCAGAAAGCGTTCCGGTGAGGTAGAGAATATGCTCCCTCAACTCGCGGTTGACGAAGGCCGACTCTACGTCTTCTGTCGAAATCAGGCCCTTCAGCTCGGATATATCGAGCGACATTCCGCCCAAGTCGGGGTTGCGCTTTGCGGCGCGCAGCCGGTCGTAGCACATGTTGGCCGCTATTGCGTATATCCACGTGGAGAATCGGTATCGGGGGTTATACCTGCCCAGCTGTAGCCATGCCCTGACAAACACTTCCTGAACTACATCTTTTGCGTCCTCGCCGTTGCAAAGCAGGCGGAAGGCAAGCCGAAAGGCAAGCGGCTGAAACATGGCTACCAGCTTCTCGAAAGCTCTCGTATCGCCATGCCTGCTTTGGCTAATCAGCTCCTGTATGTCATCCTGCTCCATAGTTTAGGGTGTAAAAAGGTTTTATACCAAATGGTACGAAAAAAAGTGCGCAAAGTCAATTCTGCCGCCTCAACATTTTTTTTTTGCATTTCACAAGCTTTAACAGGAAAAATGCACCAAGTGTGGCATTATCAACTTACCTTTGTGCCGCAAAAATTACTATCGACCAAATAAAGATCATGCAATGTAATCCGCAAACGCTGCAACAGATGCTGCAACAAAGCATAAAAAGGTTTAGCAACCGCCAATGCTTCTCGTTTGTTGACGGCGAACCTGTCACCTACGCAATGCTGGGAGAAAAAACCGGCGAAGTTCAGCGGCTGCTTGCCTCCTACTCCATAAAGCCGGGCGACAAGGTTGCCCTCTGGGGACACAACATGCCCAACTGGGGCATAACCTACATGGCCATTACCGCTATGGGCGCTGTGGTAGTGCCGCTACTGCCCGACTTCTCGAAGGTGGAAATCGAAAACGTTATCAACCACTCCGACAGCAAGGCCGTATTTGTATCGAAGCGCCTGCGTCCAAAGCTGGACGAGCTGCACATACCCAACGTCAGCACGCGCATCATGCTGGACTCGCTCTCTGTGTACTCCTCCGTCAGCGCGCCGGAAAATACGCTGCCGACAGACTACACCGTAAAGCAGGGCGACCTGGCCTCAATCATCTACACATCGGGCACAACCGGAAAGAACAAGGGCGTGATGCTTACGCACCACAACCTCATCTCGCAGGTACAGATGGTATGCGACCTCCAGCCCGTGGAAAAGGACGACGTATTCCTGTCGATACTGCCCCTGTCGCACACCTACGAGAACAGCCTCGGCCTGCTCACGCCGCTGCTTCGCGGCGCTTCGGTGTACTACCTCGACAAAGCGCCAACGCCAAGCGTGCTGCTGCCTGCCGTAGAAAAAATACGCCCCACCTACATGCTCACCGTGCCCATGATTATGGAAAAAATTTTCAGGGGCAAAATACTGCCGCAGCTCAAGGCCACCGCGCTAACGCGCTGCCTCTACACCATCCCGCCCCTGCGCAAGCTCATGCACCGCAAGGCCGCCGACAAGCTCTACCAAACATTTGGCGGACGGCTCAAGTTCTTTGGCATTGGCGGCGCAAAGTTAGACCCCGTGGTGGAAAAATTCCTCATCGAAGGCAAAGTTTTCCCCTACGCCATTGGCTACGGCCTCACCGAAACCGCACCGCTCATTGCCGGCGCAACCCCAAGCAATGTGAAGCATCAGTCAACAGGGCCTGTCCTGAACGGCGTAACGGTAAAGATTAACCGGCTGAGCAAAAAAACCGGCGAGGGCGAAATCTGGGTAAAAGGGCCTAACGTCATGCAGGGCTACTACAAAGATCAGGCGCTCACCTCAGAGGTTTTCAGCAACGACGGCTGGTTTAAAACCGGCGACCTGGGCACGTTCGACAGCAAGGGAAACCTTTACATCAAAGGGCGGCTCAAGAACATGATTCTGGGCGCCAGCGGCGAAAACATTTACCCCGAAGAGATAGAATCGGTCATCAACAACTTCCGGTACGTGCTCGACTCGCTGGTGGTGGAGCAAAAGGGACGGCTTGTGGCTATGGTGCGCTTCAACCCCGAAGAGCTGGAGCAGAAGCTGCACGGGCTTCGCATGGAGGCCGAACACTACGTGGAGCAGCTCAAGGCCGAGCTGAAAGCCTACGTAAACTCGCAGGTAAGCCGCTTCTCGCAAATATCTGCGGTGGTAGCCCTCCCGTCGGACTTTGAGAAAACCTCAACGCTCAAGATTAAGCGATACCTGTACATGAACAGCTGAAAAAGGCAACTTTACAGGGATAGCTCCCGAAACGAGCACCTTTCGCCCAGCTGCGGAAGGTGCTTTTTTTGCAGCTGCGCCAGGGTTTTTACGTCGCCGGTAGAAAAAAACTCGTAGGAAGCTTGGGCAGCGTCCACCTCGTCGGCCAGCAGGCCGCGCTGCACAAGCAGGCGCTCCACCTGCGCCGCCACCGCTGGCGCAGGGTTGACGATGACCATTCGCCCCTGCGTCACCTTTTCTATGCAGCCCGACAGGAAGGGGTAGTGCGTGCAGCCGAGCACGAGCTCGTCCACGCTGTCGTCGAGCATAGGCTGCAAGTAGGCGCGGAGCAGCGCCTCCGCCTCCGCCGAGTCCTCCCTACCCTGCTCCACCAGCTCCACCAGGCCGTTGCCCGCAGCCACGTGCAGCTTCACGCCGGCGGCATACCGCTCTCGGGTGCGGCTGAACGGGCGACCCTGCAACGTTCCGGCGGTTGCCAGAATACCCACGCTGCGCGTTCTGCTCTGCTCGACCGCAGGCTTCACGGCTGGCTCCATCCCCACAAACGGCACGTGGGGAAATCTCCTGCGCAGCTCGTCAATGGCGGCAGCGGTGGCGGTGTTGCAAGCTACCACGATGAGCTTGCTCTTTTTATCAAGCAAAAACCTCACAATGTCCAGCGACAACGCCAGCACCTCGTCCGCCGGACGGTGTCCGTAGGGGCAGTGCGCGCTGTCGGCAACGTAGCGCACAGACTCGCGCGGCAGCAACGCCGCAACCTCCCGCAGCACCGACAGGCCGCCAACCCCCGAATCAAAAATACCTATGCTGTTCACCAATGAATTTCACTTTTTGAGTTGTCACAAAGCCGGATGACGCCCATGCTCTACCGGTAAAAAAGCATGTTTTGATGAATAATCATCTATTCACAGTATTTCGGCGAAGCGTATGCCTCCATACTGTTACCTGCCAATCGAAATTCGTACCAATGAGAAATACAAGCGTCACCCAAGCCGTCAGAATCTCCATTTGCAAAAGTACAAAATAAAAGCTGGTTGCCAAATCCCTGCAAGATTTGGCAACCAGCGTCCGGCACAACAGACGTCACCTGTCCACTTGTGGCTAACACCCCCCTTGAGGCGAAGCTGTAGAATATAGTAAATGACAACGTGCTGTCGGGGTGGCCGGATTTGAACCGACGACCTCCTGCTCCCAAAGCAGGCGCGATACCGGGCTACGCTACACCCCGAAAAAAAACCTTGCAAATGTACAACTTTTTTTGAGAAAGAAAAACACCGCACAGTTTTTTTTCAGGGCGCAGATTCAAGTGGCCAATGCAGCTTTTTTTGTGAGCAGAGTGAAATCATATAAAAGCTCCTGTTGTTCTTTATGCTATGAAATTCCGAACAATTTGCTACATTTGCTGCAAACAACATTTCACCCATACTCGACATAATTACGACGGCTAATATTAAAAACACAATGTATTGTATGATAAATTTTTAACGATA
>JAIRSZ010000149.1 GCA_031255195.1 Prevotellaceae bacterium | reverse complement strand
AACACATGCATTATACCCTATTGGCGGTATTGCAGGTTTGGCGGAAATACCTACTTTTGTCCTGTAATTTTTTTTAGAGACCTGTACTTTTTTCAGGAGGAAAACTCCCTGAACTCTTTAGATTGTTATTTTGCCATGCCAATAAACATACCCGACCGGCTGCCGGCCGTAGAGCTGCTGAAAAAGGAGAATATTTTTGTGATGAGCGCCATGCGCGCATCGGCGCAGGATATTCGCGCGCTGCGGCTGGCGCTGCTCAACCTCATGCCGCTGAAAATCGACACGGAAACAGACCTGGTGCGCGTGCTCTCCAACTCGCCGCTACAGGTGGAGCTGGACTTGATAGGGCTAAAAAGCCACAAGTCGAAGAATACCCCAATAGAGCATATCCACGAGTTCTACATTGACTTTGACGATGTTAGAGACAAGACGTATGACGGAATCATCGTTACGGGCGCGCCGGTAGAACATCTGGCGTTTGAGGAGGTGAGCTACTGGGCAGAGCTGACCCAAATTTTTGAATGGGCAAGGACGCACGTCACCGCCAGCATGTTTATCTGCTGGTCGGCGCAGGCGGCGCTGTACCACTACTACGGCGTGAAAAAGCATCCGCTGGAGAAAAAAATGTTCGGCATCTTTGAGCATACGCTGAACGCGCCGCTCAACCCGCTGTTCAGGGGGTTTGACGACGTGTTCTACGCCCCGCACAGCCGCCACACGGAAATCAGAAGGGAGGAGGTGAAAAAAACGCCGGGCTTGGCCATCCTGTCGGAATCGGAGGAGGCGGGGGTGTACATCGTTCAGGGGCGCGAGGGGCGCGAGCTGTTCATCACCGGACACTCCGAGTACGCGCCGGAAACGCTGGACAACGAGTACCGGCGCGACTTGGCAAAAAATCGCCCCATAGAAATTCCCCGCAGCTACTACCGCGACAACAACCCCAGCAACCCGCCGCTGGTGCGGTGGCGCTCGCACGCCAACCTGCTGTTTCAAAACTGGCTCAACTACTTTGTGTACCAAATAACGCCGTACCACATTGGAGCAATCCGGTAGCGCCGGACGCAGAGCGGACAGCGCTACGCCCACTTTTTTTGCAGCATGAAATTTGCAACAGCGTAACCATGAATACATTGTGCTTTTTTTAGATTTTAAAGTACCACCGTCAAGATTCGCCGCAAGCGCTTGCAAAGCTCCCGTTTTTCGCGTAAGTTTGCAGCTCCAAGCTTCTCTGCAAGGTAAGCAGGAGGCTATACTTAAGTTACTGTACATATTCTGAGTAAATTATTATTTTATCATCATGAAAAAGAAAGTTTTAGTAGCCACCAGCGGGGGCGATTGCCCGGGGCTAAATGCTGTAATCCGGTCGCTTGTCAAGCGGGCATCGTTCCATCCGGAGTGGGAAATTTGGGGTAGCATGCGCTCGTTCAACGGGCTGCTTGGCCAGCCGCAAGACCTCAAGCTGCTCGACCGCAAAACCGTATCGGGGATTCACGTTAAGGGGGGCACGATCATAGGCACCACCAAGCGAAGCGGCCCGTTCAACTGGCCTGTAAAGCAGCCCGACGGCACGACGAGCTACGTAGACCGCTCGGACGAGATGATTTCCATGTGCCGCGAAATAGGCTTCAACGCGGTGGTAAACATTGGCGGCGACGGGTCGCAGGCGATGTCCAACCGGCTGTTTGAGAAGGGGCTGCCGGTAATAGGCGTTCCCAAAACCATAGACAACGACCTTGGGGCAACCGACGTGACGTTTGGCTTTCAGTCGGCGGTAGACGTGGCCACCGAAGCGCTGGACAGGCTGGTGAGCACGGCGGAGAGCCACAACCGCATCCTCATCCTCGAAGTCATGGGGAAGCTATCGGGGTGGATTGCGCTGCACTCCGCCATTGCGGGCGGCGCCGAGATTTGCCTGATACCCGAAATACCATACGACATAGCCCGGATAAAGGCTTTTTTGGACAGGCGATTCGAGAACGGGAAAAAGTTTGCCGTAGTCATAGTTGCCGAGGGCGCAATGCCCAAGGGCGGGTCGTTTCTGGGCAAGCAGGAGAGCGAGCTGAGCAGCGTGAGGCTCGAGGGCGCAGCGCAACGGTTTGCCGAGGAGCTGCGCATGGCGGGGGTCGAAACGGGAATCCGCAGCACCATTCTGGGGCACGTGCAGCGCGGCGGGTCGCCGGTGCCCTACGACAGGGTGCTCGCCTCGCAGTACGGAGTGAAGGCCTTTGAGATGATACTCGAGGAAAAGTTTGGCTACATGGTGTCCTACCAATCGCCCAACGTGGTGTCGGTGCCGCTCGCAGAGGCGGTGAGCAACCCCAAGCTGGTTAACCCCAACAGCAACCTCGTGCACGTTGCCAAGAGCATCAACATTTGCTTTGGCGATTGACAACCTTCGGCTTCCGGCAGAAGCGTTGGAGTTGATTTGCAAAACTCGGATTTTTCATGTAAGTTTGCGGGCAGTTTCCTTTAGTTAGAGAACAACGGCGAAACTTAACTATTTAATATTTCTTTCATTCTTTCATTGTGAATTATGGATATTAGCATAGCAAACGAACAAATTGCCGCAGGTCAGGCCAGAATGGAAAAGTCGATAGAGCACCTTGAGGCTCAGCTGCTGGTGCTGCGCGCCGGAAAAGCCAACGTGCACGTGCTGGACAGCATTACGGTGGACTACTACGGCGCGCCTACGCCGCTGGCGCAGGTGGCCAGCGTTACCGTTCCCGACGCGCGAACAATTCTCGTTCAGCCGTGGGAAAAAAAGTTGCTGCCCGTCATTGAGAAAGCCATTCTGGTGGCCAACATCGGGTTTACGCCGCAAAACAACGGCGAGCAAATTCGCATCAACGTGCCGCCGCTGACCGAAGAGCGCCGCAAAGACCTGGTGAAGCAGGTGAAGAACGAGGGCGAACAGGCACGCATGAGCCTGCGCAGCGCTCGCCACGAAACCATTGAAGCTATAAGGAAGCTGAAAAAAGACGGACTTTCCGAAGACCTCGCCAAGGACGCCGAAGCCGAAATGCAAAAAATTATCGACTCCTACGTCAAAAAGGTGGACGAGGCGCTCTCCCGAAAAGAGGCGGAAATAATGAAGGTGTAGCGGCGCAGGCAACTTGAAAACCATTCTATAAAAAAAACTGTAATTTACACTAAATGGCACTACAGTGCGGCATAGTAGGCCTCCCCAACGTTGGGAAGTCAACACTTTTCAACTGCCTTAGCAACGCTAAGGCGCAGGCGGCAAACTTTCCGTTCTGCACCATTGAGCCCAACGTGGGCGTCATTACCGTCCCCGACGAACGCTTGGGCAAGCTTGCCGAGCTGGTGAAGCCGCAGCGTATTGTGCCCACCACCGTAGAGATTGTGGACATCGCAGGGCTGGTAAAAGGCGCAAGCAACGGCGAGGGCTTGGGCAACAAGTTCCTGGGCAACATCCGCGAAACAAACGCCATCATCCACGTGCTGCGCTGCTTCGACGACGACAACGTTACCCACGTTGACGGCTCGGTAAACCCCGTGCGCGACAAGGAAATTATCGACTTTGAGCTCCAGCTAAAGGATTTGGAAACGGTGGAGGGGCGCATAGCCCGCGTGCAAAAGGCGGCGCAAACCGGCGGCGACAAAGAGGCTAAGCGCATGTGCGAAATCCTGCAACGCTACCGGGACGCGCTCCGGCAGGGCAAGCCTGCGCGCATGGTGCAGCTCGACAACAGGGACGACCGGAAGCTGGCCGGCGAGCTCTTTCTGCTCACCGACAAGCCGACGCTGTACGTGTGCAACGTGGACGAAAAAAGCGCCGTAAGCGGCAACCGCTACGTGGACGCGCTGCGCGAGGCCATCCGCGAGGAGCAGGCGGAATACCTCGTTGTGGCGGCCAAAACCGAGGAGGAGATAGCCGAGCTGGAAAGCTTCGAGGAGCGGCAAATGTTCCTGGAGGAGGCCGGCCTGACGGAGTCGGGCGTGGCGCGGCTGATAAAGGCTGCCTATACGCTGCTCAATCTGGAAACCTACTTCACGGCAGGCCCGCAGGAGGTGCGGGCATGGACCTACCCACGGGGCATCAAAGCTCCGCAGGCAGCCGGAATCATCCATACGGACTTTGAAAAGGGATTTATCCGCGCAGAGGTCATCAAGTACGACGACTTCATCAGGTACGGCTCGGAAAACGCCTGCCGCGACGCCGGAAAGCTGGCGGTAGAAGGCAAGGACTACGTAGTTCAGGACGGCGATATTATGCATTTCAGGTTTAACGTGTGAAACCCTTTAGCAATGAAAAAAAATAGCGTACTACCCGCCTTTTCCCTCACCCTTGCCACATTTTTTGCCGCTGCCGTTAGCCTGCCGTCCGCTGCCCAGAATGTGCTGCCGGGCGACAAGCCCAAGCTCATCGTGCAGGTGGTGGTGGGTCAGCTGCGCAGCGACTACCTGCTGCGGTTTAAAAATAACCTGAGCGACGAGGGCTTCAAAACGCTGATAACCGAAGGCGCATTTTGCCAAAACGCCCGCTACAGCCACCTGCTGACGCACACCGCCCCCGGACTTGCCACCATTGCCACCGGAGCAGCGCCCGCGCAGCACGGCATACCGTCCGACAGGTGGTACGACCGCGTGCATAGCGCCATGCAGGAGGCGTGCGCCGACCCGCACGTGCTGCCTGTTGAAAGCAGCAACGACAACCTGAAAAAATCGCCCGCCCACCTGCTTGCCTCCACCTTTGGCGACGAGCTGAAGCTGCTCGACAGCAAATCGAAGGTGGTGGGCATTTCGATGGAGCCTGCAGAGGCCATCCTGCTTTCAGGACACAACAGCAACGCCGCTTACTGGTTTGACGATATGAGCGGCCATTTTGTGAGCAGCAGCTACTACATGCAGGAGCTGCCGCCGTGGGTGAACGACTTCAACAAAAAGAAAATTACCGACACATACCTCCACCACAGCTGGGAAAGCGTGCTGCCCGCAGCACGCTACTCCATCGACAGCATGAGCATGGGTAAGTACAAGCAGACGGAAACCACAGGCAGCCTGATTTTTGCCAACGCCGAGCCGCCAAAGAAAACCGGCAGAGCCAGCTACGAAAAACTGCGCAATGCGCCCTACAGCGACAACCTTGTGAAAGATTTTGCCATCTCGACTATGGTGAACGAAAACATGGGAAGCGGCAGCTCCACCGACATGATTACAATATACTTTGGCGCTATGCGCAGCATCGGCAACCGCTACGGCGTGCTGTCGGCAGAGCTGGAGGACGCTTTTTACCGCACCGACCAAAACCTCAAGCACCTCATTTCGTTCCTGTCCACGCACGTGGGCAAGAAAAACCTGCTCCTTGTGCTCACCTCCGACCACGGCGTTAACCTTTCGCAGCAGGAGCTCGCAGCTGCCAACATGCCGCACGGAACGTTTGACCACAACAAGGCGCTGGTGCTCCTGCGCAGCTACCTGAACATTGTTTACGGCAAGGGCGAGTGGGTAAAGTCGTTTTCGCAAAAGCAAATATTCCTGAACCACACGCTCATTGAAGACTCCAACCTGCGCCTAAGCGAGGTGCAGGAGCGCACTGCAACCTTTGTGCAGCAGTTTTCGGGCGTGTCCGGCGCGGTTACTGCGCATACGCTTGCAGGCGCGGCCTTTGCCGACGGCATTGCGCGGTGTATGCAGAACAGCTTTTTCCCAAAGCGTTCGGGCGATATTGTCATAAACCTTGAGCCAGGCTGGATGGAAACATCCTCCAAGTCGGCGTCAGGCTCGGCCTACAGCTACGACGTGCACGTGCCGCTTGCCTTCTACGGGTGGCGCGTAAAGCGCAAAACCATTGCAACTCCTGTCGACATGACCGACGTTGCCCCTACCCTTGCCACGCTGGTGGGGACTTCGCTCCCCAACGCCGCAAGCGGACAGGTAATCACGGAAATCGTGGAGTAGCAGATTGTACATTCTCTATTGTTTATAAATTTTTTAAGGCTATCTTTGCAGCTATGGACTATAATACACAACGAAACAAGCTGGCGCTACCGGAGTACGGTCGCCACATCCAACGCATGGTAGAGTACCTGCGCACCATCCCCAACCGCGAAAAGCGCAACGAGCAGGCGCACGCCGTAATTGGCGTTATGGGAAGCCTCTTTCCCTACCTGCGCGACATCAACGACTTTAAGCACAAGCTTTGGGATCATCTGTTTATCATTGCCAACTTCGACCTCGACATCGATTCGCCCTACCCGCGCCCCGAGCCGATAACGTTTGAGGAAAAGCCCCGGCGTATGCCCTACACCTCGCCCGACACCATCGTGCTAAAGCACTACGGGCGCGGCGTTCAGGACATGCTGGAAAACATTGCCGAGCTCCCCGAAGGCGAAAAGCGCAGCTACTCCATTATGGCCGTGGCAAACCACATGAAAAAGGCCTACCTCGCGTGGAACAAGGAAAGCGTGTCGGACGACATGATATACAGAGACATCGAAAGGCTCACAAAAGGACGGGTAGTGATAAGCGACTCCACCCGCCTTTCGGTGGGCAACTACGGCTACAGCAACGGACAAAATCGCCAAAAGCGACAGCAACAGCAGCAACAGCAGCCCCAGCAACGCCGCAGAATTACAAACAAGTAGCGAGTTTTGAAACCACGAAATCGAAAAAGCTAAATGGCTTCATTTGAAGTTTCGGGAGCATGTACGCTCAACGGTGAAATCACGCCGCAAGGCGCAAAAAACGAAGCGCTACAGGTGATTTGCGCCACCCTGCTTACCTCCGAAAAGGTTACCATCCGCAACATCCCCGATATTTTAGACGTAAACAAGCTCATTGACCTGCTTACCGGATTGGGCGTGGAGGTCGAGCAGGAAGAGCCGGGCGTTTGCTCGTTTTGCGCAAAAACGCTCCACCCCGACTACCTGCAAGACCCAGAGTTTGTGCGGAAAGCGTCGGGGCTACGCGGCTCCATCATGGTGGTGGGTCCCCTGCTGGCGCGCTTTGGCCTGGTTTACGCGCCGCGTCCGGGCGGAGACAAAATCGGGCGGCGGCGGCTCGACACGCACTTCATCGGGTTCGAGAAGCTGGGCGCAAGCTTCGGCAGCGAGTCCGGCAGCGAGCTCTACCGCATAGAGGCTGCGCAGCTGCGCGGCTGCGATATGCTGCTCGACGAGGCTTCGGTTACCGGCACGGCCAACATCCTTATGGCCGCTGTGATGGCCAAGGGCAAAACCACCATCTACAACGCCGCCTGCGAGCCTTACGTGCAGCAGCTCTGCAAGCTGCTGCTGCGCATGGGCGCAAAAATATCGGGCGTAGGCTCCAACCTGCTGGTGGTGGAGGGCGTTCCCCAGCTGCATGGCGCCGACCACACCATCCTGCCCGACATGATCGAGGTGGGCAGCTTTATCGGCATGGCGGCCATGACGCACAGCGAGCTCACCATCAAGGACACCGCGTTTGGCGACCTCGGCATCATCCCCGACGCCTTCCGGCGCATGGGCGTGTGCATCGAGCGGCAGGGCAACAGCATACACGTCCCGCGGCAGGACTGCTACGAGATAGAAACGTTCATCGACGGCTCCATCATGACCATTGCCGACGCACCGTGGCCGGGGCTTACCCCCGACCTCATCAGCGTATTCCTGGTGGTGGCCACGCAAGCCAAGGGAAGCGTGCTCATCCACCAAAAAATGTTCGAGAGCCGCCTCTTTTTTGTCGACAAGCTCATCGACATGGGCGCGCAGATTATACTGTGCGACCCGCACCGCGCCACGGTCATCGGCAACGAGCGCCTCAAGCTGCGCCCCACGGTGATGACTTCGCCCGACATTCGCGCAGGCGTGGCGCTGCTCATCGCCGCCATGTGCGCCGACGGGAAAAGCGTCATTCACAACATTGAGCAGATAGACCGCGGCTACCAGCGCATCGACGAGCGGCTGAACGCCATAGGAGCAAAAATTAACCGAATTTAAAGCATATCCGATTCCAAATTTTGAAATCCGAGAACCTGAAAAATTTTTAATTATGCAAATTGAAGTTTTAAAGTCAAAGATACACCATGCAACCATCACAGAGGCCAACCTTTACTACATGGGCAGCATAACCATAGACGAAGACCTGATGGAGGCGGCCAACCTTGTTGCCTACGAAAAGGTGACGGTGGTAAACATCAACAACGGCGAGCGCCTCGACACCTACGTCATCAGGGGCAAGCGCGGGAGCGGCGTGGTGTGCCTCAACGGGCCTGCCGCCCGAAAGTGCCACGCGGGCGACGTGGTGGTCATCATGGCCTACGCGCAGATGGATTTTGAGGAGGCAAAAACGTTTCGCCCCTCCATTGTTTACCCCGACAAGGAAACAAACAGGCTTGTCAAATAGCTAATAATTAATAGTTTATGTATAGAAAGCGCTTTAACACCTTTCTAAAGTTTTCCTTTTTTTTTCTGCTGACAGTATTCTTGCTGTGGTTCAGCTTCAAAGACGCGCACATGGACGAGCTGCTGGCCGGACTGCGGGCAGCCAACTACTCGTGGGTTTTGGTAGGCGTGCTGCTGGGCATTGCGGCCTACTTTGTGCGCGCCCTGCGCTGGCGGATGCTCATTGAGCCGCTGGGCTACAGGCCGAGCCTCGCCTCCATGTACAACGCCGTCATTATGGGCTACCTCGCCAACCTGATTTTTCCGCGGTTTGGCGAGGTTGTCCGCTGCGGCGCGCTCGTCAAGTCCGACAAAATACCCCTGAACAAGCTGGTGGGAACGGTGGTGGCCGAGCGAGCTTTCGACATGCTGTGCCTCATTTCCATTGTGCTATTGGCCTTCCTTCTGCGCATGGATACGTTTGGAAGGTTTTTGCGCGAAAATGTTTTCCAGAAGCTCGCCGAAAAGGAGATCTTCTCCGGTGGACTTTTTGTGCTGCTTGCGGCAGCAGCCGTGGCGCTGGTCGCGGCGCTCATTTGGGCGTTCCGCAGCCGCCTGCGCAAAAGCGGGATGGCGCAAAAAATCTGGAAGTTCATCAAAGGCATTGGCGACGGGTTGAAAACGTTCCTGTCGATGGAGCGACGCTGGAACTTTTTGCTGCACTCCGTGCTCCTGTGGCTATGCTACTGGGGCATGTCGTGGGTGGTGCTGTTTGCCATCCCCGCCACGTCGAGCTTTGGCGCTGTCGACGGGCTGGTGGTCATGCTGCTGGGCAGCTTTGGCGTGGTAGCGCCCACCAACGGCGGGCTGGGAGCATTTCACGCCATTACCAGCATCGGCCTGTACGCCATATACGCCATCCCCGAAACCGACGGGCTACTCTACGCAACGCTGGCGCACGAGTCGCAAATGCTGTTTGTGATTATTCTGGGAATCGTTGCCTACGTGCAGCTGTTTTTATTTT
>JAIRSZ010000098.1 GCA_031255195.1 Prevotellaceae bacterium | reverse complement strand
AAAAATGTCCATTTCAGCATTAATTCATAAAATAAGAGTTGATTTTCGACGAATTAATGCACGATATTTTGCTTACTATGAGTAAATTACAAATGCAGTTTTCTAATAGCGTCCATTAGAAAATATGGAATGACAAATGTTTACTATCAACCAGCTATATTCTAATGGACATTTTGGGATAAATATTCCTGTATTACTTCCATTCTGCAAAGATAATATTTTCGTGCGTTTGCCCTGTTTGAATTCTTGAATCTTTGAATCTTTAGTTGTATATTTGCAGCGAACTAAACTATTTTTTAAGAGCAATAGCCGCGCCTGCGGGCACTTGTAAAGAGCATTGAAATTCGACATTCTCCATACCGACACCGAGACCTCAGCACGTTGCGGACGCCTGCATACGGCGCACGGCGACGTGCATACGCCTATTTTTATGCCGGTTGGAACAGCCGCCACCGTCAAGGGTGTTTTTCACCGCGACCTGGAGCGGGAGGTTGATGCAGAAATCATTTTGGGCAACACCTACCACCTCTACCTGCGCCCTGGCGTGGAGACGCTGGAGGCTGCCGGAGGGCTGCACCGCTTTTCGTCGTGGAGCAGGCCTGTGCTGACCGACAGCGGCGGCTATCAGGTGTTTTCGCTGGCGGCAAGCCGCAAGCTCTCCGACGAGGGCTGCCTCTTCCGGTCGCACATCGACGGCTCGCAGCACCTTTTCACGCCGGAAAGCGTGGTAGATACCCAGCGCAGCATCGGCGCAGACATCATCATGGCGCTCGACGAATGTCCACCCGGAACGGCTGCCTACGCCTACGCCAAAAAATCGCTGGAGCTAACGCAACGGTGGCTGGAGCGTAGCGTGAAACGCTTTGACGACACCACGCCAAAGTACGGGTTTGAGCAAACGCTCTTCCCCATTGTGCAGGGCTGCGTTTACCCCGACCTGCGGAGGGCAGCGGCCGAGCACGCCGGAGAGCTCGATAGAGACGGCTACGCGATAGGCGGCTTAGCCGTTGGCGAGCCGGCCGAGCAAATGTACAGAATGATTGAGGTGGTCAACGAAATTTTGCCCAAAGGCAGGCCGCGCTACCTGATGGGGGTGGGAACGCCCGAAAACCTGCTGGAGGCCATCGCGCTGGGCGTCGACATGTTTGACTGCGTCATGCCCACGCGCAACGGGCGCAACGGAATGTTGTTCACCTCAGAGGGCATCATCAACATACGCAACCAAAAGTGGCAGCACGATTTTTCCCCCATCGACGAGGCGGCGCATACCTTTGTGGACAGCACGTACAGCAAGGCTTACCTGCGCCACCTGTTTGTGGCAGGCGAAATGCTCGGCGCACAAATTGCCAGCCTGCACAACCTCGGCTTTTACCTGTGGTTGGTGCGCGAAGCGCGGGCGCATATCGCCAACGGCTCGTTTGCCGGGTGGAAGCGTAATATGTCCAAAAAAGTGTCATCACGAATTTAAACAAAATGGAAAAACCAATGAAAATTCTTGACCGGTATATCATTAAAAAGTTTCTGAGCACCTACGTTTTTGCCATCCTCGCCATAACGCTCATCATCATTATCTTTGACACCAGCCAGAGGATAGATAACTTTGTGTCGAAGCAGGTGCCCCTTTCGGCCATCATATTCGATTTTTACGGCAACTTTATACCGTACCTCGTGAATATTTTCAGCGCGCTGTTCACCTTCATTGCCGTCATATTTTTTACGTCGAAAATGGCAAGCCACACGGAAATAGTGGCCATGCTCTCCAACGGGGTCAGCATGGGGCGCATCATGCGACCCTACCTGATGGTGGCAACGTTCATTGCGCTGGCCAATTGCTACTTAGCCAACGTTGTGATTCCTCCGGCCTCCGTGCGCCGGTACAACTTCGAGGAAAAGTACCTGAAAAATCCGTACCAGAACAGAGACCGGCACATCCACCGGCAAACGCAGCAGGGCTACTTTGCCTACATCGAGAGCTTCAACGTCCGCAACCAGACGGCGTACAGCTTCTCGCTGGAGCACATCGACGACGATGGGCTAACCGCAAAGCTCACGTCGAACGAGGCGGTTTGGGACACGGCAACAAACGCCTGGCACGTGTCGCAATACGTAATACGCACCATTACCGACAGCGGCGAGGTTATCCGCACCGGAGCTTCGCTGGACACAACGATTAACCTTACGGGAAAGGACTTGTCCGTCCGCGTAAACAAGCTCGTGGAAACTATGGGCTACCGCGAAATAAACGACTACATCAACATGCTGAAGCTGCAAGGCGCATCCAACGTTGACGAAATGCTCATCGAAAAGCACAAGCGGTTTGCCTACCCTATGGCAAGCATTATTCTTACCATCATTGGCGTAGCGCTGTCGTCGCGCAAGATGCGGGGCGGCATGGGGCTGCACATTGGCTTGGGCGTGGGGCTGAGCTTTTCGTACATTCTGTTTCAACGTTTCAGCGAAATGTTTGTGCAGGGGGGATGGCTCACGCCTGCCATTGCCTTGTGGATACCCAACGTCCTGTTTTTGTTCATTGCCATCTGGCTGTACAGAACAGCGCCGCAGTAGAAAACCTTACGATCTAAAGGTGATGATGTGAAAAAGCTGGAATCGTTCAAATGGCCAAAGACACAAGTAAAATTCAGCACTCAAAAATTCAAATGCACCGTACATCGAACATCGAGATAAAAAACAAGCGCGCCACCTTTGACTACGAGGTAGTGGAAACGCTCACGGCGGGCATGGCGCTTACCGGAACGGAAATAAAATCTATCCGCGAGGGCAAGGCAGCCCTTGCCGATTCGTACTGCCTTTTTGTCAACGGCGAGCTGTGGGCAAGAAACATCAGCATATCGGAGTACCGTTTTGGCAGCTACAGCAACCACAACGCCCGCCGCGACCGCAAGCTACTGCTGCAAAAGCGCGAGCTGCAAAAGCTCACCCGCAAAACCAAGGAAAAGGGCTTGACGATTATCACGCTCCGCATTTTTATCAACGAAAAGGGTTTGGCCAAGCTCGACATTGCGCTGGCGCGAGGCAAAAAAGCCTACGACAAGCGCGAAAGCATCAAAGAAAAAGACCTGCGCCGGGAGCAAGACCGCAGCGCAGGTTAGCCACAATTTTCCGGTAGCGATTTTACTTCTTGTTCACAAACGAAATGTAAAAGCGCAGCGGCGTGTAGGGGTATATCGGGCGGGAGGCGTTGGTGGTAGTGCCTGCTGCCCCGTAGCCGTAGTCGGACGTGAACACTACCTCGACCTTGCTGCCCGCCACCACGTTGAGCAACGCCACATCGAACGCTTTTACGGAGGTAGTCGACAGCAACGCCCTCGAAAAGGTGTGGCTGTAGTACGTCTGATACGTTGATGTTGAGGCGGTTGTATCAACATTCCACCCCGCCTTGTAAACTTCGCTCCCGATGTTGGAGTCCAGCAAAAAACCGTCGCGAAGGTAGTATCCGGCGTACTTTAGGTTTAGCGTTTCGCCTGTTTTGGCGCACAGCGTTGTATCGTTTCGCGGCGCCGTGTCGACGTAGCAAATGTAGATGCCCGGCAGCGGCGCGCCTGTGGTATCTACAGCCTGCACAAACTTTTCTGCATTGCTGCTGTCATTGTACACATCCACGTAGTTCTTCACCATACGCAGCTCGCGGGCGGCGGCAGAGTCGGCATTTGCCACAATCTCGTTGAGGGTAACGGTAAAAATGACCGGCGTGTTTGCCGGTACTCCTGTAGCGCCCGTCGAGCCAAAGGCGTGCCACGACGCCGACAGCACCGTGAGGGTGTCGCCCTCGCTCATTCGCTCAAGCGCCGTATGCAGCGCCTTCTGCATGTAGCTTGTGTGGTAGTGCGAAAACATGGGGGCGTAGTGCGTTGCTGCGGAAAATGTGCCCAGCCGGTGCGCCTCCAGCGAGTCGGTGGTTTGGTAAACAACGCTCCGCGCAACAGGAAGCAGCTGTCCCCTGTAGCCAAACTCCACGTAGCCGTCCTCCTGTGGCTTTGCGCTGTTCCCTGAGGTATTTTTCCGTTCGCTAATCAGCCATATACTGCTGTCCTCTTTTATTGGCGTTGCATTGGGGTAGTACACCCTAATGGTAGATTTTATCAGCTGCAGCTCGCTTTGCTGCTCCGATTCGGAAGGTTCTTTTGCGCAGCGCGAAAAAAGGGTTGCCGCGGCCAGAGTCGCCAGCATAAAATATTTTTTTTGATAAGCCATGTTTTGTATGTATGTTTTCATTTTCAGTTTGCCATCCAAAGTAGTGTTCCGAGCCATCAGCGTTTCTCTACCTTTGTTATGAGCACGTTGAACACCAGCGCCGATTGTGGCGGCACTAAGCCCACGTATTTTTTTCCGTAGCCAAGCGTAAACGGGAAAATTATTATGGCCTGCTCGCCCAGCGCCATGCGCAGCAAGCCTCTGTCTATGCCGGGTATCAGCTTACCCACGCCCACCTCTACGCCGGCTCCGGCTCCGCCCCAATGGTTAGGCTCCAACCCGTTTTGTATTGCCACCGAGTCAATGCTCGTGGCAAAGAGTCCGCCGCCAAACACCATTGCCTCATACTCCACCTCTATTAAGTCGCCCTGCTCCACCGGCACTCGCTCGCTGCTCGAATCAACGGACAGCGGAACGTAGTACACGCCGTCCTTTTCGTCAATCTCGGCGTTCAGCGAGCCGGTAATGTAGCGTTCAATGTCCTTCCGTTGCTTGTCCTCCGTATCGTCGTCCTTGCATGATGGAGCAAACGCCAGCGCGAGCGCAAGGCAAAAAAAGCTGCGCCGCCTGCAATCCAATAGCGTATTCATTTTCATAAAAATCATATCAACGTGCGATTACGCACTACTTATCTACCACGTTTAGCACCTCCACCTCGTACACTACCGGAGAGAAAGGCCGCACAATATCGGCCAACCCTTTTACTCCAAAGGCAAGCGTCGAGGGGAAAATAAAAGTTGCCTTTTCGCCCTCGCTCATGCCTGCGAGCGCGAGCGCCAGCCCCTGTATTACTTGCCACTGCTGTCCCCGCACGTAGCGAAAAGGCTGTCCGCTTTTCCCGTTGGAGTCGAATTTTACGCCGTTAAGAAAAAAACCTTCGTAGGCAATGTTCATTGAGCTGCCCGCTTTGCTTGCCTTTTTGCCGTTGCCCGGCTTTTCCTGCTTTTTCCAAATATCGCCTGCGGCCTTAAACCCGGAACGCTTCCGTATGTACTGAACTATCAAACGCCTTTCGTAGCGCTGGTAGTCTTCGCAAAACTTTTCGTAGGCGTCGTCCAAAATAATGTCGCGCTCCACCACGCGCAGCACGCGCACGCCTACATGTAGCGTCTCGCTGCCTGTCACGCCCTCTACCCTGGGGTAGCCGGTTAAGCTCGACAGCAGGATTTTGGCAGGCATCGTAAAGTCGGCGCTGTCGCCCTGCGAAAGCAGCTTGAGGCTTGCCTCAAGCGAATTGCGTTCAGGATCTTCGCCCACAGGCAGCCAGCAAACCTGCTCAAATACTTTGTTGCCCTTCTGCTTTGTGGCGCTCAGCAAAAGCTGCACGTAGCACCCATTGTCTACCTTTACGCCTCCATTGCTCAACATGCGAAAGCAGTAGCTAATATCTTTGCTCAGCGGGCTATAGGCTTGCGCCTGCGCACCAAGCACAGGCAGCAGCAAAGCTGTCAGCGCCACAGTAACATCGCCTAATTTCATACAATAAAACTTAAAAATAATTACCTGTCAATACTTTAGTATGTCAGCCGCCATTTGCAATTTATTGTTGCCGTAGCATGGCTGTAAATGCGGCTTACTTTTTCGTCACTTTTTCCACAAAAAAATCGCATACTAAGGGGCTGCGCGGCGGAATCCTGTCGCCGTCGCCCAAAAGCCCAAACGCAAGGTGCGACGGGATAACAAGGCGCACGTGGTCTCCCTGCCTCAAGCCCACCAGCGCCACGTTCAAAGCCGTAATACCTGAGTAACTCCCCGTTGCCACCTCCAGCAAGCGTTGCCCGCTGTACGTGTAGCAGGGCGCGCCGTCTATCAAAAAAATTCTGCCGCGCAGCTGCACCACGTCGCCCGCTGCAATCGTGTCTCCGCTGCCCGCCACCACCACCTGGCAGAAGTAGCCCGTGCTGCTTTCCTCCATGTCCAGCTGCTGCCGCCCGATGTAGGATTTCAAAATATCCTGCTCTTTTTCGCTCAAATACCTGTTCACCTCCTGTAGCCGCAGCTTGTCCTGCGACGCCGCCGGTGCGTAGGGACGCTGCTCGCGAGGACTGCCGCATTGCGCCTGCAAAAGTACAAAAAACGCAAGACATACGAGAGAATATTTGGTTTGATTTGCGTTTCTGTGCATGTGTGGTAAACGGTTTATGGTTTAAAATTCGCTTTTCAGGATATTTTCAAAGTATGCCTCGCAATTTTTCAGCGAGTTGAAGTACTTCCCGCCTGCGGCGTTGAAATGCCCGCCACCGTTGAAGTACTTGCGCGCCAGCTCGTTTACCGAAAGGGTTTTGCCCTTTGACCTGAGCGAAACGCGAATGTGGGTTTTATCCTGCGACTCGGTGAATAAGGCCGACAGCGTAACCTTCTTAATGGAAAGGGGAAAGTTTACAAATCCCTCCGTATCGCCGGGCTGAAAGCAAAAATCATCAAGCTCTCTTCGCGAAAGCGAAATGTAGGCCGCTTTTTGCTTCGGGAACACCCGCATTTTTTCGTGCAGGCAGTAACCCAGCAGGCGCATCCGCTTTTCGGAGTAGCTGTCGTAGACCTTACCGGCTATTTCGTCCTTGTCTATGCCAAGCTCCACGAGGTCGGCCGCCATGCGGAACGTATCCGGCGTTCTGACGCTAAAGCAGAACGACCCCGTATCGGTCATCAGCCCAACGTATAGCGCTTCAGCTGCGCCTTTGGTCAGCAGCGGCTTGCCGCCCAAAGCGACAACTATCCGGTAAACAAACTCTGAGGTAGAGCTCATCAAGGCATCCGAAAATATGAGGTCAAAGTCTGGAGTTGGTTGCAAGTGGTGGTCAATCAGCACGCGGGGCACGCTGCGGTCGGGCAGCGCCTCACCCAGCGCGTCAAGGCGGTCTATGGAGTTGAAATCGAGGCAAAAAATCAGGTCGCAGGTTTTTATGTAGCTCTGTGTAGCCTCCTTTTTATCGGCGTAAGCTATTGCCTGGTCAGCGCCTTCTATCCATCCGAGGAACTCTGGATACTTGTTTGGAAACACCACGCGCACCTCCATGTCAGGGTAGGCTGCCTTCAGGTAGCTCCACCACGCCAGCGAAGCGCCTACAGCGTCGCCGTCGGGGTTCATGTGCGACACTACAAGGCAATGCCTGGCGTTGCCAAGCAAGTCCTGTAACGCCTTTATATTGCTCGTCCAATTCAACATCAAAAAATTTTTTTACAGAGAAACACTCTACGGGAGCTCACCAAAAATAAATCTATAAATGTAGCGATTTTGGGAAAACCGGCGGCAACTTTGGCAGCTAAAGTTTCTTTACGCTACCGGCAGAGCGCGCCATCTCCTGTCCAAAAATCATGCGCTTTTACGCTAATGCTTCTGCTTTTTCAGTCGCCTTGGGCTTTTGCCGAAGGCTGTATGCCAGCATGAACACGCCCAGCAGCACAAAGGGAATGCTAAGCAGCTGCCCCATATCGAGCGGCATACCCTCCTCAAACGCTACCTGACGCTCTTTGATAAACTCCACAAAGAAGCGGAAGGTGAAGACCAGCACAAGAAATGCTCCGAACAGGAATCCCTTGCGGTTGAGCAGGGCGGTCTTTTTTTGATAAACGTACAGAAGAATGAAGAATATCAGCAGGTAGGCCAGCGCCTCGTATATCTGCGTGGGGTGCTTGGGCGCTACTTCACCACGGTACTTGAAGATGAAGCCCCACGGCAGCGAGGTCTGGATGCCGTATATCTCGGAGTTCATCAGGTTGCCGGTGCGGATGAAGAAGCCGGTGAGCGCCACCACAACCACAATTCGGTCGAGTAGCCAGAGGTAGTTCATTTTGTACTTGCGGCAAAAAAAGTAAAGCCCCAGCGGAACGCCAATGGCCGCGCCGTGGCTTGCCAGGCCGCCCTCCCAGATTTTCAGTATCTCTATCGGGTGCGAAAGGTAGTATATAGGGTCGTAAAACAGGCAGTGGCCGAGGCGCAGCCCAACAAGGGTGGAGATTACCGCCCACACGGTGAGCGCATCTAACAGCTGGTGACGCTGCTGCCGCAGGAAAATTTCCTTCTCCTTTCCCGTCCCCTTTTTTTCAACGGGCGATAACTTTTTGGTAGCCTTTACCTTTAGGGGCTTCTCCTTTTGCAGAGATTTTCCCTGAGCAGACTCCAGCGGCAGCGGCAGCGAGAGGCTGTCGCGCTTGAAGAAGTACGAAAAAAGCAGGTAGCTGCACACGAACGACAGCGCAAACAGCAGGCCGTAGTAGCGCACGTGAATGGGGCCTATGGAGAAAATCTCTGGATTTACGTTCCACGTAATAAATGATAGTAACATTTCTTCAGCTGATTTTTTTGAGAATTATACAAATCAGTTCTCCAGCAGCTTAAACACCTCGTCGAGCTTGGGGGCAAGGATAACCTCAATGCGCCGGTTGGCTTGCCGCGCCTCAGGAGTTTTGCCGGATTGCAGGGGTACAAACTCGGCTCTGCCCGCCGCCGTTATTCGCGACTGCTCTATGCCCGTATTCCTGAGCATGATGCGCACAACTGAGGTGGCACGCTTCACGCTCAAGTCCCAGTTGTCCTGAAGCTGACCTGAGCCTTTGTAGGGAACGTCGTCGGTGTGCCCCTCGATGGTTACGTTGATGTCGGGGTTTTGCTCCAGCACCTTTGCGAGGCTGCTGATGGCCTCTGCGCCGCGCGCGTCGACGGCGGAGCTGCCTGAGGCAAACATCAGCTTTTCGTCGAGCGAAACGTACACCTTCCCGTCGCGCATGGTAACGGTCAGCCCTTTGCCCTCAAAGCCCAGCAGCGCATCGGCCACCTTTTTGCGCAGAGCCTTCGCCACGGAATCTTTTTGATGCAACGCCTGCTGTAGCGCTACCAGCTTTTGGTTGCGCTCGCTCAGGTCTTCGCCCAGCCGTTGGATGGCCAGCCCGCGCTCGTTGATCTCTGCTTCGAGCTCCTGCACGGCTAAGGTACGCTCGTTGAGCGCCCGCTCGGCCTCAGAGAGCTGGGTTTCCTTTTGCTGCAACGCCTCCTGATTTTGTTGAAGCTGCTCAAGCAGCTTACGGATTTCTTTCCGGCTACCCGTCTGTAAGGCCTCCTGCGTTTTCAGCAGGTCGGCGTAGCGGTTGTTCAGCAGGCTTTGCTCGTGCCTCAGCAGCTCTATTGTGTCCTGCAAGGCAAAAATGGTTTCATTTAACTTTAAATCAGACTCTTGCATCTGGCTGATTTTTCCCTTCAAGCCTTCATTTTCAGACTCCAGCTGCGCGTTTTTATCGTCGCAAATGGCCTTTTGCGCTTGCAGGTCTTGAAATTTTTTAGGCGCAACGCAGGATACGGAAGTAATTAGCAATGAAATAGCTATAAAACGAATGGCGTGCTTCATTTGGTAAATGTATTAAAAATTTTTAGGGGCAAAAGTAGCGAGTAAAACCACAAAGTTTACTATCTTTGCAGCCCATATATGTTAAATTTTACAAGTATGCCCAAAGGTAAGTACTCGCTGCTGGAAACAGTAGGATTTCCGGCGGATTTGAAGCGGCTGGACAAACTCCAGCTGCCGGAAATTTGCCGCGAGGTACGCGATTTTATCATTGACAAGGTGTCGGAGAATCCCGGACACTTTGGCGCTAGCCTTGGCGTGGTGGAGCTCACCGTAGCTCTGCACTACGTTTACAACACCCCCTACGACAAGCTGGTGTGGGATGTGGGTCACCAGGCCTACGCGCACAAAATCCTCACGGGGCGGCGCAAGCTCTTTGCGAACAACCGCCGATACCACGGCATCAGCGGATTCCCCAAGATGGCGGAGAGCGAGTACGACGCTTTCGGAACGGGGCACTCCTCTACCTCCATCTCTGCGGCGCTGGGGCTGGCGGTGGCCGCCAAAATGCAGGGCGAGCAGCGACACGTGGTGGCCATCATTGGCGACGGATCTATGACCGGCGGCCTTGCCTTTGAAGGACTGAACAACGCCGGCATCGAAAAATCCAACCTGCTCGTCATCCTCAACGACAACAACATGGCCATAGACCCCAGCGTGGGGGCGCTCAGCGAATATCTTACAAAAATAACCACCTCGCAGGTTTACAACCGGGTAAAGACTGAGGTCTGGAATCGAACCGAGCGGATGAAATCCATTCGCCGGTTTTTGCAAAAAACGATTATCGCCATCAAATCATCCACGCTGCGGCAAAGCAACCTGTTTGAATCGCTCAACTTCCGCTACTTTGGCCCCATTGACGGGCACGACGTGACCAAGCTGGTGGGAACGCTGGAGATGCTGAAAAATATACCAGGCCCCAAGCTGCTGCACGTGATTACGGTGAAGGGAAAGGGCTACAAGCCCGCCGAGGAAAACCAAACGCTATGGCACGCGCCCGGCACTTTCGACCGCACCACGGGCGAGCTCCTCTGCACGCACAAAAGCGGGCAGCCTCCGCTGTACCAGCATGTTTTTGGCGAAACAATCGTAGAGCTGGCCGAAAAAAACGAAAAGATTATCGGCATCACCCCCGCCATGCCCACCGGCTCGTCGCTCAACATCATGATGGAAAAAATGCCCGACCGCGCCTTCGACGTGGGCATCGCCGAGCAGCACGCCGTAACCTTCTCGGCAGGCCTTGCCGCCGCCGGAAAAATTCCGTTCTGCAACATTTACTCCAGCTTCATGCAGCGCGGCTACGACTCCATCATCCACGACGTGGCGCTACAAAATCTCCACGTTGTATTCTGCCTCGACCGCAGCGGGCTGGTGGGCGAGGACGGAGCTACGCACCACGGCGCTTACGACATTGCCTTTCTGCGCTGCATCCCCAACATGGTGGTGGCTGCCCCCATGAACGAGGTGGAGCTGCGCAACATGATGTACACGGCGCAGCTGCCGCAGCTGCAACGCCCGTTTGCCATACGCTACCCGCGCGGAAACGGCGTTACGGAACGCTGGCGCAGACCCTTTGAGGAAGTGCCCGTGGGGAAAGCGCGGCTCGTGCGGAGCGGAAGCCACGCCGCCGTGCTGAGCCTTGGCCACGCCGGAAACTTTGTGGCGCAGGCCACAGAGCGGCTTGAGCAGGAAGGCATAGCGATAATGCACTACGACATGCGCTTTGCCAAGCCTGTTGACGAGGAGGTGTTGCACGAGGTCGCAAAGCTCTTTACCAGGGTTGTCACCGTAGAGGACGGCGCTATTGTGGGCGGCATGGGGAGCGCCGTTGCCGAGTTTTTTGCCGAAAACGGCTACCACGTGCAGGTCATTCGTCTTGGTATCCCCGACAGGTTTGTGGGGCACGGCGCTATGGCGCAGCTACAGGCGGAATGTGGCTTCGACGCAGACGGTATCTACAAAACACTGAAAGAGTTGCTCCACGACGAGGATTGAGCCGCTCGGCGCAGAATTTTGCCTTGTCGGGAAAAAATCGCCGTTAGTCGGGAATTTGACAAAACACACAGAATACTCGTTGAGAAAGCATTGCGCAAGCTATAATTTTGCCAGCAAAAATCGAAATTGCTAACTTTTATGCAAAAAAATACAGAAATGAAAGTATACCGCTTATTCACCATTCGCTCGCTTTTCACAGGTCTGCTCTTTATGGCGGCCGGCGTGCTTCTGCTGATGTTCAACGGCGGCCTGCTGCCACCGGAGTACAAATCCATCATCTTTTCATGGCAAACGCTGGCGTGCATTGCAGGCTTATTCTGCCTGTTCTGCACCCGCAAGCTTTTTGTCGGCATGCTCCTGATTCTCGTCGGGGGTTTTTTCATGCTGCTCGAGCTCAACATCGAGTCGCTGAGCTTTCTGAGGGGAAACATCTGGGCGCTCGTCATCATTATTGTGGGCGTTAACATGGCGCTCTTCCCGTTTTGGCACAGGCGACGATTCAGCAGGTGGCGTCGCCACGCAGAGAAGATTAATCGCCTCTCCGACGAGCAGCGCTCCGAGCTGTTCGACAGGTACAAGCGACTCCACCGCCACGAGCATTGCCGAGACCACCGCACCAATGCGCTGTTTTTTTGCCGCCGCCAAAGCTGCAAGCGTCGCAAAAAGGTGATGGCCTGGCAGGTGGCCACGTCCACGCAGAGCTACGTGGAGTACAACGCGGTATTTGGCGGCGTGCACGAGAAAATCAGCGCCAAAAATTTTCGGGGCGGCGAAATCAACTGCGTGTTTGGCGGCGCAGAGCTCGACTTCAGCGACGCGCAGCTCGACAAAGGCGTGCACACGCTGGAGGTCAACACGGTGTTTGGCGGCGTGGTGCTTTACGTCCCCGTGGATTGGCACATTGAAGTACGAAAAAATCAAGTGTTTGGCGATTTTGTAGACAACCGCCCGAAGCCTACCTTTGAGATTGACGAAAAAAAGATGCTCATCCTGGAGGTCACGGCCGTGTTTGGCGGCGGAGAAATTAAGCTCAAAAGCGACTGACGGCGCGAGAACGCCTCTACGCTGCACCTTAAACCTGTACATTGCAAGCTGTGAATAGCATCAACCCTATACTCCGGTCATACCGGTCGCGCATGGGCTATGTGGTGGGATGGATGATAGCCATTGACCTTTACATGTCGGTGGCTTTCTACGTGAGCCGCGTACCCTTTCACACCCTGCTGGTGGACACGCTGGTGTTCAGCCTGCTGTTTGCCATTTGCCTCCTGCCGCTGTGGTATCCCATTCGCTACAACGCCTGGGACAAAAAATCGTGGACGTTCAACATCGTAGCGCACAGCATCCTGCTGATGGTGATGCTCGCGGTATGCCTGGGCTGCGGATACGCCTTCACTTATCTGCTGGCTATCGGAGACAGCGAGTACCTCGACTTCATGGTCAGCTCGCTGCCGTGGAAGGCGCTCGAGGGCACATTCCTGTACGCAATTGTGGTGATGATATACCACCTCTGCATCGCCATTGAGAAGCTGAACGAAAAAGCGGCCAACGAAATACGCCTCAACAAAATGCTAAAGGATGGCGAGCTTAACCTCCTCAAGTCGCAAATCAACCCGCACTTCCTCTTCAACAGCCTGAATTCTCTGAGCTCCCTGATAATAAAAGACGCTACACAGTCGCAGGAGATGCTCGTTGCCCTGTCGGACTACCTCCGCTACACGGTGCTCGCCACGCACCGCGGCGTGTCCACGCTAAAGGAGGAGGTGGAGAACATCAGGCGATACTTAGCCATAGAGCAGCTGCGATTTGGCAGCAAGCTCGCCTACAAGATTACCATAGCGGAGGACTGCCTGCCGCTCAAAATTCCCACCATGCTGCTGCAACCGCTCTTTGAGAACGCCGTGAAGCATGGCGTTTACGAGAGCACCGAGGTGGTGCACATTGTGGCTACGGCCGTCCAGAAGGCGCAGCGTCTGCACATCGAAATCAGCAACAACTTCGACGACGAGGCGGTGGGGCAGCGCAAAGGCTCTGGAACAGGGCTTAAGAATACCAGAGAGCAGCTCCGGTTGCTCTACGGTCATCTGGCGCTGTTGCAGACAAAAGTGGTGAACGGAAAATTTGTGGTCGCGCTCGAAATACCGGCTTGAGCGTTCCACTATTCCTGCGCGACTTGAAAGCTTGACGATTGCTTAACGCCGGCAGCATTTCCGCTGACGGCAACCCCGCAGAGGCAGCGCGTTTTTTTGCGCCTTTTCGCAGGGATAAAGGCATTTTTCGGACTTCGATTCAATTGTGTACGGCTAAACATCTTTTACTCCTTAAAACTCTAAAAAAATGACAGTACTGATTATCGACGACGAGGCGCCCGCACGGGACATCATCCGCCACTACCTGAAAAGCTACCCCGAAGTAGAGGTTGTTGGCGAGGCCAGCAACGGGTTTGACGCCATGAAAGCTATCGGGGAAAAGTCGCCACAGCTCATCTTTCTCGACGTGCAGATGCCAAAGCTCACGGGGCTGGAGATGCTGGAGCTGATGAAAAACCCGCCCCTCGTGATTTTTTCCACCGCCTACGACCAATTTGCTATACAGGCCTTCGAGCAAAACGCCATCGACTACCTGCTCAAACCCTACTCTATGCAGCGATTCGATGCGGCTCTCCAAAAGGCGCTCGCCAGGGTAAAATCGGGCGAATCTTTGCCAGAGCGATTTCCGGCGCTCAACGCCGCTGCGCCGGGAGCGCTCACGCGAGTTGCCGTGAAAGACCGCCAGCAGATACACGTCATCCCGCTGCACAGCATCGGCTACGTAGAAGCCTACGGCGACTACGTGAAGCTTCACACCGACAAGGGTATTTTTCTCAAGGAAAAAACCATGAAGTATTTTGAGGAAAATTTCCCGCAGCAGCAGTTCATCCGCGTGCACCGCTCCTTCATCGTCAACGTGGATATGGTGGCAAAAATCGAGCTCTACGAAAAAGAATCTTACCGCGTGCATCTCAAGAGTGGCGAAATCCTCAAGGCAAGCAGCAGCGGGTACAAGGCGCTAAAAGAGGCCGTAAGATGGTAGCGCATTTTTGCCATTCTCAAAAAAAACACTATTTTTGTACTAAAGTTCATTGGGTATAGGCATTATTATGATAAAATCTAATGCTGATTTGCCAATATCCTGCATTTTCCGAAGTGCAAATTCTTTTTATTTGCCGCAATCTTTAAGCTGTTCGCCTTACCTGAGAAGGGAGAGGGACAGCGCTACCGCCGCCTTGCCGTAAAGTTTTTTCTGTTTCTGCACGTGCGTCGAGCGTTAGGCGCATAGTACAAAGTTGCTGAGCGAGTAAAGAAAAATATTTGCGGAAACGCCGCGAATTTACAAAGGGCGCTGCGATGAGCAACGCCGCTTGCGGGCGTGCGCTCGGCTTGACGTCGGCGTGCAGGCAAGCACCAATTAAAAACAGTCAATATTTATTTTAAAGAAGAACACTATATTATGGAAAATACCTTACCTTCGGCTATCGAAAAAATGCTGGAACACCAGCGACAATTTTTTGCAACACACAGAACTAAAGATGTTCAATTTCGTTTGGAGCAGCTTAAAAAGTTCAGGGGGGCGGTACTGCGCTACATGCCAAAAATTTTTGACGCGCTGTGGAGCGACCTGCACAAGTCGCCTGAAGAGGCATACATGACTGAAGTTGCCATTGTTCTGCAGGAAACCAAGTACCACATCAAGCACCTGAAACGCTGGGCTAAGCCGCAAAGAGTGCCCACGCCCCTCAAGCTCTTCCCCTCAAGGAGCAAGGTTATTTACGAGCCGCTGGGCATAGCCCTCATCATTGCGCCTTGGAACTCACCGTTTCTGCTGCTGATGAACACGCTTGTGGGGGCTATTTCGTCGGGGTGCTGCGCCATCCTCAAAGCCTCGCCCTATGCTCCGGCCACCGCAAAGGTGGTGGAGCAGATGCTTGGCGAAATTTTTACGGAAGACTACATCGGAATTACGCAGGGCAACCGCGAGGTGAACATCTTCCTCCTGGAGCAGCGATTCGACATCATCTTCTTCACGGGCAGCCGCGATCTTGGACGAAAGGTGATGAAAGCCGCCGCCGAGCACCTCACTCCGGTGGTGCTGGAGCTGGGCGGAAAAAGCCCCTGCATCGTCGATAAGGAGGCCAACATCGACATCGCCGTGAGGCGCATTGCCTGGGGCAAAACGCTCAACGCCGGCCAGGTCTGCTTTGCGCCGGACTACCTCTTCATACACCGCTCACAAAAGCGGGAGTTTATCATGAAGTTTGAGGAGACCATCGCCAGAATGTACGGCAGCAACTGTAGGGAAAGCAAGCACTATCCCCGCATTGTGAACAGAAAGGCTGTAGAGCGGCTGAAAGGCTACCTGCAGAGCGCTCACATCGTCTACGGCGGAGAGGTCTGCGAGCCAGACAGGTACGTCGCGCCCACCCTGGTGGACAGGGTGAGCGCCGACCTCCCCATCATGCAGGAGGAGATATTTGGGCCTATACTTCCCATGCTCACCTTCGACGACATCAACGAGGTTATCTCCTACGTGAACGCCCGCGAAAAGCCGCTTGCAATCTACTACTTCGGCAGCTGCTGCAAGGAGAAGGAAATACTGCGCAAGACTGCCGCCGGCGCTACCTGCTTCAACGAGACCATCCTGCACATTGCCAACCACTACCTGCCGTTTGGCGGTGTGGGCGGCAGCGGCGTAGGAAAGTACCACGGCAAGGAGAGCTTCATTGCCTTCAGCAACTGTCGGGCTATCATCAGCAGCCCAACGTGGTGCGACATTTCAACGCGCTACCCTCCGTTCAAGGGCTTCAACTTCCTGAAAAAGCTGCTGAACGTTTAGGTCATCGGAACGACGTCGCCGCCATCCTGTACGGGCGAAATTTTTTCGCCGCCAAACGACGGATGGTTGGCCTATAGAGGCAGTAGGGGCAAGGTTGACTTGCCCCTACAATGCCTCTACAATGTCCCTACAACGCTTACTGTCGGTGAAATTCCACGTACCTTGGGGCAGTGGGTATGTAGCCTTCTTCGTCCCACAGCGAGCTGGTGAGCATCAGGTCGGCGCTGTAGCGGTTGCAGGCAATCGGTATGTTGTGTATGCGGCATTGGCGAAGCAGCATCATGATGTCTGCCTCGTGGGGTTGGGCGTTCAGGTCGTCAATCAGGAAGATGGCTAAGTTAACCTCTTTGCGCACCACCATAGCGGCAATTTCGGCGTCGCCACCCAGCGGGCCGGAGTTCATGCAGGTAATGTTGGCCGACAGGCCATTTTCTTTATAGGCGTTGGCTATCAGCGTTCCTGTAGTTCCGGTGCACACAAGGTGGTGCTTGGAGAGAAATTCTGAGTTGAATACCGCCCACTCTACCATATCGGCCTTGCGGCGGTCGTGCGCTACCAGCGCAATTGTAAGACTCTTTTTCATTTTATTTGTAGCTGTTCTTGCCCGCTTTTTTAAGGAGCAGGGTAATGTTTATAGCATCAACCTGAACAGGTTATGCGAAATCAAAGTTTAAAATATTATTTTTTTATCGTCGGAAACAGGGTGATGATTGTTTTGGCGTTGCCCGTCAAATCTCTCCGGCCTTTGCCTCCTCCCAAATTTTGTTCATCTCCTCCAGCGTCATTTGCGTAAGCGGCCTGCCTTTCCCGATGGTTTGCTGCTCGAGGTACTCAAAGCGGCGGATGAACTTCTTGTTGGTGCGCTCCAGCGCCGTTTCCGGGTCAATATCGTAGAGGCGGGCGGCGTTGACCATTGCAAAGAGCAGGTCGCCAAGCTCGTTTTCCATCTTTTGGGCGTCCATTTTTTCTACCTCAGCCCTCAGCTCGTCCAGCTCCTCCTGCACCTTGTCCCACACCTGCTCGCGCTGCTCCCAGTCGAATCCCACAGCCCTTGCCTTTTCCTGCACGCGCCGCGCCTTGATGAGCGTTGGCAGCGATGCCGGAACGCCCGATAGCACGGTTTTGTTGCCGCCCTTCTCCTTCAGCTTGAGCTGCTCCCAATTTTTGATTACCTGTCCAGAGGTGTCTGCCTGACGTTCGCCAAACACGTGCGGGTGGCGGTATATCAGCTTGTCGCAAAGGCCGTCGATAACATCCTTCATGGCGAAGTCGCCGGTTTCGGACGCTATTTTTGCGTAAAAAACGATATGCAGCAAAATATCTCCCAGCTCCTTGCGGATATTCTGCATGTCGCCCTCCAGGATGGCTTCGCTCAGCTCGTATGTTTCCTCAATGGTCAGCGGCCTGATGCTGCCGAGGGTTTGCTCCCTGTCCCAGGGGCATTTTTCGCGCAGCTCGTTCATGATGCTGAGCAGGCGCTCGAATGATTGTAATGTTTCGTTCATCAGCTTTGAAATTTAATGGTGATGCTGCAATCGCTGCTGAGGCTGTAGAGGTGGCTTGCGTTGCCGTAGCTCACCGCGACCTCGAGCAGCCCCTGCGAGTTGAAAAAAGCCACCAGCGTACCGTTGCTCGCGTCGGTGTAGCTGCTGCTCACCTGAAAAATCCGGTAGCGGTTGCTGTGGATAAAAATAGCATACGGCCTGTCCTGGACGCTGCTGTAGAATATCTCGCGCGTAATGTTGGTGATGACGTTGCCGTTGCTGTCGATGTGCAGCACGTGCCCAACTATGGACTCTACGCATGGCTTTGCGTCCTGCTCGCCTGCGCCCTCCCTTGGCCTGTAGCGCACAACAGGCTCTTGCTGCTTGCGGGCGAAGGGCGCTATTGCCTCGCCGAGGCTGGCCACCGGCGCGCCTTGCAGCAGCTTTTTGACGGCCGGAGGCACAACGTGCATGATGCTAAAGCCTGCCGCTTCTCTACATTCGTCAGGCTGCGCTATGGCTACCGCGCTGCCGAGGGCGTTTGCGTCAAGCACGAGGCCAAGAAAGCCGTTGTTTTTGCAGATAAAAAGCTGCCGGTTGCTCTCAACCGCTATAAATGGCTCGTCGGGGTACGCCTCGCTGTCTATCCCCACAACGTGAACGCTACCTTCGGGAAAGTACGGGCAGGCGCTGCGAAGGCTGTAGGCGGCCTGAACAGCGTTGTCGAGGTGCGACAGGTTGTGCGAAATATCAACAATATGAGCATCGGGGCACATGCTTAGGATATGTCCCTTAAACGCCGCGACGTAAAAATCAGATGTCCCCCAATCGGTAGTGAGCGTAACTATTGGCATTGCCTGCGTGCTGACAAAAATTCATACAAAGGAACATAAATATCAGCGATTATAGCGCTTTGCTTTGTTAATAAATACCAATAGCAATGACAGAATTGCAAGGTTGCAGTCGTGGTACGATGTTTGATAGGAGGTAGCAAGAGGCGCTTTCCTCGCCCAAAGCTGAAACAAAATCAGTAATCCAACGTATAATCACAAGTAAAGAATTATGAAAAAGGACATTCTTATATCAGGTTTAGTTGCTGCCGCAGTGGGTACGGCGGCAGCGGTTTTTGTATCGCACGTCCGAACGGCGGACAGCGGCAGGCAGGGCGCGACGGCGTATGCTACGCCGTCGTACTTTTCGTCGCAAACCACAGCGGCGGCGGCAAGCGGAATAGACTTTACGGTAGCTGCCGAAAAAACGGTGAACGCCGTGGTGCACGTCACCACAAGCTACATGCGCACCATGCAGCGTTACCCCGAATCCATCTTCGACGACTTCTTCTACGGCTTTAGGAGCTACCGCTACGAGCCGCAGCCTGTGCAGGGCGTTGGGTCGGGCGTGATACTGTCAACCGACGGGTACATCGTAACCAACAACCACGTGGTGGAGCGTGCCGAGCAAATTCACGTCACGCTCAACGACAAGCGCACCTTCCCCGCAAAGCTTGTGGGGGCAGACCCAGGCACGGACATTGCCGTCATCAAAATTGAGGGGAAAGACCTGCCGTTTATCACCATGGGTAACTCTGACGACTTGCGCCTTGGCGAGTGGGTGCTGGCCGTAGGCAACCCGCTCAACCTGACCTCAACCGTCACCGCCGGTATTGTGAGCGCCAAGGCGCGCAACATCAACATTCTGTCCGACAAGTTCAAGATTGAGTCATTCATCCAAACCGACGCCGCCGTCAATCCGGGCAACAGCGGCGGGGCGCTCGTGAATACGCGCGGCGAGCTGGTGGGCATCAACACCGCCATTGCCTCTACAACCGGCACGTTCACAGGCTACTCTTTTGCCGTGCCGAGCAGCATTGTGAGCAAGGCAGCTTCCGATATTATTGAGTTTGGCGTAGTGCAGCGTGCCGTTCTGGGCGTTACCCTCCAGGAGCTCACCTCCGAATCGGCCGCCGAGTACGGCATTAAGGAAACGCAAGGGGTGCTGATTGCCGACGTGCTCGCCGGTGGCGCAGCTGAGCAGGCCGGCATCAAAAAGGGCGACGTAATACTCAAGGTGAACGACATTGCCGTTAATACGGCGGCGCAGCTACAGGAGCAAATTAGCAAGTTTCGCCCCAACGACCAGGTGTCGCTTACCATCAGCAGAGATAATAAAACGAAATACAGCAACGTTATTCTAAGAAACAGGGCAGGCACTACAAGCCTTGTAAAATCGGACGACAGCAACGCGCTTAACCTGCTGGGAGCTTCGCTCAAGGAGGTTAATGTCGCCACCCGACGCTCGCTCCGAATAGCGGGCGGCGTGCAGGTGGTGGATCTCAAGCAGGGAAAGCTACAGGCTAACGGCGTGAAGAAGGGGTACATCATAACCCGAATTAACCGCGTTCCGGTAAACACCGTAAACGATGTGTCAAAAGTGTTGAACTCAACGGGAAATGAAGCCGTGCTCATCGAAGGCGTCTACCCCAACGGTGTAGTTGCCTACTACGCGCTTGGCTTTTAGCATAATTCCGGTATTTCGGAGTATCCTCAGGCTTGGCGCTCTTTTACTTACTAATTTATTGAATTGTTGAACTTTTAAATATTTATATGCGTCAACTTAAAATAACAAAATCTATTACCAACCGCGAGAGCGCCTCGCTGGACAAATACCTGCAAGAAATAGGCCGCGAGGAGCTTATCTCCGTAGAGGACGAGGTTGAGCTGGCTCAGCGCATCAAAAAAGGCGACCAGATGGCGCTCGAAAAGCTCACCCGCGCAAACCTGCGCTTTGTGGTTTCGGTGGCCAAGCAGTACCAGAACCAGGGATTAAGCCTGCCGGACCTGATCAACGAGGGCAACCTTGGGTTGATTAAAGCTGCCGAAAAATTCGACGAAACTCGCGGTTTCAAGTTTATTTCCTACGCCGTTTGGTGGATTCGGCAGTCCATTTTGCAGGCGTTGGCCGAGCAGTCGCGCATTGTGCGGCTGCCCCTTAACCAGGTGGGGTCGCTCAACAAAATCAACAAGGCGCTCGCCAAGTTTGAGCAGGAGCACGAGCGCGCTCCCTCGGCAGAGGAGCTGGCAAACGTGCTGGAGCTACCCAAAGACAAGGTGGCCGACACGCTCAAGGTCTCCGGACGACACGTATCGGTAGATGCTCCCTTTGTTGACGGCGAAGACAACAACCTGCTCGACGTGCTGGTGAACAACGATTCGCCCAGCGCCGACCGAGGGCTAATCAACGAATCGCTCTCGCGCGAAATCGACAGGGCGCTCTCCACGCTCACCGACCGCGAGCGCGACATTGTGAAGTACGTGTTCGGTATTGGACAGCAGGAAATGACGCTGGAGGAAATTGGCGAAAAGTTTGGCCTCACCCGCGAGCGCGTTCGGCAAATCAAGGAGAAGGCCATCCGCCGCCTGCGGCACAACTCGCGGAGCAAGCTCCTGAAATCATACCTGGGCTAGCTGATGCTTTACACATCGGCTTGCGCAACCGCGCAGGGTATCGAAAAAAAGGCTGCATACGTGCAGCCTTTTTTGCTCCTGCCTTTGACGCTTTAAGCATCTAAAAATTGCAAT
>JAIRSZ010000090.1 GCA_031255195.1 Prevotellaceae bacterium | reverse complement strand
CGCTAAACAATAGGTCGGTACTTCGGCACGAGCGCTTTCATCACCACCCAGCCTACAAGGTAGGCCAGAGCGCACACGATGAAGACAACGAAGTAGCCCGCAGGCTCACCCTCAAATCCGCCCAGCGTCATGCGGGTTTCACCGGCGTAGTCGAAGAGCTTTCCGGCGGCCTTTTGGATGATGAATGAGCCTACTCCGCCCGCCATGCCGCCAATGCCGGTGATGGTTGCAATGGCCGTTTTGGGGAACATGTCGCCAATGGTGGAGAATATGTTGGCTGACCAGGCCTGGTGCGCAGCGGCCGCAATGCCAATGATGATGACGGGCAGCCAATACGAGTACCCCCCCAGCGGCTGCGCCAGCAGCGCCAGCAGCGGGAAGAACGCGAAAATCAGCATGGCGCGCATACGCCCGTCGTAGGGATTCATCTTCTTCTTGTCGACAAAGTACGACGGTAGCCAGCCGCCAAAAATGGATATCATCACAATGGTGTAGAGCACGGTGAGGGGCAGCACCTGCTCAGTGCCCTTCAGGTTGAATACCGATTGCAGGTACTTTGGCATCCAGAAGAGGTAAAACCACCACACGCCGTCGGTCATAAACTTGCCGAAGGCAAACGCCCACGTTTGCTTGAAACGGAAGCACTTGAGGAAGGAGAGGTTTCCGGCCTGCGTTTTTTCTTTGGCGTTGCTGCCGGAGGGCTTGTCCTGCTGGATGTAGGCCAGCTCGGCCTTGTTCACCATGCGGTTGGCCTCCGGCTTTTTGTAGGTAAACACCCAGAATCCCATCCAAATAAATCCGAGCGCGCCGATGAGGATGAAGGCGCTCTCCCAACCCCAAGCTGCGGCAATGTAGAGGATGCAGGCGGGCGCAATCATTGCGCCAATGGTGGCTCCTGAGTTGAAAATGCTCGTGGAGAAAGCGCGGTCTTTCTTGGGGAAGTACTCGGCTGTGGCTTTGATGGCAGCGGGAAAGTTTCCGGATTCGCCGAGCGCCAGCACAAAGCGGGCAAAGATGAACAGGGTTACGCTGACGGATACCACCAACCCGGCGTTGTCGACGCTTTTAATGGCCTCTCTGGCGCCCTCAAAGCCTACCAGCCATTTGTCGGCAAGTATGCCCGAAGTGGCAATGCCGCAGAAGGCGTGAAGGCAGGCTCCGGCCGACCAAATGCCGATAGCCCACAGAAATCCCTTTTTTGTGTCTACCCTATCGACAAAGCGTCCGGCAAAGAGCATACAGACGGCGTAGAGGATGGAAAACCACGCGGTGATGTTGCCGTAGTCGTCGTTTGTCCAGCCGAACTCCGGCCCGATAAAGCCCGGAAACGTGAGCGATAGCACCTGACGGTCGAGGTAGTTGATGGTGGTGGCAAAGAATAGCATGGCGCAAATTACCCACCTGTAATTTGTTTTTTTGCCGAGTGTGTCTGTTGATGTCATGTTTTTTTGTTTTTTTTAGCGTTTAAGTTATTATGTGAGTGGATATTTTGGTAGCAGGCTACCTTTTACGGACGGCCTCAATGTAGGCAAATGCTTCCCTGCACTTTGCGGTTATTGCCGCCCAATTTTGCGCCTTGACGACTTCGGCGGGGAAAAGGTTGCTGCCCATGCCCACGCAGGTTACGCCTGCATCAAACCAGCTTTTCAGGTTGGCCTCTTCGGGCTTCACGCCGCCCGTAACCATGAGCATCGACCAGGGCATGGGGGCTTTCAGCCCCTTTACGAAGTTTGGTCCCAGCACATCTCCGGGGAAAACTTTGCACAGGTCGCAGCCCGCCTCCTGCGCAAGCCCCACCTCGGAAACCGAGCCGCAGCCCGGCGTGTAGGGAACCAGCCTGCGGTTGCAGATTTTTGCCACCTCGACGTTGAGCAGGGGGCCTACAACAAAACATGCGCCCAGCTGCAAGTAGAGCGCCGCCGTGGCCGGATCGACAATGGAGCCTACGCCCAGCGCCAAGTCGGGACATTCTGCTGCGGCAAACTTCACCAGCTCGCCAAAAATTTCGTGCGCAAAATCGCCACGGTTGGTAAACTCAAAGGCGCGCACGCCGCCTTCGTAGCACGCTTTGGTAACTTTTTTTGCCACCTCAGCGTCTTTGTGGTAAAATACCGGCACCATGCCGGTTGCGGCAATGGCGCCAAGGGTTTGGAGTTTTGTGAACTTGGACATGATTGTTAGCGTTATGTCAATTTTACGTTACAGATGATAGTACGGCGGCAACCGGATTTACCTTGAAACTCTTCCCGAAGCGTCGCCGCTCATGAGCTTTTCTACTTCGGGCACGGTCACCTGGTTGAAGTCGCCGTAGATGGTGTGCTTGAGGCACGATGCGGCTACGGCAAAGTTGAGCGCTTTTTGGTCGTTGTTGTCATACGATAAAAGCCCGTAGATGAGGCCGGCCATGAATGAGTCGCCGCCACCCACGCGGTCAACGATGTGCGTAATGTCGTATCCGGGCGACAGGTGCAGCTGCGTGCCGTTGAACAGCACGCCCGCCCAGGTGTTGTGGTTGGCGTTGATGGAGCCGCGCAGCGTGATGATGACCTTTTTTGCGCGCGGGAATTTTTTCATGAGCTGCTCGCACACCGACTGAAAAGCTTTGGCGTTCACGTGTCCGCCGGTTTGGGTTACGTCAAACCCTTCGGGCTTAATGCCAAACACCGTTTCGGCGTCCTCCTCGTTGCCCAAAATTACGTCGCATCCCTCCACCAGCGCGGGCATTACCTCCGAGGCCGTTTTGCCGTACTTCCACAGGTTTTTGCGAAAGTTGAGGTCGGTCGAAACGGTTACGCCCAAGCGGTTGGCAACTTTTATCGCCTCGAGGCAGGCGTCGGCAGCGCCCTGCGAGAGGGCAGGCGTGATACCCGTCCAATGAAACCACCGAGCATCCCTGAGTACCTCCTCCCAGGCAATCATGCCGGGCTTAATGTCGGCAATGGAGGAGTGGGCGCGGTCGTACACCACCTTGCTTGGGCGCGCTACAGCGCCGGTTTCGAGGAAGTAAATGCCTATGCGCTCACCGCCGTAGGCCATGTTTTTTGTGCTCACGCCGTAGCGGTGCAGCTCCATTTCGCACGATTTTGCAATATCGTTTTGCGGCAGGCGCGAAACAAACTCGGCCTCCAGGCCGTAGTTGGCGAGCGATACGGCAACGTTTGCCTCGCCGCCGCCAAAGGTTGCTGTGAACTCCTTAGCCTGGCTGAACCGCAGGTAGCCGGGTGTTGCCAAGCGCAGCATAATCTCTCCAAAAGTTACAATTTTCTTGCTCATTTTTTTTGTTGGAATGTGTTAGAATCCGAAATAATTTTTAGCGTTGTTATACGAAATATTTTCCACCATCTGCGCCAGAAAGGGCAGCTCGCTTTCGGGCAGCTCGCCCTTCTCCACGTCCCGCCCAATGAGGTTGCACAGTATCCGGCGAAAGTACTCGTGGCGCGGGTAGCTCAGGAAGCTGCGCGAGTCGGTGAGCATTCCCACAAACCGGCTCAGCAGCCCCAGGAGAGACAGGGAGGTCATTTGCGCCTCCATGCCCGCCTTCTGGTCGAGAAACCACCAGCCGGAGCCAAATTGCATTTTTCCCGCAACAGAGCCGTCCTGAAAGTTGCCTGTCATGGTTGCCACCAGATCGTTATCGCGGGGGTTGAGGTTGTACAGAATGGTTTTGGTCAGCTTGTTCATGCTGTCCAAGCGGTTGAGAAATCGCGCCATGCTTTTGGCCACCGTAAAATCGCCAATGGAGTCGAAACCGGTATCAGGCCCAAGAAGGTTGAATAGGCGGGAGCTGTTGTTGCGCAACGCTCCGTAGTGGAACTGCTGCACCCAGCCTTTCTCCCAATCCATCACGGCAAGCTCCACCATTATAGCCGACTTGAACTTGAGCGCCTCCCCTGCGCTGAGCTCGCGCCCGCCGTACACCTTGTCGAATATAGCCTCCACTTCGCTCTGCGTGTAGTCGGCAGCGTAGAACTCTTCTATGCCGTGGTCGCTAAGCTTGCAGCCGGTTTCGGCAAAAAAGTCGTGCCGCTTGCGCAGGGCGCACAGCAGGTCGGCGTACCTGCCAATGGCCACGCCCGATGTCTGCGCGAGCTGCTCCACGTAGGCGCGAAATGCTGCGGGTTGCTCCACCGCCATTACCTTGTCGGGACGCCACGTGGGTAGCACCTGCACCTCAAACCCCTCGCTTCTGAGCGCGAGGTGGTGCTCGAGGCTGTCAACAGGATCGTCGGTGGTGCAAACCACCTTTACGTTGAACTTTTTCATCAACCCCCGTGCCGAGTATTCGGGCGTGCGGAGCTTGGCGGTGCACTCGTCGAAAATTTCCCGTGCCGTGGCGGGGTTTAGGATTTTTTCCACCCCAAAGGCCGTTTTGAGCTCGAGGTGCGTCCATTGGTAGAGGGGGTTGCGCATGGTGTAGGGGACGGTTTCCGCCCACTTCTCAAACTTTTCCCAATCGGAGGTATCCTTACCCGTGCAGAAACGCTCGTCAACGCCGTTGGTGCGCATGGCGCGCCACTTGTAGTGGTCGCCTTCGAGCCAGATTTGGCCGAGGTTGTCGAATTTTCTATCCTTTGCGATAAACTCAGGGTTTAGGTGGCAGTGATAGTCAATTATCGGCATTTTGGCCGCGTGCTCGTGGTAAAGGCGCTCGGCGGTGGCCGTTTCGAGCAGAAAGTTGTTGTCCAAAAATTTTTTCATCGTAAAATATCGTATAGCTTCTTAATAATCGTGTACGCACACAGGCCGCAAAAATATGTTTTTTTTGGCAGAATTGCAAAATAAAAAGCTTTACGCTCCGCAGGTTATTTTTCTACACCCTATCTGTCAATATTTTAGAATTGTCAACATGGAAAAACAGGCGCTTATCGTGCCTTCGACAGCGTAAAAATCACAAGCTACAATGCGCTGCGTCTAATCTAAAAATCAGGAGGGAAACAGCTCTCCGCGCGGTGCAGATAAAAAAACGGCTACTCCGCTTTTGCGGGTAGCCGTTTTTCTGTGCGCCAACGCTTGTCGGCAGGCGTGCGCCTTTACTGTAGTCCGGCCAGCCTTTTGTACTGCCTGTACCGCCACTTGGCGTTTTCCTCCGTTGCCTTGAACAGCTCGGCGGCTTCAGCAGGGAACGATTTCAGGAGCGAAGAGTATCGCACTTCGCTTTTCAGGAAATCCTGAAACTTTGACCAGTCCGGCTCTTTGCTGTCCAGCGAGAACGGATTTTTGCCTTCGGCCTCCAGCGCAGGGTTGTAGCGGTAGGTGTGCCAATAGCCGCACTCTACGGCCAGCTTTTCCTCTCGCTGTGTGTTCAGCATCCCGCCCTTTAGCCCGTGGTTGATGCAGGGCGCGTAGGCAATGATGAGCGAAGGACCGTTGTACGCTTCGGCCTCCTTGAGCACGTTGAAGTATTGGTTGTTGCTTGCGCCCATAGCGACTTGCGCCACGTAAACGTAGCCGTAGCTCATGGCCATCATGCCGAGGTCTTTTTTGCGGACGCGCTTGCCGGAGGTGGCAAACTTGGCCACCGCTCCCGCAGGCGTTGACTTCGACGACTGCCCGCCGGTGTTGGAGTAGACCTCCGTGTCGAGCACCAGCACGTTGACGTTGTCGCCGCTGGCGAGCACGTGGTCGAGGCCGCCGTAGCCAATGTCGTATGCCCAGCCGTCGCCGCCGATAATCCACTGCGAACGCTTCACGATGTAGTCCTTCAGCTCGGCGAGCTGTCGGCATACGTCGCAGCTGCACTTTTCTACCAGCGGAATGAGCTTCGCCGCAATTTCCTGAGTTTTTGTTCCGTCGTTGCGGTTGGCGAGCCACTCGGCAAAAAGTTCTTTGTGCTCCGGCGAGCACTTGTCGCACGATAGCCCCTGGGTCATCAGGGCGGCAATGCGGTCGCGCAGCGTTTCCACGCCCATCACCATGCCCAAGCCAAATTCTGCGTCATCCTCAAAGAGAGAGTTTGCCCAGGCGGGGCCGCAGCCTTTGCGGTTGACGGTGTAGGGCGACGCTGGGTACGAGCCGCCGTAGATAGACGAGCATCCGGTGGCGTTGGCAATCATCATGCGCTCGCCAAAGAGCTGCGTAACGGCCTTCACGTAGGGCGTTTCGCCGCAGCCCATGCAAGCGCCGGAGAACTCAAACAGCGGCTGCGCAAATTGGCTGTTTTTCACGTTTTGCAGCTTGTTGCCCACCGTATCCTTGTAGCCTGCGTTGGCGTGCAGGTAGTCGTAGCGCTCCTGCTCCGGCAGCTGGCTTTCGAGCGATTTCATTGCCAGCGCCTTGTTGCCCTTGTAGCCGGGGCAAACTTCGGCGCAGTTGTTGCAGCCCGTGCAGTCGAGCGGCGTGAGCTGAATACGGAAGTTGTACTCCTTGAAAGCGCCGTTGCCTTTGACCGTTTTCAGACCTCCGGGCACGGCTGCCAGCTCTGCATCGGTGAGCAGGAACGGGCGAATGGCGGCGTGCGGGCAGACGTAGGCGCATTGGTTGCACTGCGTACAGTTTTCGGGAATCCACTCCGGCACGTGCACCGCAATGCCCCGCTTTTCGTAGGCGGCAGTGCCGCATGGAATAGTGCCGTCCTCCTGCCCGATGAAGGCGCTCACGGGCAGGTCGTCGCCAATCTGCGCGTTCACCACGTCGGCCACCTTCTTAACAAAGTCGGGGGCGGGACGCTTTGCCGTTTCAGGCTCAAACTTTCCGCCCAGCGATACCCACTCGGCGGGCACGTCCACCTTGGTAACCTCGCCGCCGCGGTCAACGGCAGCGTAGTTTTTGTTCACCACGTCCTCGCCCTTCTTGCCGTAGCTCTTCACGATGGCTTTTTTCATTTCCTCCACCGCCTTTTCGTAGGGAATGACGTTGGCTATCTTGAAGAATGCCGATTGCAGGATGGTGTTGGTGCGGTTGCCCAGGCCGATTTCCTCCGCAATCTTGGTGGCGTTCATAATGTAGAAGGCGATTTTTTTCTCCGCAAGCGTTTTTTTGATGAAGTCGGGCAGGCGCTTTTTGGTCTCCTCTGCATCCCACAGGCTGTTGAGGAGGAATGTGCCGCCCTGCTTAATGCCGCGCAGGATGTCGTACTTGGTAAGGTAGGAAGGCACGTGGCAGGCCACAAAGTCGGGCGTGTTCACCAGGTAGGGCGAGTTGATGGGGCTGTCGCCAAAGCGCAGGTGCGAGCAGGTGAAGCCGCCGGACTTCTTGGAGTCGTAGGCAAAGTACGCCTGACAGTACTTGGGCGTTGTTTCGCCGATAATTTTGATGGTGTTTTTGTTCGCGCCCACCGTGCCGTCCGAGCCGAGACCGTAGAACTTGGC
>JAIRSZ010000074.1 GCA_031255195.1 Prevotellaceae bacterium | reverse complement strand
AATTCGGTGTAAGCAGAGGCCTGAATACCCAGCCGACTCAGGTTAAAAACGTCGGAGTAGCCCCCTGCCTTTCCCCTGCCTGTGCCGTACAGCGCCAGCTTAAAGAGGTCTCTGGGCAGATATGTTCCCATCGATACCTTTTGGGATATGTCCACAGAGAAGTAGTTTTTCTTTACCCGAAAGCCAAAACCCACTAAGTTGAAGGTAAGGTCTTCGTAAATTCGGGTTGTTTTGCTCAGCGCGCTGTAAAAGTCATCTTTTTTTTCGAGCGCCTCCGGATGCAGGAAGGTGATGGTGCTGTCCACGCCGTTGATTTTTTTGCTAAAAATAACGTCGTTAAATCCCAGCGAGCTGTTGCCCACGTCGAAGCGGAAGTTGGGCATCACCGGAAGGTCAATGTAGACGTTGTACACCGGCTGAAAGGCAGGGTTGTAGGCGTTCCTTTCGGGAACGTTATTCATAAAGTAGAGCGTATTCACCTGCTGCGCAAAAAGGCTCGCACCGCAGCACAGCATGGCCGCCGTAACAAGAAAATGCTTCATATAGCTTGGTTTTTCAGGTTGCTGGTAGTTGTTTGTCATTGTTCAAAAAAAATCATTTTTCATCTGAGCTCACAGTAATGCCGCCTTCTGCGCGAAGTTCCACCCTTATTTTCAGCCCGTCGGCCTCTGTGATTTTTATTCTGGCATAGGGGGTTACACCTTCGGCCTCGACCTTAACTATCAAGTGCCTGGTTTTTTTCAAATCATCAATGATGCCCGCGTCGTAGGAGATGGTAAATTTATCCTCGATAGGGTTGTCCACAAGGCCATCTTCGTCAACATCCGCCGCTCTTATTTTGTAGCTATACTTGTTGTCTGGCGAAGAGGTAGCAACAGGCTGTCGGTTTTCGTCCAGCGGCGTTATGGTTACGCCAAAGCTCATTGGGAGGTAGCTGGTGTAGCTAAAAATCAGCGATGCATTGGTAATGTAGTCGTTGGAAATATCGCCAACATCAGTCAGAGTGTCGGTGTAGACAATCGTGCTGCCGGCGTCGAGCCAGAAGGGCATTTGGGCGCTGGCGGTCATTTGCAGCCAGCTGTTGGATGCAATAAACTGCTCCGTCTCCGCAAGCTGGTTTCCGCGCTCCGGCGCTCTAAAGGTGTAGGTTGCGCTTATGGAGTCCAGCGAGGTATTGAATATCTTCGAAGCCTGACCGTCGAAGGTCTCTTTGTCAAACCCTACTACGCTCACGATAGAAACGCCCGGCTCCGGCGACGCTTTAACCACGTTGCTGTTATTCATCCAATTGAGCTTCACGTGCGTTGGCTCAGCTTTGTCGTGGATGTAGGAGGTTATGGTGTCCATATCAAAAATAAACGGTACGCCAATGTTGCTGGTGACGTTAAACTTAAATGATGGCGCGTAAAAACGAAGGTCGGTGCCCTCCGGCAGGTAGCGGAACAAGTCTACGTGGTAGGGCTGCATTTGCTTCCGTCCGTCGTTGTAGTAAAAGTGACCGTAAACCACGTACTCCGATTCTTTAAAGTCAATGGATACTTTAATTTTTGCATCGGTTGAGATGCTGGTGCTGCCATCGCCTGTAACCTTGAACTTAACCATGTACGTACTGTCGTTCAGCTTAATCTCCAAATTCTCCTTTTTTTCTTCGTGTGAACGCCGTGAGGCGTCAATAACAATGGAATCGTTTGTTCCGGGTATCTGTATGGTTATCGTCAAAAAGCCCGGCGGATAGGTTGCGTCATACGTATCTACTTTCACCGCTATGGTTGTTTTCGTAAAAAGAATTCTGGAAATCTTCTGTAGCGTATCGTTAGCGTTCAGGCTGTTGAAGTCAAATGTCATGGTTGTATCCTTCTCTATGATACGGCCTATCCCAGGTGTGAGCGGAAAGCTAAATCCTCCCAAATCAAGCGGTTTTGTCTCCACATTGTACTCCATCATGTCATCCACGAGAGCGTCAAACTTTTCGGACAAATCCGGCGTTTTGTAGTTGATAACATTTTCGACAAACAACATCAGCGTTCCGCTATCGTCAACGCCCACGCTGATAAGTGTATCAGCTTCGTACCTGTCGAGCAAATCTTTGATGGAGAACTCAACCGAGCCTACCGGTAAGGCCAGTTTTCCTCCCAGCCTTACGTCAGTAGAGAGGTTGTTTAAGTCAACGTTGTCCATGCAGGACGGCAGGCACGTGCACAGCGCAACAAGGCAGGCAAGCAGTGCATTAGCGCAATAACTTTTTTTCATCATTTACAATTTACAGTATAGAAAAACGAAGGTAAAATAAAGCTTCAAAGTTACCAAAAAGTTTACTATACAAGCCTCAAAATCGTCAAAAAACCACACTTACCCCTACCTATTTCAACAGAAGAAAAGGTGCAAAGCCGCGCCTTAATGATTTAGTATGAAATCATTAAGCTGTTAAAGATTGTTGAAACCGTGTTGAAAAAACGTTAGAATATTTGCGAGTTCGTTTAAATCACCTACTTTTGCGCTGGCAAGCATGTTCGGGGGGCTTTTCATGGCGCAACTTTTTCACAAAATCCCCTTGGCGGTAAGGAGCATAGCGCAGTTTACGCCGAGTCGTAAGCTTATTTAACAGGGACATAGCGCTCCACGCGGCTATTTTTGGTATTTTTGTTACTCAACATTCCTGAGTAGAAGGTAGAAAAACATAACGCAATCAACATGGCAGAACCTAAAATCAAAGTTGGCATAACCCAGGGAGACATTAACGGTATAGGCTACGAGGTTATCATAAAAACGCTCACCGACCCCCGCGTGGTGGAGATGTGTACGCCTATCGTATACGGCTCGCCCAAGGTTGGCGCATTTTACCGCAAAACCATAAGCGGTGTGGACAACTTCAACTTCAACATCATTCGCTCTGCCGACGACGCCAACACCAAGCGCTCCAACATTATCAACGTAATGGACGACGAGGTCAAGGTGGAGCTCGGTAAAATGTCGGAGATGTCCATCAAGGGGGCGCTGGCGGCGCTCAACGCAGCTGTGCGCGACCTGAAAAGCGGAAAGATTCACGTTCTGGTCACGTCGCCCTTTAGGAAGCAGTACATCCCCTCTTCTGCGGGCTACACGTTTCCGGGGCACGCCGAGTTTTTGGCCGAGGCTTTTGAATCCAAGTCCTACTTCTCGCTGCACATCAACAACTCCGTGCGCATGGCAATTGCCTCAAGGCACATTCCGCTCTCGCAGGTTTCTGCGGCGGTCACCAAGGGGACAATAGTAGAAAAATTGCGGCTGCTTGACACGACGCTCAAAAGAGACTTCCAGATACCCAAACCGCGCATAGCAGTGCTTGGGCTAAACCCCCACGCCAGCGACACGGGGCAGATTGGCGGAGAGGAGGTGGAAACCATTATTCCGGCGGTTGAGGAGGCCATCAAGAGCAAAATCCTGGCCTTTGGCCCGTATGCCGCCGACAGCTTTTTTGGCCAAAACTGCGCCCCACGGTTCGACGCAGTGCTCGCCATGTACCACGACCAGGGGCTTGCACCTTTCAGGGCGCTCTCGTCCGGCGCAAGCGTAACTTACACCTGCGGACTGCCCATAATACGCACCTCTCCTATCCACGGCACGGCCTACGACATAGCCGGTCAGGACAAGGCGTCGCCCGACTCGTTCCGCGCCGCGCTGTACCTTGCCTGCGACGCATACAGACACCGCCGCGAGTACAACGACCTGGCCAAGAATCCGCTGCCCGCCGCAAAGTTGGAGGTGGAAAAGTAGGAGGCAGGCTCTGAGTGTTTTCTGATTTTTCAAACTTTTAAGCTACGCAAATGTACGAATACATAAAAGGCACGCTGGCAGAGCTTACGCCTACCTACGCTGTGGTGGAGGCCGCGGGCATAGGCTACTTTATCAGCATATCGCTGCAAACGTACACGCAGCTCAGCGGCAGCAACGCCGCGCACCTCTACCTGCACCAGCAGGTGCGCGAGGACGCCCACGTGCTCTACGGCTTTGCCGATACCGACGAGCGCGAGCTCTTCCGTATGCTCATCAGCGTGTCGGGCGTGGGGGCGGCAACGGCGCGCATCATGCTCTCGTCGCTCAGCAGCGGCGACCTCACCACCGCCATTGCATCCGGCGACGTTAACGTGCTCAAAAGCATCAAGGGCATCGGACTGAAAACGGCCGAGCGCATAGTGGTTGACCTGAAGGGAAAATCGCTCAAATCGTCCGGCGGCGCTGCCGGAGGAGTCATAGCATCACCGGCAGACAGCGTGCGCAAGGAAGCTACCGCAGCCCTGCTTGCGCTGGGATTTCCAAAGGCGACGACCGAAAAAGCGGTGGACGCCGTACTCAAGCAGAACAACAGGCAAAGCGTGGAAGAGCTGATACGGGGCGCCTTACAACGACTATAAAAAATAGCAGAAATTTTGAGCTTCATTCATCGTATCTCGCTAACGTTTTTTCTCACAGCGACCATTGCCATGACAACGGCGATGGAAAGCATGGCTGTGCCCTCTGAGGAAGACCGTCGGTGGGAGCCGGCCACCAAGGAGTCGGACGCTTACGATGTGGACTACGATGAGCGAAGCAACCTGTACTCGTTCTACACCAAGGGACACGGCAGGCACGGAACGCCGGCCAAGGTGATGAACAGCGACGAGTACCGCCGCTACCAATTTGACAACTCCGTGCGCGAGGCGTGGAACACCCGCCGCAGCAGCGAAATGAGCAACGCCTCCGGCAGCGACGGCGTTTCAAAGCTGATTCCCGACATCAGGATAAAGTCGGGGCTGGTGTCAAACCTGCTGGGCGGCGACCTCATCAAGTTCAACATACAGGGCGCAGTGGAGGCTATTTTTGCCTACAACTGGACGCGCACGGACAACCCAACCATTCCAGAGCAGTACCGCTCGCACGGCGCTTTCGACTTTAAGGTGAACATGCAAATCAACGCCTCCGGCTCGATAGGCGACCGCATCAACATCAACTTCATCAACAGCACCGACATGATACTCAACTTCCAAGACCTGATAAAAATCAACTACCAGGGCGACGAAGACCAGATTATTCAAAAAATAGAGGCGGGCAACGTGAGCCTGCCCCTGTCGGGCTCGCTCATCACCGGCAGCCAGAGCCTGTTTGGGCTGAAAACCGAGCTCAAGTTTGGCCACCTGACCATTGAAAGCATCATCTCGGAGCAAAAGGGGCAGTCGTCTACCATCAACGTGAAGGGGGGAGCGCAAACGACCCTGTTCGACATTGCCGTCGACAAGTACGACGCTAACCGCCACTTCTTCCTGGCGCACTTCTTCCGCAACCGCTACAACGATGCGCTCAAGTATCTGCCGCTCATCCAATCGGGGATAAACATTACCCGCCTCGAGGTGTGGGTCACCAACCGCAACAACCGATTCGAGAACTCGCGCAACATCATTGCGCTCGACGCGCTGGGCAGCGGCACTCCCAACAACGACAACAACATCCTGTACCAGGACTTGAAAAACCGCGACGCGGCGCGCAACATGTCCACCGTCAACGACGAGCTCAGGAACATGGGGCTGGAACAGGTGAAAGATTTTGAAAAGATAGAAAACGCGCGGCGGCTCACGCCCGAAAACGACTACCGCTTCAACCCGCAGCTGGGCTACATTTCGCTCACCAACCCGCTCAACGCCGACGAGGTGCTGGCGGTGGCGTTTGAGTACACCATGGGCGGCAGAACTTACCGCGTGGGCGAATTTTACGACGACGGCGTGGCCGCACCCAAGGCGCTGTTTGTGAAAATGCTCAAGGGAAGCAACCTCTCGCCGCGCTTCAACACCTGGGCGCTGATGATGAAGAACGTTTACAGCCTTGAGACCTACCAGCTCAGCTCCGACAACTTTATCCTCGACGTGATGTACCACGACGACGCGGTGGGCACCAACGTGCCGTATATCACCGAAGGCAACGCGAAAAACCTGCCGCTGCTACAGGTGCTCAACCTCGACAACCTGAACAGCGCCGGTAACCGCTACCCCGACGGGCGCTTTGACTACGTGGAGGGCGTTACGGTGCAGTCCAACGGCGGGCGGGTGATTTTCCCCGTGTTGGAGCCGTTTGGCCGCGACCTTGGCGCAAAAATAGGCTACCCCATAGCCAACAAGTATACCTACAACGAGCTTTACGACTCGACACAGGTAAAGGCGCGGCAGTTTGCCGACAAGAACAAGTTTCGCATCACCGGCTCTTACAAGTCAACATCGGCCTCCGAAATCATACTCAACGCTACCGACATCCCCGAAGGCTCGGTGGTGGTCACCGCAGGGGGCATCAAGCTGATAGAAAACGTGGACTACACGGTGAACTACACGCTTGGGCGCGTGCAAATCATCAACCCCGTGTACCTGAGCTCCAACGTGCCCCTGCAAGTTTCGGTGGAGAGCATGGAGATGTTTTCGATTGTCAAAAAAACGCTCATGGGTACTAACCTCAAGTACCAATTCTCCAAAGATTTCAGGCTGGGGGCAACCATCCTCCACCTCTCGGAGCGGCCGTTTACGCAAAAGGTTATCTACGGCGACGAGCCTATCTCGAATACCATTTGGGGACTCAACGGCTCGTACAGCCGCGAGGTTAACCTGCTCACCAAGATGGTGGACGCTATTCCGCTTATCGAAACCAAAGCCCCGTCGCGGATAACGCTGGACGGCGAGTTTGCCCAGCTGCTGCCGGGGCACTCCAGCGCCATCGGGAAATCGGGGACAACCTACATTGACGATTTTGAGGCAAGCAAGATGACCATCGACCTTAAGCAGTACACCCATTGGGCGCTGGGCAGCACGCCGGAGGAGGTGCTGAGCGTCGTTGGCGGACGGCAATTCTCAGGCGGAAGAAGGACTACCCTCTCCGACAGTCCGCTGAGCAGCGGATTCTACCGCTCCAAGCTGGCGTGGTACGCCATAGACCCCCTGTTCCTGCGCAACACCTCGTCAACGCCGGCCTACATGCGGAACGACCAGAAACAGTTCTGCAAAAATCACTACGTGCGCGAGGTGGACGAAAAGGAAATATTCCCCAAAAAAGACCTCGTGATAGGCGTAGACGCCAAAATATCCGTTCTTAACGTAGCCTACTACCCCAACGAGCGCGGAGCGTACAACTACGTCGACTTTGACAACAACGCGAAATTCCCCAACAAGGGGCTTAGACCCGATGGCTCGCTGAAAACGCCCGGCACTAACTTTGGCGCTATGATGCGCTCGCTGCCCATTACCGACTTTGAAACGCAAAACATTGAGTACATTGAGTTCTGGATGCTCGATCCGTTTATCTACACCCGCTCGTCGAACAGCAAGAGCAAGTTTGTCAACGGGCGGTTGTACTTCAATCTGGGCGATGTGTCGGAGGACGTGCTCAAGGATACTCGCAAATCTTTCGAGAACGGGCTACCCTACCCCTACGACACTACGCTGATAGAGGAAACGCCGTGGGGCTACGTGCCCAGAGTGCAATCGCTGGTCAACACGTTCGACAACAACGAGGCTGCCCGCGCCATACAGGACGTGGGCTACGACGGGATGAACCGCGAGCAGGCACGCGGATTCTTCGAGCGCAAGTACAACTACCTGAGCAACCTGCGGGCAATCTTGAACGCAAGCGCTATGGAAAATTTTGAGGATGACCCCTCAAACGATCTGTACCACTACTACCGCGGCTCGGACTACGACGCGCAGCGAATGGACATCCTGACGCGCTACAAGCGGTACAACAACCCGGAGGGCAACTCGCCGGTGGCGTCGGGCGGGCTGTCAACCTCCGCCTCCACCATGCCCAACACGGAGGACATAAACCAGGACAACACCCTGAACGAGCTGGAGAGCTACTACGAGTACTACATTGACCTCACGCCCGACGCCATTCGCCCCGACATGGTTGGGCAAAACTACATTGCCGACGTGCGCACCGTCGAAATGAACGACCCCGACTACGGGCAGTTCCAAACGGTGCACTGGTATCAGTTCAAAATTCCGGTTGCCGACGGCAGGCCGTTCAACAACATCGAGGATTTTAAATCAATGCGCTTTATCAGAATGTTCCTCACCGGATTCGACACCACTGTAGTCTGTCGGTTTGCCAAGTTAGACCTGGTGCGGGGCGAGTGGCGCAAGTACAGCTACTCGCTGCTCGAAACTCAGGAAGGGTTGGCGCAGCCCGAAACGGGAACAGGCTCCATCGACATCTCGGCGGTGAGCATAGAGGAAAACTCCGACCGCTCCCCCATCAACTACCTGCTGCCTCCGGGCATCAGCCGCATTGTGGACATCAACACCAACCAACAGGTGCAGCGCAACGAGCAATCAATGATGCTCACCATAAACAACCTCACCGACGGCGACGCGCGGGCTACCTACAAGAATACAACCCTCGACATGCGGCAGTTCCGCCGCCTGATAATGGACGTGCACGCCGAGGCCATCAACGAGTCGCGCCTTAAGGACAACGACCTATCGCTCTTTATCCGCGTGGGCAGCGACTACCGCTACAACTACTACGAGTACGAAATCCCGCTGAAGCTCACCCCGCACGGACGCTATACCGACAACCAGCGCGAGCTGGTGTGGCCGGTGGACAACAAGCTCGACATCCCCCTCAGCGTTTTCACCGATTTGAAGCTGGAGCGAAACTCGCGTATGCGCACCTCCTCAGGAATGACGCTTACCTCAATATACGAAAAGGCGCACGGAAAAAATATCGTTCGCGTGGTGGGAAATCCCAACCTCGGCGAGGTGCACGTGCTGATGATTGGCGTGAAAAATCCCGTCAACAAAGGCCTGCTGAGCCAGGACGATGGCCTGCCAAAGAGCGGCATCGTGTGGGTCAACGAGCTGCGGTTTACCAACTTTAACGAGGAGGGCGGCTGGGCAGCCAACATGCGCATTGCCGCCAACTTGGCCGACTTTGCCAACGTATCGCTCGCCGGAAGCATGTCCAAGGCGGGATTCGGAAGCCTCGAGAGCAAAATCCTCACGCGAGCGCAGGAGGATACCTACCAGTACGATCTGGCAACCAACTTCGAGCTGGGCAAATTTTTCCCGACAAAATGGGGCGTTACGCTTCCGTTTACCTTTGGATACGCCGAAAACTACATCGTGCCCCTCTACAACCCCTTCGACCCCGACATCAAGCTGCAAGACGCGCTGGACAGGTCTGACCGCAGGGAGCGCGAGCGGCTGAGGAACACGGCTATCGACTACACCATGCGCAAAAATTTTGGCCTCAACAACGTGCGCGTGGCGGGAAGCGGGCAAAAGCTGCTCGGTCCGGCAGACATCTCCAACTTCACCGTGGGGTACGCCTTTCGCGAGGAGCTCATGCGCAACGTGAACACCGAGCGCGACTACCGGAAGGAGCAGCAGGTAATGGGCGCTTACGCCTACTCCACCAAACCTTACGTCTTTGAGCCGTTTGCCAAAAATGCTACCATGAAGGGCGACTCGTGGAAAATAATCCGCGACTTCAACCTCGCGCTCTACCCCAACCAGTACGGATTTGCTACCAACTTTACCGACACCTACACGGAGTACATTGCGCGAAGCTTTTACGAGGGGCTGCGGATTACCCCCATCGTTTTCCACGAGCAGGTCAACAACCGAAACTACACGCTGGGGTGGGACATCACCCGCGCGCTCAAGTTCTCCTTTAGCGCCAACAACCTTTCGCGCCGCGAAATCCCAACCGGCCGCGAAACAGATACCATCCCCATCAGCGATTCGTGGCGCAACACGCACTACAACCACGAGTTCTCTCTTGGCTACACCCTGCCCATCAACAAGATACCCATTTTAAATTGGATTGTTATGACCTCCTCCTACAAGGCCACGTATGCGTGGGATGCTCCGCAGGTGTTCAGCAGCGGCGGCGACATGCCCTACGTAGGAAACACGATACGCAACTCCAACAACTTTCAGCTCAATGGCACGTTCAACCTCCTCTCCCTCTACAACAAGTCGGCTCTGCTCAAGGACATCAACCAGGAGATGGACGGGCGTTCGGTCAAAAAGAAGGAGGTGGAGGATGTTACCTTTGAGCAGAGCAACGTAAACCTCGTTGGCGGCAGCCGACGCACCGTGAGGCACAACCTGAGAAACGCAACGGGCATTAAGGTGCAGGTGTTCGACGAGGCCGGAAAGCTTGTGAAGGTGGACATGGAAACCATCGACAACCGCAGCCTTAGCATCCGCTCGGCGGAAAACATGCGGAACGTCCGCGTGGTGGTAACCGGAAAAGCCCCCGTATCCGAAAATCCGCTGGCTTACGTCGGCAAGTTTTCGGCGCGCATGTTGATGATGCTGCGCAACATCAACGCCGTTTACACGCGCAGCGGAGAAACCATGCTGCCCGGATACACCCCGCAAACCACCCTGCTGGGACAGGACGAGCGCTACCGCTTCAACGCCCCCGGGTGGGACTTTATAGCAGGCTCGCAGAGCGAAGATTTTTGGGGTAACTTTTACGGTACATCCACCGAGTACATGCTCACGCGCGCCTACCGCAACAGCTGGATTATCGGCGACACCACGTTCATCAACCCCTTCTCGATGAATGCCGCCACCAACCTTTCCATGAGCGCCACCATTGAGCCGTTCCGCGACCTGCGCATAGACCTCACGGCCACGCAGTCGCACACCAACAACAAAACATGGTACGACATCAACAACAACGGACGGTCTACGCCAACCGAAATGGGCTCGTTCAGCATCAGCACCATCTCCATCCTCACGGCGTTTGAGAATCCGAAAAGCGAAACCTACTACCGCTCCAACGCATACAACCGTTTCAGCCAATCGCGCGTGGAGGTTGCCGGAGAGCTGGCAAGGCAGCGATACCAGAGCACATCGTTCCCCACCATCGACAGCAACGGCGTGAGCTATCCAGTAGGGTTCAGCGGGCTGGCGCAGGACGTGCTCATCCCGTCATTCGAGGCGGGATACCTCAAAAAATCCATCAACAGCAAAACCGTCAACTACGCCGATTTTCTCTCAAAAATACCCCTGCCAAATTGGAGAATAACCTACGCAGGGCTGGCACGCATACCGGCGCTCAAGTCGTTTGTCAAGTCGGCAACGCTACAGCACTCCTACCGCTCTACCTACAGCATTAACGCCTTTGCCACCAACACCAACTACATAGAGAAGCCGGGGCAAAAGGACGCGCAGGGCGATTTTTACTCCCCCTACAGCATTGCCACCGCCAGCCTCGACGAGCAGATTGTGCTGGGAAGCCTCGACGTAATGTGGGCAAACGGTATCCAAACGCGCGTAGAGCTGCGCAAAAACAGGCGCGTTGACCTTAGCATGACCAACAACCAGATTATAGAAAATAACGCCTGGGAAGGCGCTGCCGGAGCAGGCTACACTATCGCCAACGTGCCGCAGATTTTCCGGTTTAGCGACCAGCAAAGCGCCTCCACCTCCCTAACCCTCCGCGCCGACTTCACCTACCGCAACGACAAAAACCTCATTCGGAAGCTCGCCGAGGATACCCACCAAATCACCGACGGACGGCGCAACATGGACATAAAGTTCACCGGCGACTACGCCCTGATGAAAGACCTTACCTTTAGAATATTTTTCAACTGGACGGAAAACAACCCATACGTTTCGGCCGTAAACACCGAAAACATTTCCTTCGGATTCAGCCTGCGCTACGTGCTTGGGCTGTAAGCGGCAGAGCTGAGGTCTAAATCCCGTATAAATTTCACCCCCAACCTCTTTCCGAAGGAGAAAGGCTGGGGGTGATTTTGGCAATGAACGGTAACAGTACGGTTATTGCGAGCTTAGCGGCTTAGTAAACAGGAATATTTTGCTTAAACATGTCGGAAATGATGCCCTCCATGGAGTAAAATCCGGGAGGTTTGTCGTACAGCCACTTTGCGGCAAAAAGCGCACCCTGCCCAAATGCTCCCCTGCTAAGGCTCTCGTGCACTAAGCGAATGGTTTGGTTGGGCAGGCCAAAAATCACCTCATGCTTGCCTACTATGCCCCCCACGCGCACGGAGTTCACGTGCCGGGTGTTTTCGAGGCCAAGAATGTTGGCAATTTTGAGCGCCGTGCCCGATATTCCCTTTTTGTCGCGAAAATGTTCCTCTATTATTTCAATGTCGGCCTTTGGCGCGATGCTTTGCAGCACCTGCGAGGCAACGAGCAGGAAGTTTACGCCCAGCGTGATGTTGGGTGAGTAAAGCACTGCGCTGTGCTCCGAGTAGCTTTTCAGCACGTCAATGGCCGACTGCTCCAGCTTGGATATGGCCGAAATAATCTTAATGCCATGCTGCGGCGCTGCCTCGTAGCTCTTGTAGCCCGATGTTCCTGAAAAGTCTATGATGATGTCGACGGGGTACTTTTGAAAAAAAGCATCGCCTGTCTGGTCAACCGAAAAGATGGGGGTAGTGTCGCGCTCATATCCAAGGAGGCGGCTGGCGTACTTATGGTTTGATGATTTTGACCGACGCACAACCCAAGCGAAATCAACATGCTTGTCCTGCATAATTTCCTGTGCTACAATTCGTCCTGTTTTTCCAAAGCCAAATAACCCTATTTTTATTTTATTATTCATATAACACATTTCTTTATATTTGCACTCCAAAGCATTACAAATATAGTAGAATTTGTGGAAACTCCTATTCTTTTTTGCTGAATTTACACCATTTAGTAAGTCCGCAAGCTTCGCATTTTGGCTTTCGGGCAAGGCAGGTGTAGCGTCCGTGCAGTATGAGCCAATGGTGGGCAATGGGGCGCAGCTCCGGCTCAATGTGTGCGGTGAGGTGACGTTCCACGTCGAGTGGCGTTTTGCAGCCGGCAGGCGCAAGCCCTATCCTTTTAGCCACGCGGAAAACGTGCGTGTCGACGGCAATGGCAGGCTTGTTGTACACCACGCTGGCAATCACGTTGGCCGTTTTGCGCCCAACGCCGGGCAGGTTTTGCAGCTCGTCCACGTCGTCGGGGACAACGCTGTTGTAGCGGCTCACAAGCATTTCGGCCATGCCTTTCAGATTCTTGGCCTTGTTGTTGGGGTATGATATGGATTTGATGTACTCGTATATTTCATCGGCTTCGGCCTGCGCCATTTTTTTTGCCGTGGGGAAAGCCTTGAAGAGCGCGGGGGTAACCATATTCACGCGCTTGTCGGTGCACTGCGCCGAGAGGATTACGGCCACCAGCAGCTCGTAGGGGCTGCGGTAGCGCAGCTCGCTCTCGGCCACCGGTACGTTGACCTTGAACCACCCTACAACATGCTGATAGCGCTCGGAGATTGTCATTGTTGTTGACAAGTTAAAGGAGTGATAAATTAAAATAGCGTTGGGTGGTCTTGCTCCAATTTTTGAAGCATGACGGTAATGATAGCTTCGCGAAACAGCTTTGCACGGTTTTTTATGCTGTAACGCTTGCAAAAGTAATCTATCATCTTTTGCTCTTCGCTGTTGAAGACAATGGTCTTGCGATATATGCGCTTTCGGCGTTCTTTTTCGGATTGGATTTTTTTTGTACTTTCTTTATCCATCATTTTCTCAGCTATTTATTTTTATACATTCTACATTCTACATTCAAAACGTTATTCCCAGCTTTACGTTAATCCGAAACGGGGTGAGGTAGTTCGGCACTGCCACCATTGCCGACTGCTGTCCGGCGTACTGCACCGTTTTTACCCACAGGTACGACGAAACGTTGCGGACGTTGAACAGGTTGAGCGCCTCGACCGTCAGGATGCAGCTTTTCAGCCGGCTGTCGAGGTTTTTCTTCTCGGTTTTCTTCGTCCCGTTGTCAAACAGCACGTAGCTAAGCCCCATGTCCACGCGCTGGTACGATGGCATACGAAAGGTGCGGTCGTAGCGGTCGGCAACCGGCACAAGCGCAGGCAGGCCTGTGCCGTAGTTCAGCACTAAGCTGGCTCGCCAATGGGAGTAACTTAGTATTTGGTCTTGCAGCATGATGGACAGGTTAATCAGCTGGTCGTTGGGCATGGGGAAGTGGCCGGGGTAGATAACCTCCCCGCTGCTACTCTCGTAGCTGTCGTCCCGCACGTTCTGCCGTGCCCGCATGAACGACAGGCTCACCCACGATTCTGCCCCCTTAATCAGCTCTGCGCTCAGCTTGGCGTCCACCCCCCAGGCAAAGCCGTCGGCGCGGTGCGCCCAGTCGTACAGCAGCGCCACGTTATCCTGCTTGTAGGGCACAATGTCGCTCAGACGCTTGTAGTAGGTTTCGGCGGTCAGCCTGAAGGGAATATCGTAGCGGGTAAAGGTGGCGCTTGTTCCCAGCGTGAAGTGCCACGAATGTTGCGCCGTAATAGCCGTGTTGAGCTGCATTTGGGGGTTTTTCATTTCCTTAAAAAACGCAGGTTGATGGTATGCTCCGGCAGAGGCAAAAATCTGCCAATCTTTTTCCCCGTCAGGATAAAAAACGGCCTGCAAGCGCGGCGAAACGAGCAGCTCCCGACTCAGGTTTGCGTAGGTAAGGCGCAGGCCGGGCGTGATGCGCAGCCGGTGTCCGCCGCCCATGCTCAGAACGTAGGATTCCTGTAGAAACCCGCTGTACTGCATGGCGCTCATGGCAGTATCGGCGTACACGCTGTACGCCATGCTGAGCTTGTCGTCGCGTCGCGGCATCATGTAGCCCGCCGAGTCTATCCGCTGCCACTGGTTGACCTCGTCGCTCACGTGGTGTCGCTGCATCTTTAGCCCCCACTTTAGCGTGCCGTTGTCGTGATACCAGCTGCCGGTATGCTCCGCCACGTAAACTCCGGTGGCGGTGTAGGTGCGGGCGTGGTCGAGCGAAGCGCCAACCCCAACGTCGGTAGCATCGCGGCTCACCTCTGCGTTGGCTATCGTTTGCTTTAGCCAATATTCGCCCAGAATGTCGTAGCGCTCCTGCTCCAGCATGGACGCCGCCGAGCCGGTAAGCCCAAGCACAACATTGTCCGACGCGCGGTAGCGCACCGTCAGCGCACCCAGCAGGTTTTGCGTCAGGTCGTTCTCGCTGCCCTCGTAGTACATGGTAAAGTTCATGGGGTTGTCCATCGTGCCAAACGTCGTTTCGCGGTTGGTGGGTAGAAAGTTGTAGCTGTTGTGCGCATAGCTGCCGAGCAAGCTAACGTTGAGCGCGCGCACAGGCTCAAAGTAGAGCGCCGTTTGGATGTCGAAAAAGGACGGGTCGTACTCGCCCTTAACGTCGAGCGTTCCCAGCAGGTAGGAAGCTTGCTTGTAGCGCATACCCACCACGCCGCCAAACTTTTTGTTGGGCAGCGCAAAGTCGCACGCCGCCGACGCTCCCAGCAGGTTGACCTCTGCGCTTCCGCCCGCCGAGGTGGGGCGTCTGTAGCTCACGTTGAGCACGCTCGACATTTTGTCGCCAAACTCTGCGCCAAAGCCGCCGGTGGAGAAGTCAACCGTTGATACGAGGTTGGGGTTGATGAAGCTCAAGCCCTCCTGCTGCCCCGTGCGCGTGAGCATGGGGCGGTGAATTTCTACGCCGTTTACGTATACAAGATTTTCGTCGTAGCTGCCGCCGCGCACTGAGTACTGTGAGCTCAGCTCGTTGGTGGATTGCACGCCCGGCAGTATTTTCAGGATGTTTTCAAAGCTGCCCGACGCCCCCGAAAGCCTCGACAGGGGCTGTACGCCTATGCGCTCAACCACGCCGGAGCGCGGCTCTCTGCCAATCACCACCACCTCCGTCAGCTCGCCCTCCAGCTCGTCCTCCTCAGCGCTTTCGTCCTCTGCGTACAGCTTTGTGCTGCACAGCAGCAGCAGTATCAGCAACGTATGTTTTACTTTATGCTTCAACGATTCAAAAGATTAAGCTGCGAAGATACAAAATATTCTGCGAAATGCTACCGTTGGCTTCCGAAATCCTGTAGCGCAGGCAGGCGGATACCTGAAGTAGAAAGGTATTGGGATAATTCTGAACGCAGGCTTGCGCTCACTTTTCCGTAGAAAGTACCCGGGACGGGAATCGAACCCGTATGAACATTGCTGCTCACAGGATTTTAAGTCCTGCGTGTCTACCTATTCCACCACCCGGGCAACAGAATGAGAGCGCAAATGTAGCAAAAATTCCTGAATTACGCTCCACAAAACCTGCTTTTGGGTAGAAATTCAAGCTGAACAACCTTACCTCTCGGCCACTTCCTGTCTTTTTTTGTTTATTTGATTAAATTTTGTATACCTTTGCAGCGGAAAATATTTAAGGAGAAAAATGTATGAAAAAAGGTACGGTGGTTGTATTAGGCGCAGGCGGACAGGTTGGCTCAATGATTGTCCAAAACCTTACTGAAAAAAACGTCATCCCCAAAGCCGTTATAAGGAATAAAAGTAAAGAGGATAAGCTGAGAAAATCGGGGGCAGAAGTTTGTATATGCGATTTATTTGATGCGACGGCATTGGAAAAAGCTATTTCCGATGCAACGTCGTTATTTGTATTAACACCGGAAAACCCATTTTCACAAAATCCCCTTTTAGATACGGAAAAAATATTGACAAATATTTACAACGCCGTAAAAACGTCGAGTATCAAAAAAATAGTTGGCTTATCGTCCGGCGGAGCTCATCTTAAAGCAGGGTCAGGAAACCTGCTTATGTCAAGAATGTTGGAAGACACATTTGTTGACCTCAACATACGCCAAACATTTATTCGCCCCGCCTACTACTATAGCAATTGGATTGGCTATTTGGATATGGTAAAAGAAAATGGCATATTACCAACGTTTTATCCCCCCAATTTTCAAATACAAATGGTAGCGCCTGCGGATGTTGCTCAATATATCGCAGATGTGCTATGTTCCGAAAATAATTGTGAAGGCATATATGAAGTAATCGGCTCACAACCGTATAGCAGCAACGATATAGCCAATGCGTTTGGAAACCTGCTGAATAAAGATGTGGCCGTAAGTGAAATCACCCCTGATTTATGGGGTAAAACGCTACAAAGCATTGGATTTTCTCCAATGGCAACTCAATTGATGATTGAAATGACAGATTGTGTAATAAAAGGCAAAACAGCATCAGATTTAGACGAAAACAATTTAGTAAGAATGGGTACGACATTTGACGAATATCTAAGAGATTATCAAAAAAATATATGCGCTGCTAATTTTAGTTGAAGTAAAGAAAATGAGGATTTTAGTTTTTGGAGCAGGCGTTATTGGCAGTCTATACACGCTGCGCTTTATTCAATCGGGGCTGGATGTTACAGCGCTCGCACGCGGCAGCCGCTTA
>JAIRSZ010000034.1 GCA_031255195.1 Prevotellaceae bacterium | reverse complement strand
ACAGGTCGGCCTTGGGGTCGTAGGGCAGGTGGCTTGCCAGCACTTCGTCGAGCTGCTGCTCACCGTCGAGGCCATCAATGCTCATTTCAATGTCTTCGTCTTCTTCGCTGCCGTCGCCGCTGTCGGGGCTTTCGTCGCCGTTGCCGGAAGTTTCGCCGCTGTCGTCCCCGCCGCTGTCGTCCCCGTCGTTGAACTTTTTTGCCGTCAGTTTAAAGCCCGTGCCGTCGAAGAATGTAAGTAGTCTTCTTTTCATGATTTTTAATTTTTTTGAATGAAACCACTTTGATATACTTGTCCTTCTACGGGGTAGCATGAATATTGCCGCAAAAGTAACATTTTCTTGTGGACACGCAAAATCCACAATTTTATATTTTATCGAGATATTTTTCAATTCTCTACTCAATTCTCTGCTCAAAACGCCCTCAGCAATTGCTCCAGCGCCATTACGTCGGGTATGCGCACCTGTCGGGGCTTGCTGCCGTCGGGAGCGCCCACAATACCGGCGGCCTCCAGCTGGTCCATGATGCGTCCGGCGCGGTTGTAGCCCAGGTTGAGCTTTCGCTGTATGAGCGAGGTTGAGCCTTGCTGCGTTTCCACAACGAGCCGCGCCGCCTGCTCAAACATGCTGTCGCGCCTGCTCAGGTCTACCTCCTCCCGCTCGCCGTCGCCACCTTCGGGGACGTACTCCGGCAGCATGAAGGCGGTAGGGTAGCCCTGCTGTCCGCCGATGAAGTCAACTATTTTTTCCACCTCCGGCGTGTCCACAAAGGCGCACTGTACGCGCACAATGTCGCTTCCGGTGGAGACGAGCATGTCGCCCTTGCCGATGAGGTGCTGCGCCCCCGGCGTATCGAGGATGGTGCGCGAGTCTATCATGCTGGTAACGCGAAACGCGATTCTTGCGGGGAAGTTGGCCTTTATAAGCCCCGTGATGACGTTGGTGGTGGGACGCTGCGTGGCAATCACGAGGTGGATGCCGATAGCCCGCGCCAGCTGCGCCAGCCGCGCAATGGGCATTTCAACCTCTCGCCCTGCCGTCATTATCAGGTCGGCAAACTCGTCTATCACCAGCACGATGTAGGGCAGGTAGCGGTGGCCGTGCTCCGGGTTGAGCCGCCGGTCGATAAACTTCTGGTTGTACTCCTTTATGTTGCGCACCGCCGCCGCCTTGAGGAGCTCGTAGCGAGCGTCCATCTCGATGCAGAGCGAGTTGAGCGTGTAGATTACCTTTTGGTTGTCGGTGATGATGGCGTCCTCTGCGTCGGGGAGCTTGGCGAGGAAGTGCCGTTCCACCTTGGCGTACAGCGGCAGCTCCACCTTCTTGGGGTCAACCAGCACGAGCTTGAGCTGCGAGGGGTGCATTTTGTAGAGCAGCGAGGTGAGCACCGCGTTTAGCCCCACCGATTTGCCCTGTCCTGTAGCGCCGGCAATCAGCAGGTGGGGCATTTTGGCGAGGTCTACTACGAATGTTTTGTTGGTGATGGTTTTGCCCAGCGCAATGGGCAGGTCGAATTTGGCGTCGTTGAACTCCGCCGACTTCACCACCGAGTGCATCGACACAATGTCGGAGTGCTGGTTGGGCACTTCAATGCCGATAGTGCCCTTGCCCGGAATGGGCGCAATGATGCGGATGCCGAGCGCGGCAAGGCTAAGCGCAATGTCGTTTTCCAGCCCTTTGATTTTGGAGATGCGAACACCCGGCGCAGGAACAATTTCGTAGAGCGTGACCGTTGGCCCAATGGTAGCCTTGATTTCGGCGATGGAGATGTTGTAGTGCCCCAGCGTGCGGACAATCTTATTCTTGTTCAGCTCCAGCTCATCCGCCGATACCGATTTGGCCGACTTGGGGTAGTCGTTGAGCAGGTCGACGGGAGGGTGCTCGTAGCGCGACAGGTCGGCCTTGGGGTCGTAGGGCAGGTGGCTTGCCAGCACTTCGTCGAGCTGCTGCTCACCGTCGAGGCCATCAATGCTCATTTCAATGTCTTCGTCTTCTTTGTCTTCTTCGCTGCCGTCGCCGCTGTCGGGGCTTTCGTTGCCGTTGCCGTAAGTTTCGCCGCTGTTGTCCCCGTCGTTGTCGCTGTCGCTGTCGTCGTCGTCCCCGTCGTTGAGGTTTTCTATCGTCAGCTTAATGTCCGTGCCGTTCTCCGGCTTATGGGCGACGTCTTTTTCTCCCGCAGCGTCTTTTTCTTCCTCCGCTTGCTTGCCTTCGCCGCTATTGCCGCTGTCGCTGTTGCTGTCGCTGTTGGCGTCGCTGTTGGCGTCGTTGCTGTCTGCTGTCGGAATTTCGGAAAGATTTTCCTCCGTTTTTTTTCTGCGGAAGAAGGCGGCTATTTTTTGCGCCAGCGATTTTACCCGCCACGGGAAGTTGGGGATGATGTAGCAGCATAGCAGGAAAAAGGCCACAGCAAGCAGCATGGCGCTGCCAAGCTTCCCCATCATCTCAACCAGCTTTTGACCGTTGATGCGCCCGTAATCGCCGCCTAACCCTCCGCCCAGCAGCATTTGGCTGCTGCCGCTGCATATTCCCAGCGTGATGGACGTTAGCGGCATAAGCAGCAGCAGGAAGATAAGCCGCTTGAAGGTTTTCCGGCGGCCTACCCTGAGCAGGTGCAGCGCAACGATAAAGCCCGCCAGCGGAATACAAACGGAGGCCACGCCAAACCACTGCTTAACGAGCGCCGTTGCCAGGTAGTTGCCCACCTTTCCGTACAGGTTTTTTTTGGAAGCGCCGGCCTGGTCAACGTCCCAGAAAAAAAAGTAGGCAACAACGGCTATGAATACGGAGACCGATATGAGCGCAAGCGCGACGCCCGTCCACGTGCGCCACTTCGCAATCTGATCTGACTTGTCGGAGGCTTTGGAGTTGCCCGATTTTTGCTTCTTCAACGCCATTCTCTACTTCAGCAGGGTTTCGTATTTTTTCCAGCTTGTCATTATTTCCACCGCCTTTTGGTATCCGTTGTCGATAATGGGGTATACCACCTCGTAGTATTCGCTGGCCGTAAAGATGTCCTGCGCTATAAGCCCCTTGAGCTGCACCGAAATGTCGTGCTTTGACTTGCTGATTTCCGCCTCGTTTTTGGGCAGCTTGCGCTTTTCGGCAAACTCCACCAGCTCGTTGAAAAGCGAGTCGCTCACGGCAAAGCTCCGGTTGAAGGTTTTGAAGGTTTTGTACTTTTCCTTCAGTAGGTTGCGGTTTGCGTCGACGTATGACAGGGTGAATTGGTTGATAAGCCCCAGCCGCACCAGCCTGGCGTGGTACGAGGTGTAGTTGCTGGTGTCGAGCGGCACAAACACGTCGGGCGTGATGCCGCCGCCGCCGTACACAGCGCGATGATTTTTAAGCGTGAAGAACTTTAGCGAGTCGTGGAGCGGGGAGGTGTCGGGGTTGTACACCTCGCCGTTAGTGTAGCGCTGGTACAGGTCTTTGTAGTACTTTTCGGTTTCGCCGTTGTTGTAGGGTCGCTGTATTATCCGTCCGGTGGGCGTATGGTAGCGGGCAATGGTGACGCGCACCAGCGAGCCGTCGGGCAGCTCAATCTGGTTTTGCACCAATCCTTTGCCAAACGAGCGTCGGCCAACGATAATCCCCCTGTCCCAATCCTGAACAGCGCCCGCCACAATTTCGCTTGCGGAGGCCGAATTTTCGTCTATCAGGATGACCAGCTTGCCCTTCTCGAAGCGGTTGAGCGTGTCGGTGGCAACAACGTCGGTGCGCGGGTGGATGCGTCCTTCGGTGTAAACCATCAGCTGGTTTTTGGCGAGGAACTCGTCGGCAATGTAGGTCGACACGTCGAGCATACCACCGGCGTTTCCGCGCAGGTCGAGGATAATTCCGTCGGGTTTTTTGCCCAGATCGTTTAGCGCCTTTACGAACTCCTGGTGCGACGTTGCGGCAAATCGCCCCAGGTGGATGTAGGCAATGCCGGGCGCTGCCCAAAACTTAGCGTCGATGCTGTAGAGGGGTATTTTGTCGCGAGTAATGGTAAAGTCGAGCAGGTGTTCCACGCCGCGCCGCGCTATGCGCACGTTCACGACAGTACCCTTGGGGCCGCGCAGCATTTTCACCACATCCGTATTTTTGGCGTTCACGCCGGCAATATTTTTCCCGTCTACCTCCAGAATGCGGTCGCCCGCCACGATGCCCACCTTTTGCGACGGACCGCCTGCAATGGGCGATATGACCAGCAGCGTATCGTTGAAAATGTTGAACTCTATGCCTATGCCGTCAAAGTTGCCCAGCAGCGACTCTGTGGTGGCTTTGGCGTCTTTGGCGGAGGTGTAGCTGGAGTGGGGGTCGAGCTCGCTCAGCACCTTGATGACGGCTTTTTCGGTAAGATCATCTATGTTCACGGTATCTACATACGACGATGAAAGGTAGTACATTAAGCGCCCAAATTTGAACATTGCCTCGTTGACTTTTTGCAGCGGCTGGGCGTGCGCCGAACATGCGGCAAGGAGAAGTAGCAGAATGGCTAATCTTTTTTTCATTTAAATCAATATTATATTACAATTATTACTCGTGAAATAGCAGGGTTTTACGCCTTAACTTTGCCTTACACAACAACGTGCAAGTCAGTCTTCTACGATAAAAATATCCTCATCTTCGCGCTTCATGTAGTACTGCTCTCGGGCAATTTTCTCCAGATGGTCGTCGTCGGTAAGGAGGTCGTTGAGGCGTTGTCGGCTGCTGTTCACTTGAGCCTGATAAAAAGCTGCTTCGCGCTCCAAGCGGTGCAGCTGGAAGGCTACGGTTATGTGCTCTTTCAGGCTGTTGCGGTCAAAAAAGCCAATCCAAACGGCAAAGAAAAATAGCGTCAGAATGGCTCTTATGTAGCGTGTACGTGGCATTTGAACTTGCAGTATTACGACGTGTGACTTACGATTTAAAAATGGCCACCAAAATTACGCTTTTTACAGCTATCAAAGCCAGCGTTGCCGCGCAAAGCCGTTAAATAATATTTAAGCAGATGATAACTTCTTGCCGTTATCAGGTTTTTGGGGTTACTTTGCCCCTCCCAAGTAAGAAAAAACAAGACCTTCAGTAATTAAATTCATGCTGCCAAAACAACTTTTGCTCTTTGTTGCCTTCCTTTTGCTGATGCTCCCTGCACGGGCGCAGTCGCTCATGCTAAGCGGATACGTGAGGAATGCGCGAACGGGCGAGCCGTTGCCGGGTGCGGTTGTATACATTCGCGAAGCCCGGAACAACATTATTGCCGACGACAGGGGCTTTTTCAGCGTCTCGCTGCCGCAGGGCTTATACTCTGCTACCGCCACCTACATGGGATATAGCCCGCTGGAGGTAACGCTAAACCTCAAAAGTTCGCTCGTCAAAGATTTTGCGCTGGAGCAGCAGGACACCGAGCTGGAGGAGATTGTGGTGAGCGCCGCGCGCCGCGCCAACGTTACCAAAGCCCAAATGGGGCTGGAAAAGCTGGAGATTAAAACCATTAAGCGAATACCGGCGTTGATGGGCGAGGTGGACGTGATTAAGGCCATCATGCTGCTGCCCGGCGTGCAGCCCGCCGCCGAGGGCACGTCGGCTTTCAGCGTTCGCGGCGGAAGCCCCGACCAAAACCTTATCCTGTTCGACAACGCTACGGTGTACAACGCTTCGCACCTCATGGGATTTTTCTCGGTCTTCAACAACGACGTGGTGAACGACGTGAAGCTTTACAAGGGCGACATTCCGGCTGCCCACGGCGGAAGGCTCTCGTCGCTGCTGGAGGTAACCTCCAAAACCGGCAGCCCCGACAGGCTTAACGCGAACGGCGGTCTGGGGCTTATATCGAGCAGGCTAGAGGTAGACGGCCCCATCGTCGACCGCAACCTAACCTTTGTGGCGGCGGGCAGGCGCACCTACGCCGACCTCTTCCTGCCGCTGGCGCCGGAGAGGGGCGTGCGCGACGCTATCCTGCACTTCTACGACCTCAACGGAAATATCTCCTATAAGCTGAACGACAACAACCGGCTTACGCTCACCGGATACTACGGCAAGGACGTTTTTGGAATGTCGGTGGCCGGAATGGAGTTTGCCAACAGCGCCTACTCGCTCTGCTGGAATCACCTCTACTCCGACAGGATGTTTTCCAACATTTCCATTATTGGCAGCGGATACCGCTACCAGCTGCGCATGGCCATGTCGGGCTTCGATATGCAGTGGAATTCGGCTATTGACGACCTTGGTGTGCGCGCCGACTTTACTATGCTTTACGGCGAAGAAAGCATGCTGCACTTTGGCGCTTCAGGAGTCTGGCACAAGGTCAACCCCTGCGACGCCTCCGCCATTACTCCGGCCAACAGCGAGCCAGAATCCATACGGCTGCCGGAGACCAACTCGCTGGAAAATTCCATCTACGCCATGAACCAGCACAGGATAGGCGACCGGCTCACCGTGAAGTACGGCCTGCGGGGAGTGGTGTTCAGCAACATAGGACCCGCAACCATTTACAGCTACGACAGCGACTACAACCTTACCGACAACGCTCCGGCAACCTACTCGCGGGGCGATTTCTACAACAGCTATTGGCGGCTTGAGCCTCGGGCAAGCGCCGTCTTCCTGCTCAACGACAACAGCTCCCTCAAGGCAAGCTACTCGCGCACGGTGCAGTACATGCACCTCGTCACCAGCTCCACCGCCACCTCTCCGCTCGACGTTTGGATGCCGTCGTCGCCGGGCATCAGGCCGCAGGCGGCGCATCAGGTTGCGACGGGGTACTTCCACAACCTGGCGGAAAACACCGTGGAGCTCTCCGCCGAACTTTTCTACAAGTACATGAACGACGTGGTGGACTACAAAGACCACTCCTCAATCCTGTTAAACCAGCATTTGGAGGGCGAACTCCGAAGGGGCGTCGGCAGATCATACGGGCTGGAGCTCATGGCTCGGAAAAATGCCGGCCGCTTCACCGGTTGGGTCAGCTACACCTACTCGCGCTCATTCCGCAAGGTGCAAACGGTGAACAACGACGAGTGGTATCAAGCGCCTTTCGACAGGCCGCACAGCCTGAACATTGTTGCCAGCTACGACGTGACCAGGCGGCTCAACCTGTCGGCCAACTGGACGTTTGTGAGCGGCTCGCCAACCACCTTCCCAGAGGGGCGATACACGGCTGATGGCGCATCCATCCCCATCTACGGAAAGCGCAACACCTACCGGCTCGACGACTACCACCGCCTCGATCTGGCCGTCAACTACGTCCTGAAGAGCTACAAGCGATACTCGCACGAAATCAACCTGTCGGTCTACAACGCCTACGCACGACACAACACCTGGTTCATACAGTTCACCGAAGAGCCTGAAGGGTCGGGTATCATGTACGCCGACAAGCTTTACCTGTTTAGCGTAGTGCCTTCGGTTACCTACAACTTTAAGTTTTAGCGGGAGGCGGCTTAACGTCCGCCACCTCGCCTTTTTTATCCACGCTCGCCCCTCATTCGTACCTCAATCCATACCTGTTGCGCTGTTATATTGCAGAGATTTTTAGAACGTCGTATGGTCGAGGTAAAAACCAACCTGCAATCCACAGCATTTAAACCTTAAAATAAACATGGCTTTTATTCGTTATATATAGTGTGATTGCGGAGCATTATCCTGCTGCTATTTTGTTAACAATAAAAGTAAGAATTATGATTTTTAGACTATTACGGTATGTTACTTTATGCGTATGCGTGCTGTTGGGGAGTACGTGGATTTCTCAAGCTCAGCTTCTATCCCCATTTACGGTGTTGAGCAATAACGCAGATATGCAGAATAAAAAGTTGTACGTTGAAATTATGTACGAAAAACCTGCCTGCGGCGATTACCAGGCGCAGTTCCGTATGGTGAACAACAAAGGTCTGGACACGGTGGTGGCGGTTGACAGCTTTCTGAACAACCAAAATACATACCAGCTTTCGAGCGACAGGAAAAAGCTCATGCGACCGCAGGCCGGCGGATACCGACTCCGCTTTGACATTCCGCAAGGCTCTACTATGGGCGACAGCTTGCGTATTTGCATCGACGCTTACAAAATGTCTTACCGCTGCGTGGGATGCGCCGCTGCCGGGTCTGACGCCATCTTTGGCCCAACCGACATCGACCTCTTTTGCCCGTACAACAACGCTGTCGGCAACGACCTCATTGCCTGCTACCGTCGCGATAGCAGAGAGGGCAATTGGGAGGCATGGATTACCGACCCGCGCGACTGCCAGCCTTACCGCATTATACTCATGCCCGACAACAAATGGTGGTTTGCCCGCAACCTGACTTTCACCAAAGATTTGACCAACTCAGGAAATGCCGACAAAGGCCAGAACGGAGAAAATGCCGCAAATAACGCCACTTTGTTTGGCAACTATTGGTGTCCGGGAGGGCTTACCATTACCTCCGGCGCTCCGCAAACAAACAGATACGACGCAGATCCTGCCACCAACCAAACAGCAGCTACCGGCGGGATGGCCGCCTGCAGAACTTACGGCGCGCTCTACACCTGGTATACTGCCATGCGCCTCGACGGGAGAGGCTCGGAGCAACCTTCCGTCAAGGCTGGCGTTACGAGCACAGCGCAGGGCATTTGCCCCAATGGATGGCTGCTCCCCAGCGACTACGATTGGGGGGTGATGCTCAACGCCGCTGAGGGTTGCCCCGACCCTGAGGTGCGCCTCACTCCGCCTCCCTGCAACCACCTCTTCAACGACAACTCTACGCGGGGAAAGTTTGGACTCAACGCTGCTACAAACCTCAAGAGCACGCTGAGCGCTCCTCCTCACAGCCACCTTGTAGATACCACCTTCGCCACCATAAGCATACCCGCATGGCCGTGGCGACGCGCCGATTACGCCGGAAAAATTGCTGCATCGGCTATTTTGGGCAACGACAAGTACGGCTTTGGACTCCTGCCCGCTGGCTACCGGAGATACGATAATTTTAGCAACCTGGGAAACAGCGCTTTTTTCTGGTCTTCTACAGAGAGCGCCTTATCCGACAGGATTCTATACAGAGGATTTGAGTATGCGGACGGCAGAGTTGCCCGCCTCGAAGAGACAAGCATACCATACAAGTGGGCAGGGTTTAGCGTTCGCTGCGTAAAGGAGGCGCTTCCTGCTACCGCTGTCATCGTCGCACCTGCTACCATTTCCTATCTGAGCGGCGAGCTGCCCGTGAGCTTTAAACGTAGCGAAGGATCGTGGACATACACGTGGAGCGTCCATAGTACCACCATTAGCAACGTCGAGAAGAAGGTTACCTTTGACGTCAACGGCACGGCTGCGGCGCACACCGCTAAGGCTAAGCTGGCGTTTGACCAAGCTGACGTCGACAAGTCTTTTACGATTAAGCTTGTAGTAAGCAACGGCTCTATCTCCAGAACTATCACTAAGGACGTTAAGGTCGTTTCGCTCTCCATCATGATTAGCATCAACCACAACTCGGTGGGTGGGATGATTACCGCAACGGCCGTCACCACAGGCAACGTGAAGTACACCTACGCCTGGGGCGACGGAAGCCAAAACTTCACACCGGACAACACCAACATGCAGCCCATCAATACCGCCGCCGGTACAAAGGCGCAAACAAAAACCTGGTATCTCAAGGTGAAGGATACCAGAAATGGCATTGTGAGCGAGCAGATTTCTCAGAGCTACACATTCCCCGACATCCCCGCCAACACTACCTTTTGCAGCTCCTGCGGCAACGACGGAACGCAGAACGTAGATGCATGGCTGGCTACCATGATCGACACGGGATACCTCACCACCGACAACGCCTACGGCCTTGCCAACGCAACCGACATCAACAACGGACGGCAGAATAGCCAGCGTTTGCACAAGGCTGGCGTGGGCGGAATGGGATTGTACGGTTGCCTCAAAAAAGGCTCAGGTTGGTACGTTCCGGCTGCCGAAGAGTACTGTAGGATTAAGGCGGCCAACCTGCACACCAAAGCCGTTTCTAACACCAGCGGAACTTGGCTTTCCACCATACAGGCTGAAAGCGGGAAGGCTATGGGAATCAGCTGCTGGAATGCCAACGAGCCTTCCGGCAACGGACCCGGAATTGCTGTCTGGGCAAACTACCTGCTCGACGACTTTGGGGCAACTAATGCCGGAACGCGGCACATCGTTTGCATCTGGCGACCGGACGATTAACGGAAGTATTTTTGATGAAAAAACCTGGGGTTGCACCCCAGGTTTTTCTTTGCTTATGCCTGCTGTCGGGAATTTACAATGTTTGTTTAGCCCAACCAAAGTTTGGGAAAATATTACATGTATTTACCTTTTCCAGAGCTTATTCATATCCTCCAGAGTTTTGCCTTTTGTTTCCGGTACAAGTTTCCAGACGAACAAAGCGGCAAGTACGCACATCGCTCCGTAGATGCTGTATGCGAACATCGGACTGAATTCGTACAGCGGCGGGAATGTCGACGAAACAATGTAGTTGAAAATCCACTGTGCGGCAACAGCTATTGCGACCGCCTTGCCCCGAATGGTGTTCGGGAATATTTCGGATATCAGTACCCAGCATATCGGACCCCACGACATCATGAAGAATGCAGCGTAAACGATGATCGAAATGACAGGTGCAATTCCCTGTGTATCGTAGCTGTCGCACATGGCTACAGCAAACGCGCCGATGGCCATTCCTATCGAACCGATTATCAGCAGCGGTTTCCGTCCGAATCTGTCGACCGTAATAATCGCTATCACAGTAAAGACAATGTTCACTACTCCCATTATCACCGTCGACAACATGCCGTCGGCTCCTGCGTCTTCAAACATTCGAGGAGCATAGTACAGCACGGCGTTGATGCCGATAGCCTGCTGAAATACCGATAGCAGTATGCCGATAATCACAACCAGCGAGCCGTATGCAAACAGCTTTTCGGTCTTTTCTTTTGCCGTTGCCTTAATATCTTCGAGTATTTCCCTTGCTTTGGTTTCGCCGTTCACCTTTGTCAGACTCGACAGAGCTTTCGCGTCCTGACCGATAAGCGCCAGATAGCGGGGCGTGCGCGGCACAAAGAACAGCAGCGCGGCGAATATTGCCGCAACGTAGGCTTCCGAGCCGAACATGTAGCGCCAGCCGGTGGATATTGTCCACGAGTCGGACGAGGGATCTACGGATGCAATGCCTGCCGCATCCTTGACAATAACCGGATTGGTATGGTCTCCCAAAATCAGGTAATTGACAAAGTATACCACCAGCATACCGAATATAATAGCAAACTGGTTGCACGACACTAATGTTCCGCGTATCTTCGACGGCGCTATTTCCGCTATGTACATAGGTACAATGGCCGAAGCCAGACCTACGCCGATACCGCCCAGCACGCGATAGAGGTTAAACGCTATCAGCAGGTCAAATGTAGGTACTCCTTTTTCAAAGAACAGAAATTCCGGATTATACGACCCCAGCGCCGACAGAAAGAACAGTACGGATGCAATGCGCAACGAATCGCGCCTGCCGACAGTGGAAGCGAAAAAGCCCGAAACAGCGCCTCCGATAACGCAGCCAATCAGGGCGCTTGATGCAGTAATCCCGTGCCATATCTTATCGTATCCGAAATTGCCGCTAAGGAAAAATCCTTCCAGCCCTTTCTCTGCTCCCGAAATCACCGCAGTATCATATCCAAACAGCAATCCTCCAAGCGTTGCTACCAGAGTAATGACGGTTACATAGCCTAAATTGTAATCTCTTTTACTATTCATGACTCGAACAATTTGGTTTAGATGTAATGGTTGATTATCATCTCGTACAGCTCCTGCTTGCCGCTGATTTGTTTCGGCTCGCCGTCGCGCAGAGCGATTTTCCGCAGGTCTTCGAGCGTCAGCTTACCGTCTTCGAAATCCTTGCCTTCGCCGCTGTCGAAAGAGGCGTAACGTTCTTTGCGCCATTTTCTGTAGTCGGATTTCTCAAGAATGTCGGCAGCGATAATCAGAGCGCGGGCAAA
>JAIRSZ010000174.1 GCA_031255195.1 Prevotellaceae bacterium | reverse complement strand
ACACACACACACACACACACACACACACACACACACACACACACACACACACACACACACACACACCCACACACACACACACACACACACACACACACACACACACACAGCGAGTTACGTGTTTTGTAGCCTCGCGTGCGCATACGCATATAGCCAATATTTTTCACACTTTACATATTGCCGCAGCATGTTTTACAGCATGGCTGCGGTTTTTTTTATGCTGCCCCTTGCCGCCCGAAGCTATGTCAAGGCCGGATGCTCTGCGCCTGGGCGCAGGGAGGGCAAAACGGGCGGCAGCGCTCCAAAAAAACGGGAAAGCCGAAGCCCTTAAGTAGGCGTAATAAAAAATTTTTTTGAATAATTATGAAAAAAGTAATGCTACTTGTAACTATGGCAGGCGTAATGATCTCCTGCGGCAACCCGTCGCCCGACGACGACAACACACGGAAGGATGAAAACACCAACGTCCCCGACGACGAACATGAAGATGACGAGGACAACAACAACAGCCATAAAAATGGAGAGGTCTACAACCCCGACGGAATAGAAATGGTGTACGTGGAGGGCAACGATACGGTGAAAGGTTTCTACATAGGCAAATACGAGGTAACACAAACGCAGTATCAAGACGTAATGGGCGCTGGCGTCAACCCGTCGAACTCCAAAGGAAGCGACCGTCCTGTGGAAAATGTAAGCTGGGATGATGCGCAGGAGTTTATAGAAAAACTCAACGCCAGCACGGGCAAATGCTACCGGCTGCCCACCGAAACCGAATGGAAATATGCCGCTCGCGGGGGAATACAAAAAAGCGTCTACGAATACTCGGGCAGCAACGACATTGATGCGGTGGCGTGGTACAGTGACAGCAGTGGTAGCGAAACGCACCTTGTTGGGCAAAAAAAAGCCAACGCCTTGGGCATTTATGACATGACCGGCAACGTGTGGGAGTGGTGTGATGATTGCTATGATAACTCCTGCTCATACCGTGTGATTCGCGGCGGTGGCTGGTATCAGGACGCACAGTACTGTCGCATTGCTTATAAGGGCTACAGTATTCCCGATAATCATGCCGACGATATAGGCTTTCGCTTGGTGTTGAGCTCCTGCGGCAGTTCGTCGTCATCACCTTCTACCGACGATGACCATGACGACATCGACAATCGTAAAAATGGAGAGGTCTACAACCCCGACGGAATAGAAATGGTATACGTAGGAAAAATCAGCAGCAGCGGTACTCTTACAGGCGAAATTTGTGGTTTTCACATAGGTAAATATGAGGTAACGCAGGAGCAGTATCAGGCCATAATGAGTACTAACCGGTCATACTTTAGTGGAGACAACCTTCCTGTGGAGCATGTAAGTTGGAATGATGTGCGGGAGTTTATAAAAAAACTCAATGTCAGCACAGGCAGAAGCTACCGGTTACCCACCGAAGCCGAGTGGGAGTATGCTGCCCGCGGGGGAACAAAGAAAAGCGACTATGAGTACTCGGGCGGCGACGACATTGACGCGGTGGCGTGGTACAAGAGCAATAGTGACGGGCAAACGCACACTGTTGGACAAAAAAAAGCTAACGCCTTGGGCATTTACGACATGAGCGGCAACGTGTGGGAGTGGTGTCAGAATTGCTATGATAGTTCCTGCTCGAGCCGTGTGAATCGCGGCGGCAGCTGGCACTACGACGCGGAGAATTGTCGTGTTGCTCGCCGGATGTCTATCACCAACGACCCCGATTATTCTTGGTCTGACGTTGGTTTCCGCCTGGTTTTGCCTTAGTTACCGTGGTGTCCGTCCTTCTTGTAAGTTCTCCGAGCTTTGCAGAGTCTGGCGAGCGGAGCGAGCCAAGCCAAAGCGAGCAAAAACCCCAATACCGCTGCAGGCGGTCGAAAAATTTTATGCAAATACGAATAATCAATATTCCGTTGATAGATAGCGGCGACGAGCAGGTCTAATTTTTCTCACCGCAAAGAGCGCAAGCAAAGCGGCATGAGTAAACATTTTGTATGATTTGCCTTTGCGTTCTTTGCGTATCCACCTTTGCGTACTTTTGCGGTTAAATATTTTTCTCACCGCAAAGAGCGCAAAGGTTTTTCGCAAAGAGCGCAAAGCAAAGCGGCATATGAGTAAACATTTTGTATAATGGGAAAAGCTGTAGGGCGTTGCATTGTTAAAGTCAGGAAAAAGGCATCGCATCGGCTGCAAGAGGTTGTCGTGTGTGTCAATAATCTTCGCCAAGCTGGTTGAGCTGCTCCACATACTCGCGCGTGTTGTACAGGCGAGGCACCTTGTTCTGTCCGCCGAGCTTGCCGCGCTGGGTCATCCAGCGGTAAAATGTGCCGGGGGCAAGGCTGCGCACAACGGGCATGTTGAGGGTGGTGTTGTTCTTTCGCTTGGCCTCGTAGTCGGAGTTGACGGCGCAAAGCGCTTGGTCGAGCAGGTCGGTGAACGTGGCAAGGTCTGTGGGCGGCTGCTCAAACTCAACGAGCCACTCGTGCCCGCCCTTCTCGTCGCCGCGCATGAACACGGGCGCTACCGTGTACTCCCTGATGCTGGCGCCGGTGGCTAAGCAGGCGACGCGCAGCGCATTTTCGGCGTTATCTACCACCAGCTCTTCGCCAAATACGTTGATGTGGTGCTTGGTGCGTCCGGTGATTTTTATCTTGTGCGGAAAGAGCGAGGTGAACTCCACCGTGTCGCCAATCACGTACCGCCACAGCCCGCCGTTGGTGGTGATAACCAGCGCGTAGCTCACGCCCGTTTGCACGTCGGCAACGGTGCAGAAGGTGGGGTTGGCCGTGCCGAACGTAGGCATGGGGATGAACTCGTAGAAGATGCCGTAGTCGAGCATGAGCAACATGCCGCTGTCGCTCAGGTCGTCCTGAATACCGAAAAATCCCTCCGAGGCGTTGTAGGTTTCGAGGTAGTGCATGTCGGGCGAGGGGATGATGGCGTGGAACTGCTCGCGGTAGGGCGCAAAGTTAACCCCGCCGTGGATGAAGAGCTCGAGCTGCGGCCAGATTTCGAGCAGGTTGCTCTTGCCTGTGTAGCGCAGCAGGTAGCGCATCAGCACCAAGTTCCACGAGGGCACGCCGACAAACTGCACCACGTTTTCGCTGAGCGTTTTTTCGGCAATTCGCCTCATCTTTTCCTCAAAGTCGGCAATGAGCGCCACCTCCCGGCTGGGCGTGCGCACCAGCTCGGTGATGAGCGGGGCGTTGTCGATGAGGATTGCCGAGAGGTCGCCGCACCAGGTGTTTGCGCCAATGCTCGCCACCTGGTGGCTTCCGCCAAGCGTCAACCCCTTGTTTGTTAGTATGTTGCTGTCTTGGTAGCGGTTGAGGTAGAAGGTCAGTACATCCTTTCCGCCGCGGTAGTGGCAGCCGTCCAGCGAGCACTGCGGCACGGGGATGAACTTGCTCTTTTCGCTGGTAGTGCCGGAGGATTTTGCAAACCATTTGACATCCTCGCTGCACAGCACGTTGCCTTCGCCCTGCATCATGCGTTCAATGTCGGGTCGCAGGTCGCTGTAGTGGTGCAGGGGGACACGCTGCTGGTAGGCCTCGACGCTTTTGATTGACGAAAAACCGTACCGTTGGCCAAACTCCGTGTTTTGCGCGCTCTCTACGTTTTGCAGCAGCTGCCGCTCCTGCACCGCCATTGGATTTTTACGAAAGCCGTCTATCTCCGTCAGGCGGCTTTTGAACATCAGGTTGAATATGGAGTTGATGATGGACATGGGGTGAACTTTCGGATTTTTTTTTCAGCTATCGAGGTTTTTCAGCTGCTCCTCGATGGACGCTATTTTTGCCTCGGCGTCGCGCTGCTTTTTTCGCTCCAGCGCAACAACGTTTTCGGGGGCGCTGGTTGTGAACTTTTCGTTGCCCAGCTTTGCCAGCACGCTGCCGAGAAATTTTTTGAAGTACGCCAAGTCAGCCTCCAGCTTTTTGCGCTCCTCCGCCACGTTGATCAGGCTGCCGAGGGGCACGTAAAATTCCGTTGTCTTTACCAGAAACGAGGCGCACTGCTTTTCGGTGTTTTCCTCTACGGCCAACACCTGCGAAATGTTTGCCAATCGGCTGACGATAGCCTCCGCTTCGGGCGAAAAATCGCCCCTTACCAGCAGCTTTAGCGACTCCCTGTTCGGGATGTTCTTATCCTTGCGGATGCTACGGATGCCGGAGACTACCTGCTTTGCCTGCTCAAAGCGGCTCAGCACGTCTTCATCGAACTCCTGCGCAAAGGGTTGCAGCGCCACCATGATGCTCTCGCCGTCCTTTCGCTCTGCGAGGTTTTGCCAAAGCTCCTCCGTGATGAAGGGCATGAACGGATGTAGCAGCCGGAGCATGGCGTCGAAGATGGCGATGGTGGAGCTGTAGGTTTTTCTGTCCATAGCCTGCCCCTGCTGCGGCTTGATGATTTCGAGGTACCACCCCGAAAATTCGTCCCAATAGAGCTTGTAGAGCTCCATGAGCGCCTCCGAGAGGCGGTACTTGCTGAAGTCGTCGGCTACGCTCAGCAGGGTTTTGCACAGGAGCGATAGAAACCACTCCACAGCCACCCGCGCGTGCTCCGGCTGCGGCTCGGTATCGCTGGACTCCCAACCCTTGATGAGGCGAAATACATTCCATATCTTGTTGCAAAAGTTGCGCCCCTGCTCGCACAGGTTTTCGTTGAAAGGCAGGTCGTTTCCGGCGGGCGAAGTGAGCAACATGCCCAGCCGCACGCCGTCGGCGCCGTACTTTTCTATCAGCGCAATGGGGTCGGGCGAGTTGCCCAGCGATTTGGACATTTTGCGCCCCTGCTTGTCGCGTACAATGCCGGTGAGGTAAACGTTTTTGAAGGGGTATCCGCCCGCCCATTCGTAGCCAGCAATGATCATGCGGGCAACCCAGAAAAACAGGATTTCGGGGGCGGTAACAAGGTCAACAGTAGGGTAGTAGTACTGCAAATCGTTGTTGGGATCGGCCTCTGGATGCCCGGCCACGTTGGGGTCGAACACCGAAACAGGCCACAGCCACGACGAAAACCACGTGTCGAGGCAGTCCTCGTCTTGCCGCAGGTCGGCGAGCGTGAGGCATGGATTCTTGGTTTTTTCGCGCGCCAAAGCCAGCGCCTCCTCCTCCGTTTCGGCCACCACCAAACCGCCCTGTGGCAGATACCACGCCGGAATACGGTGTCCCCACCAGAGCTGCCGCGAGATACACCAATCCTTGATGTTCTCCATCCAATGGCGGTAGGTATTTTTGAACTTGGGCGGGTAGAGCAGCACGTCGTCGTCCATCACGGCAGCGAGCGCAGGCTCCGCCAACTCGCTCATGCGCACAAACCACTGCATGGAGAGCTTAGGCTCAATGGGCACGCTGGTGCGCTCCGAGAAGCCAACCTTGTTGGCGTAGTCCTCAACCTTCTCCAGCAGGCCGGCCGCCGCCAAGTCGACTTCCACCTGTCGGCGCACCTCAAAGCGGTCTTGCCCTACGTAGAGCTGTGCCTTTTCGCTGAGCGTGCCGTCGTCGTTAAAAATATCTATGACCTCCAATCCGTACTTTTCGCCCAACATGTAGTCGTTGACGTCGTGCGCCGGAGTAACCTTGAGGCAGCCCGTGCCAAATTCTGGGTCAACGTACTCGTCCTCAATCACGGGCACTTCGCGGTTGATGAGGGGAACGATGAGCTTCTTCCCCTTCAGCTGCCGGTAGCGCTCGTCGTTGGGGTTAACGCAAACCGCCGTGTCGCCAAAGATAGTTTCGGGGCGCGTGGTGGCCACAACAACGTAGTCCCGCTCTCCGCCGGCTGCGGGCGACGAGCCGCTCACGCAGTAGCGCAGGTAGTACAGCTTGCCTTGCTGCTCGCGGTAAACGACCTCCTCGTCGGAGAGGGCAGTTTTTGCCTGCGGGTCCCAATTTACCATGCGCACGCCGCGGTATATTTTCCCCTGATTGTACAAATCGACAAATACGCGAATGACGCTGCGCGAGTAGTCTTCGCTCATGGTGAAGGCAGTTCGCTCCCAATCGCACGAGGCGCCCAGCCGCTTGAGCTGCTCCAGGATGATGCCGCCGTGCTTGCGCGTCCACTCCCAGGCGTGCTCCAGGAAGGCTTCGCGGGAGAGGTCGGTTTTTTTAACGCCCTCGCGGGCAAGCTTTTCCACCACCTTTGCCTCGGTAGCAATGGAGGCGTGGTCGGTGCCGGGCACCCAGCAGGCGTTTTTGCCCAACATGCGGGCGCGGCGCACCAGCACATCCTGAATGGTGTTGTTGAGCATGTGCCCCATGTGTAGCACGCCGGTTACGTTGGGCGGTGGAATCACCACGGCGTATGGCTCGCGTCCGTCGGGCTCGGAGTGAAACAAGCGGTGCTTCGTCCAATAGGCGTACCACTTTTCTTCTATTTCTACGGGAGAATAAACGGATGAAAACATGAATGTTAAGTATGAAGTATAAAGCGTTGTTTTACGGCTTCATGCCATAAAACAACGCGCAAATGTACATAAAAATTCTTGAATGTAAAATTCGGTTTTCCTGTAATTTTTTCGATTCTTCTCTTCTGCCCGCTATTTTTAAATCTTTCTCATTTTCATCTTTCTCCTTATGATGGAGTAAAAATCAAACCCTCCGAGTTGGACAAGCGTTTACTTCACCTCAAAAGTAGCGGCAATGGCTTCGTCCTCCGAATGTCCGCCCACAAAAATGCTGTAGCTGCCGGTTGGTACGAGCATTTGGCCGGATGCTTCATCCCATTTTTGCAAGTCGGCAACCGGAACGGACAGCTCTACTTGGGCGGTTTCTCCAGCGTCGACAGCTATCCGTCGAAATCCGCGCAGCTCCTTTAGCGGTAAGCTTTTTCCGTCGGGGTACTTGACGTAAAGCTGCGCTACCTCATCGCCTGCCAGCTCGCCGCTGTTCTTGACGCTGAACTTGACGCTGACAGCTTCGGAGGTGCGGTAAGCCTCCTCCGGCTGCTCTATCCACGCGTACTCAAAGCGTGTAAAGCTCAGGCCGTAGCCAAAAGGGTAGAGCGCTTTTCCCTTGAAGTAGCGGTAGGTGCGGTTGGCCATGCTGTAGTCCTCGAATTTGGGCAAATCGTTGTCGCCTGCATAAAAAGTGACAGGAAGCCGCCCCGAAGGGTTGTAGCGGCCAAAGATAACGTCGGCAACCGCTTTCCCTGCGAACTCTCCTCCGTACCATGCGCTCAGGATTGCCGGAATGTTTTGGGATTCCCACTCAACGGCTATGGCGCTTCCCGTCATCATCACGAATACAATCGGTTTTCCGGTAGATTTCAAGGCTTTTAGGAAGGTGGTTTGCACTTCCGGCAGGAGGATGGAGGTGCGATCGCCACGGTGAAACCCTTTTACGCTCAGCCGCAGCTCCTCGCCCTCGATGCGGGGGCTGATGCCGCCTGCGTAGATAATCAGGTCGGCGTCTTTCACGCTGTTGAGCGCACCGGCAAACGACTTGGGCGCTTGGCCGTAGTAGCCGATGACCGTATCGCAGTAGATGCTGACGTCTGCGCCGACCTCGTCCCTAATGCCGTCCAGCAGGGTGATGGTTTTTGTTGGGAAGCCGTTGTAGTTGCCCAGCTGCACCTCAGGAATGTTGGCGTTGGGGCCTACGATGGCTATCTTCCTCAAGTTTTCCTTTTTTACGGGGAGCAGGCCTTGCTCGTTCCGCAGCAGAACAACGGACTGTTGAGCCATTTTCAGGGCGAGATCCTTGTGCTCCGGCGCTTCCAGGACGGTGGAGTCGATGGCGGAGTACGGAACCATAGCAGCCGGATCGAACATGCCCAGGCGCAGGCGAATGGTGAACAGGCGCTTTAGCGAAACGTCAATTTGCGCCTCCGTAATCAGCCCCTCCTTAACAGCCTCAATCAACCCCAGGTAGGCCTCCCTTCCGCAGTCAACATCGGTACCGTGGCTGACAGCGTCGGCAGCGGCTACCGGAGCGTTGGCGTGCGTTTTGTGCCTTTTGTAGAAGTTGTCGATGGCGCCGCAGTCGGAAGTAACGTAGCCGGTAAAACCCCATTCGTTGCGCAAAATATCCATCATCAGCTTGTCGTTTCCGCAGCAGGGTTGCCCCTCAAAGGCGTTGTAGGCGCACATAAATCCGGCTACGCCCGCGTCTGCCAACTTTTTGAAGGCGGGCAGGTAGGTGTCCCACAGGTCGTAGGCGCTCGCGGTTGCGTTGAACTCGTGCCGGTTGTGCTCCGGCCCGCTGTGAACGGCAAAGTGCTTGGCGCAGGCCGCCGCCTTCAGGTAGCGCAGGTCGTCGCCTTGCAGCCCTTGGACAAAGCGGGTGGCCAGAGCGCCGGTCAGGAACGGGTCTTCGCCGTAGGTTTCCTGCCCGCGCCCCCAGCGCGGGTCGCGGAAAATGTTGATGTTTGGCGTCCAGTAGGTAAGACCGTGGTAGATGCTAAAATCTCCCTTTGCCGAGGCGGTGTTGTAGATAGCCCTGCCCTCGGTGGCGGTGTACTCGGCCATTTGCTGCATGGCGTCGGCGTCCCAGCCTGCGGCCATGCCGATAGCCTGTGGGAAAACCGTCACCCGATACTCGGTTCTTGCCACGCCGTGCAAACATTCGTTCCACCAGTCGTAGGGCGGAATACCTAGACGCTCAACGGCTGGCGTTTTGTTCAGCATCTGGGCAACTTTTTCTTCCAGGGTGAGCCTCGAAACCAAGTCGGCGGCTCTTTCCTCAAAAGGTAAGTCCGGATTTTGAAAGGGGTATTCGTAGCTTGCCATTTTGCATCCGGACAGCAAAAGGCAAAGGGTGGCGGGGAGTGTTCCCCAAAGACACCTGAAAATAGATGGGCAGCTCATGGCGTTGTAATGGTTTAAAGATTATCAGACAAAAAGTAAAGCAGCAGCAGCTTGCAATGCTTGAGCACAGTTAGCCGCCAAAACAACCGAGGCAAAAGTAAGCTTTTTCCTGCAAAGTTCAAAGTATTTTTGCACGCCATTTTCACACGCAGATTCAACTATCAATTTTCACAACGCCAATTTTTCCTGTTCAAAGATGTAGCAGCGAATAAGCCAAGGACTTGCTATTTGCCAACTCATCTACCAATTCGAGCAGCTTGGCGTGCTCCTTAGCATTAGCTCGGACGCTAACGTCTTGGGTACATTTTGAGTACATCGCATTTTCACGAGTGCAAATTTTAGAGGATGACTCCAAAAAGTATAAGATGGCTTTCAAATTTGGGCATAAAATAAGCGGGATGCATTTTGCTACATCCCGCTGAGGCATTGATATGGACAAGCTGGTGACCCCGGAGAGGCTCGAACTCTCGACCCAATGATTAAGAGTCATTTGCTCTACCAACTGAGCTACGGAGTCAGGGTTTTGACAATCAATTAAGGGGTGCAAAGGTAAACATTATCACCGGAAATGCTATACCGCATCTGTGATTTTAGGAGAAAATAGCAGATTTTGTTCTTTTATAGCGCGCCGTACAAATTATAATGGACTAATTGTAAAGTATTTGAAAAACAAAAGAGTTAAAAGTGAAGGCAGATAAAAAAGTTGAGAGCATCGCATCAATAGATTTTGTATCTTTGCAGATAGGTGAAAAAAAGTCGCCTGCAACACTGTAAGGCATTTATGGCTTGCACACGTGCAAAAGGCAGCGATTTTTTTGCCCCAAACAAACCGAATTATTTGCCATGATTGGGTTTTGAAATCTTCGTGAAGCCGATGAACATTGGCCTTCACGGAGATTTTTTTTGCTCTACTTTGCTCTACGGCAGTCTCGCAAACCGGGTGAATACGCTCAGCGGAAGCAGCTTTCCAAAACGGTCTTTCAGCGCCAATTCCCCGCTTTCGCGCTGCGGACGGCCAAAAACGCTACCCACCAAAGTATCGCAAACCACCGACGAAAAGCCCATAGCGTAAAGGTTCAGCACCAAAAACGAGCTTTGGCTTTCGAGCATTTTTTCCACTCCGCTCAGCAGCTCCAGGATGCCCTCGCTCAGCAGCCAGCGTTCGCCGTCGGGACCACGGCCATACGCAGGCGGGTCAAGAATGATGCCGCTGTACTTTGTCCCGCGGCGCACTTGCCGCTGCACGTACTTTAGCGCATCGTCCACCAGCCAGCGGATACCGTCAAGGCGGCTTGCCTGCATGTTGTCGTTGGCCCACGTTACCGTTTGCTTTATCGAGTCGAGATGGGTGACGTCGGCGCCTGCCGCGCACGCCGCGAGCGAGGCGCCACCGGTGTAGGCAAACAGGTTGAGCACCTTTGCGCCCTTCTTCATCCTGCGGCACACGCGGTAGATAAAATCCCAGTTGGCCGCCTGCTCGGGAAACACGCCTACGTGCTTGAACGAGGTAAGCCCCAGCCGCAGCGCCATGTCCAGCTCGCCATGCCGGTAGTTCACTAACCAGCGGTCGGGCATACCCGACTTTTTTGTCCATGTTCCGCGCTCGTCGGGGTTGCTCTTTGCGCCTTTCTCGTGCCGAAAGGTGGCGTGCGCCAGCTTCCTCCATTCGTCTTCGGGCAGCGACGACGCCCACACGGCCTTTGGCTCAGGACGCCGCGTAACGTACCGCCCAAACCGCTCCAGCTTCTCAAAGCCGCCGCAATCTATCAGCTCATAATCCTTAAAGCTGTCGGGCGACAAGACGTGAAAGCTGTCGCTGCTGGTTGGTGATTCGGTTGACATCTGCAAACTTCAAAATTTATTATTGAACGACATGCGGCCTGCGATTTTTAAAAGCGTATTCCCAGCTCGCAATCCAAAACATATCCACTATCTACCAGCAATTTCTCCTTCTTGCTGGCGGCAACGGCCAGCCTGTCGCAGCGCTCGTTGTGGGGGTTGTCGGCGTGCCCCTTGATCCACACAATTCGCACGGTGTGTCGGCGGTAAACCCTCAAAAAGCGCAGCCACAAGTCGGGATTTTTTTTGCCCTTAAAGTCGGACGTGGCAGCCCACGCAAACACCCAGCCTTTTTCTACTGCATCTACCAGGTACTTGGAGTCGGAGTAGATGGTAACCTCGCACCCGTCGATTTTTAGCGCTTCCAGACCTGCAACGGCGGCCATCAGCTCCATGCGGTTGTTGGTGGTGAGCGCGTAGCCCTGCGAAAGCTCCTTGCGGTGAACGCCGGAAATCAAAATAACGCCGTACCCGCCCGGCCCTGGGTTGCCGCGTGCTGCACCATCGGTATAAATTACAACTTTTGCCAAAGATTCTCAAGTTTTTTGGAGGAATACTCAATTTCTCATGCTGCCTGCCATGCCGCTGCCCGGCGCATCCAGCGGCGTTTGTGTGCTGTTGCGTCGGGCAAATTTTTGCCGGATAATTTCCTGCACCGATACGTTTTTCATCTTGCTCTCGAGCCACGAGGTGAGATCGAGGTAAAGAAACGGACGCTTCTCGTAGGGCATGCTTTCGTACTTCAGCAGCTTCTCGTGCAGCGCGTAGAACAGCTCGTTGATGTCGTTGCGGTAAAAGGTATCGAGCTTGCGCAGGAAAGCCAGAATTTCGCGCTGCACTATGTTGAGATCGTTCACCTTCACCAAAAACCGGTAGGTTGACTTTATCTGGTATTCCATCATCAAGTCGTCGCCGCTCTCATACGTGGCAATAAGGCACAGGATGCGGGCAAAGCATTGCAGGTCGGAGCGCACATCTTCGTCGCGCGTATCAATAATTTTGTTGAGCATTGACACAGCCTTCTTAAAATCGCCGCTGCCAAAGTAGAGGCACGCCACCTTGTAGTAGAACACCAATATGTGGTGCTGGTCAATTTTGTTCTTATTTTCTTTGATAAAGTCAAGCAGCTCTGGAATAATTTCCAGCCCGTCGGAGAAAGTGCCGTCCATGAAGTGCAGGTTCATGCGGTTGGCGTAGTAGTAGGATCGCGCCAGGATTTCGGCGTTTTGGTTGATGATGTTTTCTCTTTTTACGATTTCCTCACGAACAGCATCCAGCACCTCCCTGAAGCGCGAGTAGTGGCGCAGGTAGAAGAGGCTTTCGAGCAGGTAGTTGAACGATTTGAAGTACAGGCTCGACATGCTCTGCTTGAGCATGGGGTATTCGGCAAACAAATCCACGTTGCGCTGGGTGTGGCGGTAGCACGCCAAAAAATCTTGCAGGATGTAGCTGTACCAGTAGTTCGACAGGTTCATGTACAGCTGCTCGTATACGCCCTGCCTGCGTATGTCGGACTTGGGGCGATGCTTGGCAAAGTAGTCCTCCACGAATATAATGTCGTTGCGGTTGCGCACGTGGCCACGCTTGAGGTACAGCGCGTAGAGCTGGATGGCGAGGTTGGAAAATTCGCTGGCCTTTTGTATGGTGTTGCTCAAGTTCAGCACCTCCGTGGTAAGGTCGTCGGCGCGGGTGGTCGAGCTGCGGGTTATGAACTGCGACTCTATCAGCTTCTCAAACTCAACTATCTCCAGCGCTATGGTAAACTGCTGCCTGTCCGTTGCCTGATGCTTGGCGCGGTCTAAGATTTTGAGGCTTTGCCGGTACATTCCCTTGGCGTAAAGAATTCGCGCAAAGTCCAGCTGCTCGTGCAGCGAAATGTCATCATAGCCATCCACACCGCTCTGGCGCAGGCTGGTAAGTAGCTGGTGGTAAAGGTAAATTTTTACGTTTGCCAGCTGCGGCTTTGGGATGCCGCTTTTTTTCAGAATCTTCGCCTCATCAAACACGGCAACCTCGTCCATAGCATCAAAGAGCGCGATAAACTTGGCATTCTTGCTGTCGCTAATGCGCGTAGCGTACAGCCGGAACGAGCGCTTCTCGGCCTTGGTCATTGACTTGACAAGTTCTAAAACGGGGTCGGGTTTTATTTTGGAAGTTGAAGCCACATTTTTCATACTTTTCTAAATAAATCGTCCATTTTCACCTCTGAGTGCACAAGCCCCGAATACTCGTTTCGCTTGATGCCGTAGGTGGTTATCATGGTTAGGTGTATTGTTTTTCGTGTTTTGGTTTCGCGCACAAACGCCTCCTGCTTGTTGCGCAGCATTTCGTCGTACTTTCGGTCAATGGTAAATTCGGTGGTGGCGTACTTTATTTCGCAGAGGTTAACGACTTGGTCGTTGCGCTCTATCAGCAGGTCTACCTGCGCGCCCGGCGTTGAACCGTTGCTCCGCCACGAGGCCACGTTGGTGTGCACTCCGCTGATGCCCAGCTTGTGCTTAATTTGTCTCACGTGCGACAGGCAAACCATCTCAAAGGCGTAGCCTCTCCACACCGCATGTTTGGCCTGCCCGCCGATGCTTGTCCAAAAATCTTTGCCGCTGTTGCGGTGCTGTCGGATAAAATTCAGGTAGAACAGCGTATAAAAGTCAACCAGCTGGTACAGCGTGTGCTTGCTCCTTTTGTCGAATGCCCGATACTTGCGGATGAAGCCGCACTGTTCCAGCTCTTCGAGCGTTTTCGACAGAGTGCCGCCGTCCGGCAGCTTAGCGCCGGTAATGATTTCCGCCCTGGTTAAGCCCATAGCCTTTTTTCCCAAAACTTCCACCACCTTCACGTGGTGCTCCGAGTAGCGAAACAGCGAAGCGTAAAGGTTGGAGAACTCTTCCCATAGCGCTCCAGAGGTAGTAAAGCATAGCGTATCTATATTTTGTGTCAGGCTCAGGCTTCTATCCATCAGGCTCAGGTAGTAGGGAATTCCTCCCAGCATCATGTAGCTTTCCACTATCTGGCGACGATTCATCGTTATTTTTTTGTGTGCGTAAAACTCCTCACATTCGCCCAGCGTAAAAGGCTCGATGAACATTTGCCGGGTAACCCTGTTGTGTAACCCGCCGTGGTTTTTAATTAGCTTGTTGATCATCCACGAGGTAGCCGACCCGCAGACAATCAGCAGTATGTCCGGTCTTGACGATGCCCACGCATTCCAGAAGTGCTCCAGCGCAGAAATAAACCGCGAGCGAGGCGTATCCATCCACGGAAGTTCATCCAAAAAAACCACCTTCTTGTCCTTTCGCGAAGAGTTCTGTAGCAGGTGAGCCAAGTGCCTGAAGGCCTCAAACCACGAGTCGGCCAGCGGATAGCGTATTTTTCCGTACTCGTTCAGCGACGTGTTAAAGTTGGCCAGCTGCTCTTGTGTTCCAACGTTGGCCACACCCGTATGGTAAAAGGTAAAGCTGTTGGAAAAAAATTCTTTAATCAAGAACGTTTTTCCAACCCGCCTGCGCCCATATACGGCAACAAACTCCGGTTTGTCCGATTCAACCTGCTGCCTTAGGGTTTCCTGCTCATTTTCTCTACCTACTATCTTCATTACCTGATACGCTCGTTTGTCGCAAAGGTACAAAAAAAAATATATAATCAGCGGAATGTGGATATTTTTTGCAGATTCCGCCAGCTATACAAATTCAAATGCAATGCACCACAGCGCCCAACGGCATTAAGGTAGCATGTAATATTTTTATCATTAGTAACATATAATCACGATAGAGAAATATGCGCTCGGTAAAAACGATGCCAGCTACCATACCATTACCATACCATTGCACTCTGCGAGAGATGCAAAAAGTAGAGAAAAATTCCCCATGCTCTCCAGAGAAGATGCGAGATGATGGCTAATATCTCGTTTCCCATCGAACTTAAATCTTTCACAGAATATTCCAAATATAATAATTTTACGATACTATTTAATTACAAATCAATCATGTAAATACAAGCACAATGGTGTTTTTACGTATAAAATATGCCTTAAATGGTAATTATACTCAGCGGAATGTATATTTTTTTTGATAATTCCGCTGGGTATATATTTACATACTCAGCGGAATGTATGATTTTTTCGATGATTCCGCTGGGTATATATTTGTATACTCGGCGGAATGTGTGCTTTTTTTGATGATTCCGCTGAGTATAATTCTCAAAAAGCCATGTAATATATTGTATATGATAAATTTATGTGTTTTTGATTTTGTGGTTGTATGTAGAATTTTGCAAGATGCGAAATCTCCAAAAAACAGCCATAACTATAAAATATCACCTTGCAAAACATGCAACACAAATAATGAAATAATATTCTCGAATAAGCGATTTGTAAACCTGCGTAGGATATGCGCCAATGGCTACTGCTTAGTCGAGGGTATCTCCTCGTAGTCTACATATTCACCTACGTTGTCGGGGATAATAGGTTCGGTGGTTGCCGGATGCTCCTGCTGCGGTGCATTGCTGCTTTTGTAACGCTGCTCAAAGACATCAGCGTCTGCTCCAAAGCGCTTGGCCATGCGCCTCAAAAAAAAGCGCAGCAGGTACTTCCCAAAATGGCGCAAAAGAAATCCTGCAAAGAGGATGAACAAAAGTATGGTTACAAGGGCTTCCAACATTCAAGTAGAAATATGAGTTTTGAATTTTCTGGCGCAAGCCAACAAGTCCAAAATTCAGCATTAAAAAAATCAGCGAGCGCTCACGCTAAAGCACGTGAGGAATCCGTTTTCGTCGCACGTCAGCACGTTGTAGGCGTTTGGGTCGTTGCGCAGGTTATCTACCAGCAGCGGCGCTACGGCGCTACGGGGAAATCCGTTCAGCATATCGCCGTTTTCATCCATCAGGTATGCCCGCTGCTCGCTCTCTACATATACGCTGTAGAGGTTTAAGTTGGGCAGCGGCGTAAACATCTCCGGCGCTGCGTTCAGCGGATAGTCAAAGGTGTGCGAAAATTTCAGCTTCAAATTATTTGCTTCGTACACGTGCATATACTTCCCGTCCGCCACAGCGCAAGTTGCCTTTCCGCCTTCGCCAAAGTATCTGAAAAAATGGTGCTCGCTGGGCTTGGGTTTTAGCGGCAGGCGCTCAACGCTTCCGTCGAAGTAGATGTATGCCAAGTCGCCTCCGGCAGTGGTGGTGACCATTCGCACCACGCTTCCTTCGGAGTTGACCTCTGCGGTAATGCTGCTTCCGTAGACCGGCGCTACGCTCTCCTTGAGGTGCACCCGTTTCTCTCCCTTGCGGTTCAGGATGTAGATGCTGCGGTTGTCGGCTACCACAATGTAGTCCTTATCCTTGATACGAACGTGTTGCAGCGGCTGCGTAATGCTGCCGAACGAGAGCGCCGGAGCAAAGCCGGTGAGCGGATTCCCGTTGCGCTCATAAGGGCGGATTTTTCCGTCCTTGCAAGGCACGAAGTAGCGATAGTCGCGCGAGCGATCGTAGTCAAAAGCGGCAACGGGCGCTGAGGCCGGCGAGCTGAACTTAATGGGAAAGCGTTCAACATTGCGCCCCAGCCGGTCAATGATGTACAGCTTGGATTTGGTGTTGAACAGCAGCTGCAACTTGTTATTTTTTAAATAATCAACTTGTTGTACGCGCCCCATGATGGCTTCGCCTATTGTACTGTTCTTCCATAGCAAAACACCTCGGTTGTCGAACAGGTAAACAGTGTTTTGAATATCTTGCGCCAAAATTTCTTTTTTCCTTGTTTTGTGGTTTATCACCACCCACGGCGCCATTTGTAAGGGTGCGTCGAGCTTTACCTCAAAATCCAAGAGCATACCCTGTTGCCGCTGCATTTCCTCTGCCTTTGAGGTTGTTTTCAGGAAGGCGTTACAGTACACCTTATCGCTCATGGCGCGCAGCTGCAATCCTACGCACTGAAATGCGCCAAGCATTGGCGATTTGCTCAGCTTGCCTTGCAGCGCAGGCTTGAGCAGGCTTAGCGCCACGGCATCGGAGCGCGAGGGATTTACGTAGATGAGCATGTTGGACTCGGTGGCCGTATAGTCGCTGAGGTTTCCGGTTTGCGCGAGCGTTTTTTTGAGTATCGCCAGAAGCGCAAATTCTTTTACTGCGGCAGGCGACGACGAGTAGATGATGTAGTCGCCGATAAAGGTGAGGTAGGTATCCTCGCACTGCGTAAACAGGCTGCCTTGCAGCGCGGCAATAAGCCCCGGCGTGGGATTGCGATATACGCTGAGCTGCTCGCCGTTGCCCATTCTTTCTATGCGCTCGTAGCTGCCAATCGGCTTTCCCTCGGCGACGGCGGCGTGGGCTATTCCGGCTTTTACAGCTTCGTGCGCGGCGCTGACGTTGCTCGATTTGAGCGCCAAAAACCACGTATCCTTCGACTCCACGTTGACAATAGGCACTCGTGCAAGCGTGAGCTCGGAGGGGTGAAGGTTGCAAAAAAAGGCGGCTGCATCTACGCCCGTTCTTTTGCGAAGCTGGTCTAACTTCGCCTTTCGCTGTGTGCTGCCGGGCTGCTGGTACTCGCAAAACTTGCCGTAATCTGCCACCAGCTGCTTTGCGTTGGTTATCCCCATGCACAGCGCCCCGTCGGTGGCGCGCGGCAGTATGTCGAATGAGGTGAGCTTTTTGCTGCTCTGGTTGGACAAGATGGAGAAGTAGGAGTTTTGAAAATTTTCGGAAAACAAAAATCCGCTGAAAAGCACGGCGTCGGGGTGCAGCGCGGCGTCGAGCACCACAAAGCTGCCCAGCTGCTTCAAAAAGTTCAGCGGTTTGGGGTACGCCCCGTTCAGGTAGTTCTCCAGCAGGCGCGGCAGCTGTTGGTGGCTGATGTAGAGATTGGCGTCCTCGTGTGCCCCTGCCGTTTGCGCGGCCTGCACAAAGGCAGGATTGTCCGCCAGCGAAGCGGGCGACTTTGCCTGCCGTATGGCCATCTCCACCAGCACGCGCGAGGCGCTCACCACCAGCACACGGCGCACCGTAGCGGCATGAAACACCTCTACCTTTCCGCGCCGGAAGGTGAATATTTTTTCGTCGTCGTATGGCTGCTCCACCACGGTGTAGCCGTCTGACTCCAGCAGCGGCACAAGTTGCTTTACGTTGTTCAGGTACAAGTTGTCGGGCAGGTTGAGCGAGTACAAAAAGGATAAATCTTTGCCGAATACGTGCGCCGAAATCCAGACGGGCTGCCGGCTGAGGTCGCCCACAACGGTGTTTTTTTCGGCCATCGTGTCCACCACGTAGAGCATCACCTGCCTTAGCCGGGTGGTGGCGGCATCGCTGTGCAGCAGCTGCGCCAGCTCGCTCTCGGAGGTTGTCTTGCGCACCAGCTTGCTAAAATCGTTCACGCGGACTGCAAATGCGGCGTTAGACGGGATGGCACGCATGGCGTTCATGGCGTGCCGCTTTTCCCCCTCGCGAACAAAGAAGTAAAGCCACACCCCTACGCACAGCGCCAGCAAAAGCAGCGCCGTGAGGACAACCTTGTTGCTGAAGAAATGAACCCTCTTACCCATACACAAAAATTAGCAGCCGATTTTGTACCTGCCGCCGACAATTAAAAACTAATGCCTACCTTTGCAGCCGCCGTGCCAAAAATGCGCCTTTAGCCGGAGGCTATATCCGCCATACCGTCTGCGTATTGGGCTATGCCGCGCTTGCCCATTGTCTGGGAGGCAGCGGCTGTGCCGCACGTGGCCGCTACCCACTTTTCGGCGCAGCAAATTGGGAACAAAAGTAGCGATATCGGAGGCAAAAATTGAACAAAGCCAATTTTCTACATGTTAAATATTCGTAAATGACGTTGAACGAAAAGTACATGCGCGAGGCGCTGCGTGAGGCGCAACTTGCTGCCGATAAGGGTGAAGTGCCGGTAGGGGCGGTGGTGGTGCACGGCAACCGCATCATTGCTCGCGCGCACAACCTTACCGAAACGCTATGCGACGCCACAGCGCACGCCGAAATGCAGGCGATTACTGCGGCGGCAAACTTCATCGGCGGAAAATACCTGACCGATTGCACGCTGTACGTGACCGTAGAGCCGTGCCCCATGTGCGCCGGCGCGTGCTACTGGGCGCAGGTGGGACAGGTGGTGTACGGCGCTGCCGACCCCAAGCGAGGCTACTCGCTGCTCAGCCAAAACCTGCTGCACCCCAAAGCCCAGGTGGTGCAGGGTATTCTCGCCGACGAATGCGGCAAGCTGATGAGCGATTTTTTTAAAAAGAAAAGATAATCAATCTCCGTGCTCTCTGCTCCTCCTCGGTTATATTTTTGTAGCCATGTGGAAATAGAGAAAACAGAGAATAAAGCAATTGATATTCAGCAGAAGAAAAAAAGTAAAAATAAGCTGGCATGAAACTTTGGAATAAAGGGTTTGAACCCGATCAGCTGGTAGAGAAATTTACCGTAGGAAAAGACCGCGAACTCGACCTGCTGTTGGCCAAGCACGACGTGGCGGGCAGCATGGCGCACATCAAAATGCTGCAAAGCATAGGCCTGCTCACCGCCGAAGAGCTGCGCGTGCTGCTCGGCGGGCTGGAGCAGATTGCGCAGGAGGTTGCCGACGGCAGCTTCGCCATCGACCCCAGCGTAGAGGACGTTCACTCGCAGGTGGAGCTGCTCCTCACCCACCGCTTGGGCGAGGTGGGGAAAAAAATCCACGCCGGACGCTCACGCAACGACCAGGTGTTAGTCGACCTGAAGCTCTTCTTCCGCGAAGAAATACGCCACATAGCCACGTCCGTGCAGGCGCTTTTTGACACGCTCATTGCGCTGAGCGAAAAGCACAGGGGGACGCTGATGCCCGGCTACACGCACCTGCAGGTAGCCATGCCCTCGTCGTTTGGCCTGTGGTTTGGCGCATACGCCGAGAGTTTGGCAGACGACGCGCTGCTGCTGGCCGCCGCATACAAAATCGTCAACCAGAACCCCCTGGGGTCGGCGGCGGGCTACGGCAGCTCCTTCCCGCTCAACCGCACCATGACCACGGAGCTGCTGGAGTTCGACGACTTGCACTACAACGTAATTGCGGCGCAGATGAGCCGCGGAAAATCCGAGCGCGCCCTTGCCGCCGCCATGTCGTCTATTGCCTCCACGGTGGGGCGCTTTGCCATGGACGCGTGCCTGTACATGGGACAAAACTTTGGCTTCATCAGCTTTCCCGATGCGCTCACCACGGGCTCAAGCATCATGCCGCACAAGAAAAACCCTGACGTGCTCGAGCTCATACGCGGCAAGTGCAACCGCCTGCAGGCCGTACCTAACGAGGTGACGCTGCTGTGCGCCAACCTCCCCGGCGGCTACCACCGCGATATGCAGCTGCTCAAGGAAATCATGTTTCCCGCCATCGAAGAGCTGCTAAGCTGCCTGAGCATGGCAGGCTTCATGCTACAGCACATTGCCGTCAGGGAAAATATTCTGGACGACGAAAGGTACAGCTACCTGTTCACGGTGGAGGACGTAAACCGCATGGCGCTTAGCGGCGTACCATTTCGCGAGGCGTACCGAAAGGTGGGCGAGCAGGTGCAGCAGGGCAGCTACAGGCCAACAAAGACGGTAAGCCACACCCACGAGGGCAGCATAGGCAACCTCTGCAACCGGCAGATTGCGGCAAAAATGGAGCGAGCACTCGGCGGCATTGTCGCCGAAAAACGCCCATCCCATTGCAATGAATAAAAATGTCGGGTTGTGAAAATTCAAATAAATTTGTAAATTTGCAGCCAAACTAAAAACAAAAAATAGATAGCGTATGATTTGAAATAAATAGCAGATTATTTGATATATAGATTAGCGTTTTGCTATTCTTGCTTCAGAAATGTGAGAAGTTTCTAATAAGTAATTGCAAGAATGAGTGAACGCTCGCAGAAAATGCGGGCTTAACTTGTTTGTAATTACGGGTAATTCTCACAACCTCTGAAGCGGACAGTTAAGTCCGCTTTTTTATTTGTCTAAATTGAAAGTTCGACGACGGGAAAGCCGCCACAACATATAAGCAGAATCGCAACTGTCCCCCCAAAATGCGAGGTGAAGCTGCAAAAACACTGAAAAATAGCGCAGAGAGGAGCAGCAACCTCTTAAAAAAACGGGCAAATCACCTTCTACAAAAGCCACATGAGTAGAAAGAAAAAATTAATTTTTTAAAACATGAAAAAAGTTATTACAATTTTACCGATTATGGCTATGCTCATGAGTCTATCTTCTTGTGCAATAATGTTTAATGGCTCAAAAAAGAAAGTTAATATTATTACACAAAATCCCGGAAGCGAGATATTCGTGGATGGGCAGCGCGTGGGGACAGAGACAGCTTCTGTCAAGCTACAACGCAAACGAGATCATCTCATTGTTGTTAAGAAAGATGGCTGCAAGTCTGCTACAGTTCCTCTTGATAGAGAGTTCCAAATGGGTTGGGTTTTTCTTTACCTTTTCGTAAACCCATTTGCAGTAATTACAGATGCTCCTTCGGGCGCTTGGTATGGCTTCGACCAAAACCAAGTGCTTGTTCCTGAGCTGAGCTGTGAAAAGTAAAAAAAATTGCCATCTTTGCTGGAGATAATTCTACACCTACTTTTTAGAAAATGCTCCACGTATTTGGTATGCAGCTTATTTTCTGGACATGCTACGCAAAACTCCACCTCTCATTAGGAAGGGTGGAGTTTTTGCACGTGGAGAGGAGAAGTTGAGAAAGTGACAGCATAACGCGAATCAAGGAGTGAAAGGTTAAACTCAAAACCTTTCCGGTAGGAGAGAGCCAAAAATCTGCCCATCCCAGCGTAAACGTGAGCGAAGAGCTATTTTTGAGCAGTCAATTCGCACACAGGCCAGCTGATTGTGGATACGGCGAAGAGGGGCAACGCGAAAAACATTCTTCCACTTTTTTGTCAAATGTGTGCGGGCTTTTGCCGGACAAAGGCGTACATGGCGCTTGACAATGTTCGCTTTCATCGTGCCCAATGCTTAAAACCCATACTGGACGCTACAAGGAGAGTTTGAAGCTGATATTTTTGCCGCCCTGTTCAACCGGATTTGAATCCGGTTGGGCGTGTCTGGTGGTTAATGAAAAAACAGATTACTCACAACATGTGGGTTAAAATCAATGGATGAACGATTGGCTGACTTCCAAAGTTGAAATGGAACTTGCGGCGCGGTAGACGTAAATGTTGTTACTTCCATCAGACCCCAGCTGCGGCCAAAACATCTCTTCCAATGTCTCGGCGGAAATACTTTCCTTCGTACTCAACCTTTGCGGCTTCGGCGTAAGATTTTTCCAGCGCCTGCGGAAGGGCG
>JAIRSZ010000146.1 GCA_031255195.1 Prevotellaceae bacterium | reverse complement strand
ACGTAGTTAACGCCAACGTTACGCTCTACGCCAAGTGGATTTCAGGCGATGCTGTCACCTACACCGTAACGTTCAACAGCAACGGTGGCAGCGATGTTCCCTCGCAGCAGGTGGAGGAGGGCGGCAAGGTATTGCAGCCCACCGCTCCCACCCTCGACGGCCACACCTTTGCCGGATGGTACAGCAATGCGGCGCTTACCACCGCATGGGGCTTTGCCACCGACGTGGTTAACGCCAACGTTACGCTCTACGCCAAGTGGGAGTCTTCCACCGGCATAGCCGACGGCGGCAGCGCAGAGGAGCGCAACAGCCTGCGGGTGTACCCCAATCCCACCACCGGCGAGTTGACCGTAGAGAGCGAAGGCGCAGAGATGCTGCTGTATACTCTATCCGGCACGCTGCTCGAGCGCACGCTCAGCAGTAGCCTCAACCTGTCGAGCTACCCCAACGGTATTTACCTGCTCAAGGCAGGCAACAAAACCGCTAAGGTGGTGAAGCAGTAGTAGCTAAAAACGAAGGGTTGCCATTACCAACCCTTTTGGAAGAGGTGGTTGTACGTAGCGGGCAGAGAGTCCGCCACATACAACCACCAATTTTGTCGTATGTATGTACGCAAAAACCGAATAGGTCTGGCAGCATCAGCGTGGTTGTTGTCGAAAAGAAGGCAGGTAAAGTATGCTATCTGAAATGTCTTGGTGTGATCTCCGATGAGCATGAGGTAGAGGAGCTGTATTCCTGACTTTGACAATGCGACGCCCTATAGATTTTCTCATCATACAAAAAGTTTACTCATGCAGCTTTGCTTGCGTCCTTTGCGAAAGACCTTTGCGCCCTACCAATGGCGTGGCTTGTGTTTTACCATGCAGGACAGCTACACGTTATCTCCTCTTGTTTTTATTACCTACCAATGACGTGGCTTGTGATTTACCATGCAGAACAGCTACCCGTCATCCCCCTCTTGTTTTATTGCCAATAATTGAATACCCGAAATGACGCTGCTGCTCGGTGGAGAGAAGAGGCGGGAGGCGGCTTCACAGTAGGTGCAGCAAGGTTTTTCGCCGTCAAAACGCGGCGCGCGGCGCATTTTTTTTCACAAGGAGCGCATGTACGTAAGTACAGCTTTAGCTTTTATTGCATACAAATTATCAGGGTTTCCGCGCAGGAGACAAAAATCGGAAGTCGGAACATAATATTTCAAAATGCATGGCTACACGTTATTTAGTGCCAATATAAAAAATATGGGTGGCGCTACACCGTTTAGTATATGCACGTGAACACAAAGCGTAGCACCTGCATATACAGCAAGATGACAGCTTTTCAAAAGTGTAAATTCACGTGATTTGATCTCTGAAACAACGCCCAAAAATCCACAAACGTCCAACATCCGATTAATGAAAAAGTATTATGTACAAACATTCCTGCTGGTCGCCTTTGCGCTTCTTTTCGCTCGTTCAGCCAACGCGCAGCAAGGTGTTGTCTTCAGCCAGTACGCCTTCAACGGACTGGTGCTGAACCCTGCCTACGCGGGGTATAAGGAAAAATTCAACTCAACGGTTTTGTACCGTAACCAGTGGGCTAACATCGAAGGCGCTCCTACAACCATTTCGCTGTTTGCCGATGGATCGGTGGTGAACAACCTGCTCGGCGTGGGCGGCCACATCATGAGCGATAAGGTGGGCGTGCAGCAAACTCTGTCGTTCTTTTCCGACTACGCCTACCGCCTTACTGTCGACAACAAGGGGACGCGCCTTGCCTTTGGGCTTTCCATCGGCGTGACGCAGCTGAGCCTCGACGAAAACTTAGTGCGCCTCAACGACAAGAACGACCCTCTGCTAGCGGGAGGGCTGCTCGGCGAGCGCGTGTACCGCCCGGACTTCAACATTGGCGTCTTTTTCGACCACAAGCATTTTTCCATTGGCCTGTCGGCCACCGAGCTCTGGAAGGACTACAAGCTGGTGCAGAAAAATCCGCAACTCTACTTTACGGCGGCTACGCTTATCCCCATCAACAGGCACTACATCATCAAGCCCTCCCTGCTCTACAAGGACGACTTCGTCATGCAGCCGAGCGTTGACCTCAACGTGTTCCTCATGATGCGGGACAGGGTGTGGCTGGGGGTGCTCTGGCGCAACGGGCTGCCGTTCAAGAGTCGGCTGAATAAAACTGTGACGGGCGAGGCCTTCTACAGCTCGCTCAACGCCATCTCGTTCCTGGCTGAGGTGTTCGTATCCGACAACCTGTACATTGGCTACGCCTACGACCTCCCGCTCAGCCGAATCAACCAGGTGAGCCTTAACACCCACGAGGTTATGCTGGGATTCACTATGGGCAAAAAGGCGCAGCGCGTGCTCACGCCACGCTACTTTTAGCCGCGCTGCCAATGGTAAGATTTTACGCTGAACGTTGACTTCTGAAAACCCAAGATTATTCTAATATGATAAAAATTTCGACAAAACATGTAAGGTGCATCCTGAAGGTGATGCTGCTTGTGGCCTTGAGCAGCTCGGTGGCGGTGGCGCAAATCATCGAGCGTCGGCAGGCCGAGAGGCTGGTTGACGCCGGCGAGTACCAAAGAGCGCTAGAGATATACAGGAATATCTACCAAAAAAGGCAGGACTTGGAGTCAACGTTAGACCTGGCCGACATCTACCTCAAGCTGCACAGCTACGAGGAGGCCGAGACGTACTACAGGAGCGCCGCCAGCTACCAAAGCTGCCCGGCAAGAGCATTTTGCAGCTTCGGCGACGTGCTCATGTTCTCTGGAAACTACAAAGAGGCGCGAATAGCCTACTATGCCTTCGCCACGCGAGGCGGCGACCCCATCGAGGCGCGCGAGCGCATTTGCTCGTGCGACAGCGCCTTTGAAATATCCAAGCGCCCGCCCTTCTTTACCGTCAGCAACGAGCGGCGAATCAACACAAAGTACTCGGAGTTTGCCTCTGCCATGTGCGGCAGCTACATTGTCTTCACCTCCGACCGACCCATTGGCTACCAGCCTACCGACAAGGAGGAGCTGAAGGCCACCATCTCTACCGCCAGGGAGGCGGGCAGCAAAAGCGAGGCCGTCCAGCTGCTGCTGCGCAACGCCCAAGACCCCACCAGCGTGGCAGAGTTTAACCGCATCAGCTGGACGGACAACCCCAAAATTGTGCACTCGAAGTACGACGGCGACAAGTACGACCTCTTCTCGTCGGAGCACGACAAGACCAGGCGGCGGGAACAGCTGGCCAGGGAGCGCCGGCAGCAGGAGAAGCTGCGGGATAAAAAGCGAAAAATTTACGGCGAAACCGGCCGACCCTACCTCAACATGTACCTCTCCAACCGGCAGGACAAGCCCAACCAGGGCAACGGGCTGATTGGAAGCTACGTCTGGACAGCCCCCGTCATGCTGCCGGCGCCCCTCAACACCGGCGAGCACTCCGGCCCCTGCTGCTTCACGCCGGACGGAAACACGATGTACTTCTGCTTCTCCGAGCTCTTAGACGAAGCCTCACAGAGCAGCGTGAGCCACGTGGGTATTATGATTTCGCACAAGGATGCTGGCGGGTGGAGCAATCCGGCGCTTTTTCCCTACAACAACCGCGCCATCTACTCCGTAGGCCACCCCTGCATATCTGCCGACGGGCGAACCATCTACTTCTCCTCCGACATGCCGGGAACGCTCGGCGGACGCGACATCTTCAAGTGCGTGCTGACCGCCAACGGCGAGTGGGGAGCTCCGCAGAACTTAGGCCCCGTCATCAACACCGAGGATGACGAAGTCTTCCCCACGTTAGACAACAACGGGACGCTTTACTTCAGCTCCGACGGGCATCCGGGGTTGGGCGGCCTCGACCTGTTCAGGGCGGTGGGAAAGCCCGACGAGTGGACGTCCGTCGAAAACCTGCGCGCCCCCGTCAACACCAGCGCCGACGACTTCTCCCTCGTCTTCCTTCCGGGGTCTAACAATGAGGGGCTTTTCTCCTCCAACCGCACGGGCGGCTACGGCGGCGACGACATCTACTCGTTCAAGCGGGTGCCGCCTCCCGTAAAAATTATCCCCGAGCCGCAGGAGAAGTTCATGATTGCCATCACTGTGGTGAACAGGGCAGACTCATCGCCCTTAGCCGGTGTTCGCCTCATCCTCCAAAACGCCAAAACGAGGAAAAACATGCTGCTCACCACCGACGGCGCAGGAAAAGTTTACTTTCCGGTAGCGCCAAAGATGGCCTACAGCCTCACCTCCGAGGTGGCGGGCTTCCTCCCGTCGTGGATAGAAAACATTTCCACCAACAAGATCAAGCCGGGCAAGAGCATCCGTATTCTCCTGCCGCTCGACCCGCTGATGAGCGGCAGCACCTTTAGCGTCGAAAACGTGTACTACGACTTCGGCAAGGCCGACCTCAAGCAGGAGGCCTTCAAGGAGCTCGACAAGGTGGTCAAGTTCATGAAGATGAACCCCGACGTGCGCATTGAGCTGAGCTCCCACACCGACTCGCGCGGCAGTCTGCAAGGCAACATGTCGCTTTCGCAAAAGCGGGCTGAATCGTGCGTTGCCTACTTAGTCAAGAAGGGCATCAGCCGAAGCCGCATAGCGCCCAAGGGTTACGGCCCCACGAAGCCGCGCATCAAAAACGCCAAAACCGAAAAGCAGCACGCCAAAAACCGGCG
>JAIRSZ010000102.1 GCA_031255195.1 Prevotellaceae bacterium | reverse complement strand
CCGCTACAAAATTGCTGAAAAAGGTTACAAATTATCGCTCGTGCGCCGCCCCGCAAGGCGCGAACGCTGATTGACCGGTGCAACTATCATCATCCCTATAACTTATGAGCATTGTTTTTAAACAAACCCCAAAAAATTATCGGACTTTTTGTGTTAACGGCTATTTTGAGCAAAAAAAATGACGAATTGAGTAAACCAACGTAAGGCATTTCGCTTTATATTTGTATCGTCTAACGCAGGTCAAAAATTAGCGAAAAACCTGCAAGGCTACAATACTTATTTCTCTATTTTTTTATACTATGATGTACGAAGCAAAAATATATACCGACGAAAAATGTAGATACAGCTTACAACTTATCACTTATCACTTGCCAATGGATAAGCAGCCGCCGCATGGCTCGCGCCATAGGAATACTCTATTAACATATACATACACATAATCCCCGCGAAATTATAGCAAATCTTTATTAAGTAAGTTCTTATCCCTCTTTGTTTAATTAAAAACCAATTAGGAGTAGGGATGTGTGTGCATATACCAAAAAAACAAGCAAATGAATAGCTCAATGTGAACTACGAACAAACATTAATTAATTCAAAAAAAGCTATGAAAGCAAGGAAAAAAATACTATTTGGATGGTTGCTTGCAGGAGCAACAATTTTTGGCCTACAACCCCTTTCGGCAAAGGTGTTATACGTAGGAAATACCTCAACAACGTGGGCAGGCAAGCCCGCTGAGGATGTAAAGTCAACCATAGCGGAAGCCGTAGCTGCCGCCACTTCAGGAGATTCGGTGTGGGTGGCTGCGGGCGACTACTCGATTGCTGCGCCAATTACCATAAAGGCGGGCGTGTCTTTGTACGGTGGATTTGCCGGCACGGAATCTTCCGTGGAAGAGCGCGCCAGACCTGCTGACGCACAGCCGTGGGAGTTTGTGAATGTGACAAAGGTAACATCGAAAACTTCCAACGTTTTTACTACAATCGCCAATATTCCCATAACCGACAACACCACCATAGACGGATTCACTGTGGAGGGACATACCACTTCCGTCGGGGTTGGTGTTGGCTCTTATGCAATTTACTACAACAATGCTGCGGGTGGTATTATCGTAAGAAATACTGTCATTCAGAACACCTGCAAAAACGCTACCGGCAACAACGACCACGGCGGAATTGGCGTTAAGGGACCGGATTGCCTTGTGGAATACTGCCTGATACAGGGTAATAAAGGCAAAAACGGCGGCGGCGCTTACGTAGAGCGTGGCACACTGCGTAACAGCGTGATACGGAATAACTGCACTGTTACCGACGGATCTTCATCGGCAGGAAACGCTAACCCCGCAGGCAACGGTGGCGGCGTGTTCCTGCTAAGCAGCGGAAAAGTTTACAATTGCCTGCTGGAGGGCAATACCGCAACGTTTGGCGGCGCGGCTTTTATGGGAAATGAAGCGAACGCCTTATTCTACAACAATGTTGTGGTGAACAACACCGCCTCAAAAAGTGGAGGAGGCATTTCTTACGACAGCCGAAATGCCACCGGCGGACTTGTATACAACGTAATAGTGGCCAACAACACCAGCGGAACGTCAGACGGCGGCGGCGGAATTAGCATTGAAACCAATGGAAGAATTTATAACTCAATTATTTACAACAATAAAGATGTTGATGGTAAAAAGGTTAACATCTCCATTGCGAACGGCAAAACTCCCACGTTGAAAAACAACATCTCCGACGCAGACTGGAGCGCCTACGGCACGGGCAACATAGAGGAATCCGATAGCAGCAAAATCTTTGGCGCAAGATGGATACCCCTTGCAAATTTTGCGGGCGTTGATAGGGGAACGGAAGACGGCATAACGCTTTCCGCCACAGATATTACCGGCGATTCCCGAAAATTTAATGATACGGTGGATATAGGCCCCTACGAGGTGCAACCCAAAAAGGTTTCCCTGACCTGCGCGACCGGTGTTACTGTAAAAACCAATCCTTTACCGACGACAGCGCCGTTTAACGGCGAGTACGTGGTGGAGTTTGCCATACCGGCCGGTATTCCTGCGGTGACGGTAACCGGCAGCATGGCCAAGTCTGTCAGTAAGACCGGAAATGACGAGTACAAGCTGACGGTTGGCAACATAGTAGATTCCATAGCCATACATATATCCTTCATCCAGCCGGTGGTGGTAACGATAGAGAAAGGCGCGGGGGTTGAGCTAACCTATCCGGGCAGCGACACCAGCGTTACGGTGGAAAAAGATTCCCTGTTTGTGCTCAGGTTTACCGCAGCAGGCTACAAGGTGACGCGGGTTTACGTAGACGCTGTGGAAGTTCATCCGGTAGAGGCGTCCGGCGTTTACACCGTGAGCGTCGACACGGTAAGCAAAAATATTACCATAAGGATAGAAACCCAAGTCATAGTGTACCGGATAGCCATCAGCGCAAGCCCTGCCGAGGGAGGCACGGTTGGATTTGCCAGCCCCGACAGCGGGGTTTTGGGCGACAGCATTACGGTTGTTGCCGCTGCCAACCCGAAGTACGAATTTACGGGCTGGACGAACAGAGATGACAGCGTTGTAGTATCTACGAATAACGCCTACACCTTTTCGGTAAGCGACAACGATACGCTGACAGGCCACTTCCGGCGGCTGTCTTCGGAGACCAAGTTGCTGCTGCTGAGGGTAAACGGAGTTGTTCGTCAGCCGGAGACGGGCGATAGCGTCCGGTACAAAGTTTACCTGAGCAACAACACGGCCGCCGTTGTAGCGGTGGAGGCCACTGCAAGCCCCCGCGCTACCATTAACGCCAACGATCTTGGGGAACGAAACCTCACCTCCGACAGCACCGAGCTGACGATAACGGTAACAGCCGAAGATGGCGCCGCTGTGGTCTATACGCTGACCGTAATCCGCAGCAGCGACAAAGGCAGCGTCACTGCCGCCGAAGCGACGTCCGCCGGAACGCTACAGATATACCCCAACCCCACCACCGGCGCGGTGTACGTGGAGGTCGCCGGCGGGCAGCGGGCAACCGAAGTAAAGGTTTACTCCCTGTTGGGAAAGCTGCTGAAAACCACCACGTCGGGGTATGTAGATCTGTCTGAATACCCTGCCGGCGTGTACCTGTTGCAGGCAGAGGGACAAACGGGGAAAGTAATCAAGCAGTAGCTCAGTTTAGCATTGAAAATTAACTTAAAAACAAACAAAAAAATTTGAAGTATGAAGATAAAAAAGAAAAATTGGAGAAAGTCATTCACGGCTGGAGTATTCTTCCTGCTATGTCTTAGCGTTTCTGCTACCTTGAAGGCGCAGCAGGTGAACGGGACGGTGGTGGATGAGCAAAACGCCCCGTTGGGCGGCGTAAGCGTTGTGCTGAAAGGCTCTACGCAGGGAACCATGACCGACGCATCCGGCGACTTCGTGATAACGGTATCCCCGGAAAATACCGTGCTGGTGTTCTCGTGCATTGGGTATAAGCGGCAGGAGGTAGAGGTTGGCGGTAAATCAAGCGTTACGGTAACGTTGCAGGAGGACAACCAGGAGCTCGACGAGGTGGTGGTTGTTGGATTCCAAACGCAGCGGAGGGTAAACCTTACCGGCGCTGTGAGCTCCGTATCGTCCGATGCGTTGGGCAACCGCTCGGTATCCAACATTGGCCAGGTGCTCCAGGGGGTTGTGCCGAATCTGAACGTTAGCATCAACAGCGGAGCGCCCAACACCGTTCCGTCGTTCAACGTGCGCGGCGGAACGTCGTTGCAGTACAACGGCGGCAAGTACGAAATGGCGTTTGGCTCGCCCCTTATCCTGCTGGACGGGTTTGAGATCAGCGAATCGCAGCTCAACCGGATAAACCCCAACGATATTGCAGGCGTGACCGTCATTAAAGACGCTTCGGCAGCGGCCATCTACGGCACCAAAGCCACCTACGGCGTGATGCTGGTGCAGTCCAAGAGCGGCAGCTTCAACCAGAGGGGCATAGTGAGCTACAGCTACGACATCTCGCTGGACAAGCCCTCGGCGCTGCCCGACATTCTGGACTCCTACACCATTCAGCTGGCAAGCATGAACAAAACCCGCTGGACGCTCGGCTCTGTGAGCTCTGCCGACGAGGTTAAGCTGGATAAAATGCAGGAGTACATCAACAACCCCACGCCCGAAAACGCATGGTACAGCGCCGGTGGGATAAACTGGGTGGCCAACGTGAATCCCTACAAGGAGGTGGTGAGAGGCTGGGCGCCCACGCACAAGCACAACCTGAGCATATCGGGAGGCGGCAGCAACGTGAGCTACTACGTCTCGCTGGGCTACCACCGGCAGGAGGGGATGTACAAAATCAACACCGACCTCTACCAGCGCTACAACGCGCTGCTTGGGCTGAACGCCAAGGTTACAAAGCGGTTTAGCGTTGGGGCAAAAATTTCGTACAACGCCACCGACTACGCCGCGCCCTACCTGACGGGAGGGAAGGGAAACCTGTGGTCGACCATGCGGAACGAAACGAACAGGAACGTAAACATGCCGCTAAAAACCGGCCCCAACGACCCCATCCCCAACGAGTACACGGACAACATTCTGTCGTGGCTGCTCTACGGCGCAAAAACCAAGACGTACAACACCAGCACCATCCTGTCCATGTCGCCGGAGTTTGTGATAATACCCCAGGCGCTCAAGGTGAAGGCGGACGTTGCCTACACGCCGCAGTCGACGGAAGTTCGCAGCCGTCGTCCGCAGCACAGCTACGTTAGCGCCAGCGGCTGGACGCTGGTGTCGGAGCAGCCGGAAACGCAGGAGAACAGGGGCTACCTTCAGCGCAGCTCCACCGACGGCTATACCGTAAACGCCTACCTCGACTTTGACAAAACGTTTGCGGAGAAGCATACCCTGTCGGCTGTGCTGGGATTCAACCAGGAGCGGGTTACCTACGGCTCGCTGGACGCCACGCTGAGGAAGCTGTACTCGCCCGACATTATCAACCCCAACGCGGCGGAGGACATAACGCTGCACACCATAAACACAGACGCGCGGGAGCGCACAGGGCGGGCAGGTTTTGGGCGCATTGGCTACATTTTTGACAACCGCTACCTGCTGGAGGCAAACGGACGCTACGACGGCAGCTCGCGCTTTACCCCCAACGAGCGCTACTTCTTTTTCCCGTCGTTCTCCGCCGGATGGAGAATATCGGAGGAGAGGTTTATGGGGTCGCTTTCGGGCTGGCTCAACAACCTGAAAGTAAGAGGCTCCTACGGCACGCTGGGCAGCCAGACGAGCAGCTACTACCCGTACCAGGCGGTTATGTCGTCGTCGTCGGCAGGCTACCTGATAGACGGCAAGTACGTTATGATGGTTTCCCCTCCGGGTCTGGTGTCGCCAAAGCTTGCGTGGGAAAAGACCACCACAATCAACGGCGGTTTGGACGTCAGCCTGTTCAACCGCTTAGACGCTTCGTTTGACGTCTACGAGCGGAAGACCTCCGACGTGCTCACGGACGGCGTTGCCGCCTACCCCGCGGTTTTAGGGGAAGCCGCTCCGCTGGAGAACTCCGGCAAGATAAAAGCCTACGGCTGGGAGGTTAGCGTCAAGTGGCGCGACAAGCGCGCCAACGGGCTGCGGTACGACATAGGCGTAGTGCTGTCCGACACCAAAAACAAGGTGCTGCACTACGCCGGCAACCCCAGCATGCTGCTCGACAGGATATACAACGGGCAGATGGTGGGCGAAATCTACGGGTACGAGAACGGCGGCATCCTACAGGAGTCAGACCTGGTGAGGGATGGCAACAGGTATGTGTTCTACGGGCCATACCAGGGGCGGGTGAACGCCAACCTCTACCCGGGCTACGTTTGGTACAAAGACCTGAACGGCGACGGGAAGGTTGACGGGGGCGCCTCAACGCTCAACGACCCCGGCGACCGCAAGGTGATAGGCAACAACACGGCGCGCTACCGCTACGGCGTTACCGCCAACTTTTCCTGGAAGGGTTTAGACCTGAACATTTTCTTTCAGGGCGTAGGGAAGCGCGATGCGTGGATAAGCAGCTCGGCCTACTGGGGCGGCGGCGCAGGGTCGAGGTGGATGTACGACCGCTCGTGGACTCCTGAGCGCACGAACGCAAAGTTCCCCATGTACGACAGCGGAAACGGCGGCCGACCGCAGTCGAGCTACATTATCAACGCCGCCTACCTGCGCCTCAAGCAGGCCGTGCTGGGCTACACCCTCCCCGGCACATTAACGTCGAAGGTGGGCATATCCAAGCTGCGCCTCAACGTTTCGGGCTACAACCTGTTTGAGATAACCAAAGTGCCGAGAGTCTTTGACCCCGATCAAATTTCGGATGCGTATCCCGCCAAGAGGACGGTGGCCTTTGGCGTTCAAGTTGAATTTTAAAACCAAACCATAAAATAAAATACAATGAATAAAATGAAAAGCCACATTATAACAGCGCTATTTGCCGCTGGGGTGGGTCTCTCCGCGTGCAACGACGATTTTTTGCAGAAAGACCCCATTCAGGATATGTCGGAAAACACCTTTCTGACCAACGAGAGCGACCTTGCAATCTACCTCAACGGCCTGTACGGGAAGTATATTGAGGGATTTCAGTCGGGCTGGGCGAGCGACTCAAAGCCGCCGTTTGGACTGCCGGGCAGCCACATCATTACGTGGGACGTTATGTCGGACAACGTGGTGAGGTCGGGCAACGTCGACAGCAGGCTCGACAACTCCTACGTTGTGCCGCAGAGCGGTACAAGCACCGGCTGGGAGTGGAACAACCTGCGCGATGTGAACTACTTTTTGCGCAACTACACCAAGGCGGCAGCGTCGGTGAGCAACCCCTTGGACTTGAACAAGTGGGCGGCAGAGGCGTACTTTTTCAAGGCGTGGGACTACTACCGCAAGCTGCTCTACTTTGGCGACGTGCCCTGGCTATCTACCGACCTGAATATTGACTCTCCCGAGCTCTTTATGCCGCGCACGCCGCGCACGGAGGTGGTAGACTCCATCCTCTGGTGCATCAACTACGCCGTGAACAACCTACAGTACGGCGGCGAGGCCGACGGCAGGATAAACAAGGGCATGGCCAACTTTCTAAAGGCGCGCATTTGCCTCTTTGAGGGAACCTTCCGCACCTACCACACCGAGCTCAACCTGCAAGGCACGGCGGACAGGTTTCTGGACGAGTGCATTGCTGCCTGCGAAGATATTATGGCCAACGGCGGGTATGAGCTCTACAACCCCGCGGGCGTGAGCAACGCCTACTGGAAGCTTTTTACGCTCAAGAACAGACCCTCGGTCGACGGCAACAAGGAGGCGATACTTGCCCGCGTGTACGACGGCGTTAAGCTGGGGCACGCCACGCCGCGCTACTACGAGATGAATCGCACGCGCTGCACCATTGGCGCTACCAAGAGCTTCGTTGACGAATGTCTCTGCGTCGACGGCCTGCCCATTCTCGAAAGCCCCCTTTTTAGAGACTACGACGGGATGTGGACGGAGCTGGAATCTCGCGACCCGCGCCTTACCCAATGTATTGCCAAGCCGGGTGAGTACATCACCATCTACGCCGGCGTTTCGGCTCCGTCCGATACCGCCCTGGGGCAAGGGAAGATGGACAAAGACCTGAACGGGATTCGCTACCCAAAGCTTCCCTACGATCAGGCCACATCGGGCTACGGGACAACGGTAACCGGCTACTGGATTATCAAGCATTGGATGGCAGACCTTGCTGAAACCGAAGCCACAACAAACGCCAGGCAAACGGCGCTGGAGTTTCGCTACGCAGAGGTGCTGCTGATGCTGGCAGAGGCCAAAGCCGTTCGGGGCACTATTACGCAGAGCGACATTGACAAAACCATCAACAAGCTGCGCGAGAGGGCAGGCTTCAACTTTGGCCTGCACGTCAATAGCAAGCTGACCATAGGCAGCGAGCCGGCCGACGCCCGCCTGGACGCTATATACGCCGAGAAGCTGGACTATCCGGTTTCGCCCCTGCTGAGGGAAATACGCAGGGAGCGCCGCGTGGAGCTCTTCATGGAGGGACTCCGCTACGAAGACCTCATCCGCTGGAAGGCGGGCAAGCTGATGACCGTGCCCGTGCGGGGAATGAAGTTCACCGCCAACAAGCAGGCGCTCTACGACGGCAAGAAGATCAAGAAGCCTGTGATTGCCGACGCTGCGAAGCTCGGCCAGGATGTGTTTGTCGATGTGGATAGCTTCATCATAGGCTACCCGCGCAGCCCAAGGATCACCAACGGCGTTTTGCCGTGGGACGATAAGCGCTACTACATGCCCATCCCGTTTCAGGAGCTTACGCTAAACCCCAACCTAAAGCAGTCTCCGGGCTGGGAGGGCGTAGCGAGGTAGCAAAGAGCTATGAGGAGTTGGCCGGCGCGCTTGCAGGGGCGCAATGCGTTGCGTATCGCGCCTCTGCGCCGCCAATTCAAAAATAAAAATTCAAATCCAAAAAAAAATTAGGCAATGAAAAAGATACCATACATACCGGCATTACTTATGCTGTTTGCGCATTTGCTAACGGCGAGCTGCAACAGCAAAGACGACCACTTGGCGGTTAGCGCCATAGCCATCAGGGAGGCGCAGTACGTTTCGGCAGACAACGTGATGCGCATAACAATCAAAGACAACGACTCGCTTCAGCTCACGCCGTTCATCATGCCCAGCGAGGCCGCAGGGGTGAGCCTGACGTACAAAAACAAGCGCCCCGAGCTGCTGAGCGTGAGCCAGAGCGGGCTGCTCACCGCCAAAATGGTTGGCGTAGATACCTTAGCTGTGTCAACAGCCGACGGAGGCATTACCGTTAGCTACCAGGTAAACATTATTTCGCACCTGATAAAAGCTACCGGCCTGTCCAAGGTAGAAGACAAAATCATAAAAACAGGCTCTTCGTTTGACGTTAACGCCTTAGTCACCTTTATTCCGGGCGATACGTGGGACAAAACGCTTATTTGCTCGTCCGACAACGAGGCGGTTGTAACGGTCGGCGAGGAGGGCGTGGTGACAGGCGTAAAGGAAGGCGAGGCAACCATTACCTTGAAAAGCTACTACACCGCCGACGGTCGCCCCATTTCAACCTCGTTCAAGGTGAAGGTGATGGACGTGCTTGTTTACGACTTAAACCGCGCAGGATGGGAGGTTTCGACTTCGCACAGCCTGCCGAAGGACGACGCCATTAAGAACGCCCCGGGCAGCCTGATAGACGGCAACAAGGCAACCTGCCTCTCTATGGTTAAGCCGGGTAAAACCTACGATGGAATTACTGTTACCGAAACGGAGGATGTTTTCTTCGTGCTGGACATGAAGAGCGAAAGGCGCTTTGACCACTTTAGGATAGACCACCGCACCAACAATAAGAACGTTTACTTGAGGGTGTGGAAGATTAGCCTGTACGGTAGCCACGACGGAGCGAGCTACCAGACAATAGCAGAAGATGTGGCCGTTCCCGACGTCAAGGAGGCGGATATTCTAACCTCCGGCAACGTGCGCATTAGCGGCAGCGTGTCGGAGTACAGATACCTCAAGGTACGCTATGCCGAGTGGGATACCAAATCCGGCAGCACCATGCAGATGGCCGAGTTTACCGTAGGCGTCGAGGGAGAAGAACCGTAATTTTTCCGTACCTTTGAATTTTACGGGTTAACGCGCAATGCATTGTGTTTTGTAGAAGACGCAATGCATTGCGTCTATTCAGACGCATCTGCAATTTCAGTAGTAACATTTGCGTAGCGTAAAAAAAATGATAAAATGATGAAAATGACAAAAATGATGAAAACAATAAGTAAGCTTCCTGTTCTGTTGACCTTTTTGTACGCGCTGGCAACCAGCCCGACGCTGCTTGCAGCAGCAAACTACCCGACCACTATAGGGCTGTCACAAATCAACGGGGCAGAAAAGGAGAGAATGCGCCTGGCGCAGGGACACAAAAAGTTTGACCAGCAGCCGACGGGCTTCTACGTGGATTCGGGTAAAAAGGTGGTGGTGAAGGTAGAGATTCTGACCCCTGCCGCCGACGGCGCTTCGCCCATGCTAATCATCGGCACGCTGGGGTTTAACCTCAACGGGCGGACAAAGAGCGAACACGCGCTGTCGTCGGGCAAGAACACCATTGCCGCCACGCACGGCGGCCTTATCTACCTGAGCTACGTGGCTAACAGTGGCAAGTCGCCTGTGGGTAAGGCGCGGATCACCTTTGAGGCCGAGAGCGAGCACGTGCAGGCGCCGCGCTACGTGCACGGATCTACCAGCGACGCAGAGTTTGTCAAAATGCTCGTCAGCTACCCAACGCCGGACGTAATTTACCAATCTCCCTACGCGGTGGTGGTAGCCACCTTGGAGAACGCCATAAGGTATAAAGAAAAAAGGAACGAGTGGATGCAGGGGCTGCACGCGCTCCTCGAACGGGAGGACGAAATAAGCGGCATGGACAACAGCGACCCCAACCCCGTGCACCATCGCCTGAAAGCCGGAGAGGTGAGGTATCTTTTGGTGAACAACACCAGCCCCAGCCCCCACGCCAGCGCAGCGGGGTACACCGGCTACCCGCCGGGCGCCGCAAGCCGGTATCTCACCTCCTTTGGCTCCGGCAACAACTCGTGGATGCTGGGGCACGAGATAGGCCACCAGCACCAGCAACCGGCGTACCAGATAAGCCAGGCTACCGAATCGACGGTGAACATTTACTCCTACGTGGTGGAAAGAAGTCTACAGGGCAGCGGATACAACCGAACTACCGCAGACAAATGGAAAAAGGCTCAGGAGACCTACCTCCGCCTGCCCGTAGAGCGGCGGGTGTACGACATGAATAGCGACTCCCTCCAGGCAATTATAGGGTTTAACCGCGACGAGCTGCGCTTTATGCCCTGGGAGCAGCTCTTCATCATCTTTGGCGACGAGTTTTACCGGCGGCTACACCGCATTGTCAGGGAGGAGGAGGTAACCGGCGGCAGCGAGCAGGACAGGCGGCTGTACCTTATATGGAAGGCTTCGCAGATAACCGGCTACGACCTCTGCGAGTTTTTCAACCAGTGGGGCATACGGGTTACGGAGAAGGCCAACGTGGATACCCTACAGGCGCGAATCGG
>JAIRSZ010000140.1 GCA_031255195.1 Prevotellaceae bacterium | reverse complement strand
CTTTGGTGAGCGAGGTTATGGGCGCCCAGATGATGTTGTAGCCCTCCAGCTTGAGCTCGGCCACGGGGTTGCCGGTGGCAAAGCCCGCCTTTTTCAGGTGAGCCTCGTCGAAAGCGTCGGCGTCGAGAATGGCGGTAGCATCCTTTTTCATCCACCTGGCGTTTGCCTTGAGCGCTGCGGGATTCATGGCAACCAGCACATCGCAGTAGTCGCCCGAAGTGTTGACGGCGGTAGTGCCGAAGTGCACCTGAAAGCCCGACACGCCGGCCACCGTGCCTTGCGGTGCGCGTATTTCTGCGGGGTAGTCGGGGAAGGTGGAGACGCTGTAGCCCAGCAGCGCCGAGGTGTCCGAAAAGAGCGTTCCGGTGAGCTGCATACCGTCGCCCGAATCGCCCGAAAAGCGAATCACTATGCTGCTACATTCGTTTAAAATCGACATTTTTGCTTGATAGTCTTTGGTTTTGGTGAAATTTTTCCGAGTGAAAGAAAGCCCAAAGATAGCATTTTTGTTAATTTCGCGCAATTTCCGCCCCCGATTTTTCGTTCTGAATTAAAAAAATTACTTTTGCAGCGTAAACAAAAACGTCTGTATATGCCTTCGGGATAATTTCAAGAGTATTAATTCGTAAAAAAGTCAAGCCAAATAATGGGGGTGAATATTTCTGCTGTAGCATACCTCAACGCAGCGCCTTTTATTTATGGACTTCAGCGCTCTCCTCTCGCCGAAAGCGCAACGCTTTCGCTGGATGTTCCCGCCGTTGGCGCACAAAAGTTGCTCTCCGGGCAGGCCGATATTGCGCTCACGCCGGTGGCGGCAATCCCCCAATCCTCCGACTTTAAGATAGTAACCGGATACTGCATTGGCGCAACAGGCGAGGTGGCTTCGGTTGCCATTTTTGCCTGCGAACCGCTGGAGCAGCTGCACACCATATACTTAGATGCGCACTCGCGAACATCGGTTGCCCTGGTGCAGGTGCTGGCGCGCGAGTATTGGTGCATCTCCCCTCAGTTCAAACCGCTCGGCAGCTGCGACTACATGGAGCAGGCGGAGAGCGGAGCCGGATACCTGCTCATTGGCGATAAAACCTTTGCCGCACGCCGACGCTTCACCTGCGTGTACGACCTTGCGCAAGCGTGGATAGCCAGCACCGGTAAGCCCTTTGTGTTTGCCGCGTGGGTGGCGCGGAGAGACGTTCCGGCCGCCACCATCGGCTTGCTCAGCGACGCGCTGCGGCTTGGCGTAAACCATATTGGCGAGGTGTGCCGCGAGGTGCAGCCGCGCTACCCCGACGTTGACGTGGCCAGCTACCTTACCCGCAACATCAGCTACCCGCTCGACGCCGCAAAGAGGGAGGGAATGGCGCTGTTTATCAGTAAGCTGCCGGCAAAATCGGGCGCAGTAAACCCGCAAACATCCTGAAAAAGCGCAAGGACGTAACGGCAGGGATTTCAACCCTCAGCCCGCACAGTTAGGAATTGAGAACTCCGGCATGAGCCGGAATTCAGAGATTAAAAAATTCTATGGTAAATTACTACATCAAGGAGAACAGCCGCGTTACCAGCAGCGCCAACATAGAGCAGCTCAACGAGCTGAGCTACGACGAGGTGCTGTGGATAGACATGATATCCCCAACTATCGAGGAGCGCAGCATTGTTGAGGAGTTCCTGAACATCAACCTGCAAACCCAGCAGCAGGCGGAGGAGATAGAGAGCAGCTCGCGCTACTACGAAACCGAGAGCACGCTCTACGCCAACACCTCGTTTCTGCTGGCCAACAAGGAGCACGAGCTCTCGTCGGAGCAGGTATCGTTCATCCTGTGCGAGGGCGTGCTGGTGTCCATCCGACCGCCGGGGCTGAGGGCGTTCAACGAAACCATCCGACGGCTTTACGCCAACCACAGGCTCTACCCAACCTGCTTTCACGTCATGGTCTCCATCCTCGAAAGCCGCATAGACATTGACGCCGACATGCTGGAGGCGCTGGCAAAGGAGGTCACCATCATCAACAAGCAGCCCTTTGAGGACAAGTCCGAAATTCGCCTCGACAGCCAGCTGCTGCTGACCATAAACCGCCTGCAAGAAAATACGATGATGATGCGCGAAAGCATCATCGACAAGCAACGGGTGGTGAGCAGCATCCTCAAGAGCGACCGCTTTCCGAGCGACACCACGCCCAAGCTCAACATCATCATCAAGGACATCAGCTCGCTCGTCAGCTACGCCGACTTTGCCTTCGAGCGGCTTGAGTTCTTGCAGAATACTGTCATGGGGCTTATCTCGCTCGAGCAAAACAAAGTTATCAAAATATTCACCGTGGCTACGGTGGTGTTCATGCCGCCAACGCTCATCAGCGGCATTTACGGCATGAACTTTCACGCCATGCCCGAGCTTACCTGGCGCTTGGGATACCCCTTTGCCATCCTGCTCATGGCGCTGAGCGTGAGCGTCATCCTGATATACTTCAGGGTAAAGAAGCTGCTTTAGGAAAAATTTGTAACGCGTTGATAATGACGTTATTTGTTGATAAAATCGCGCGCGCCGCCGTCGTTATTCCGTAGCGAAGCGCGCGAGGCACGAGCGAGCGGAGCGGAAGAAACCCAGCCTGTAGCTGCCGACAACAATGGCGGGTGGAATGACGGCCGCTCGCGAAGGGAAAGAGCGAAAGTACTGCGTCAGCAATCACCGTAAATCAAAAAAATCCATTGCTGTCCGGTTAAATTTGCAACAATTACTGTAAGATATTTATTTTCAGACAGAATAAAAGATTAAAAAAATATGGGCTTGCTTTTTCTTATCTCACGGAGAATGGAATATAGTAAAAATATTTTGATTCAAAATGTTTTTGCAATTCTCAGAAGGTTTAAAGGGCTCAAATTGATACATGAATTATCTTAATCTTATGCAAATAAATTTACTGTTTTTTACCGGACAGTAGTGATTATAAAACAAGGCGTTTAAAGCGTCAAAGTCAGGAAAAAGCTGCTTTAACTCAAAAAGCGTCGCTCCGTCACTTACTGCCGTTGCAGCTGATGGAAACTTTTGCCTTCTGTAGCCACGGCGCAGAAAATTCCACCTCTGCCTTACCCTCTTCTCCTGTAGCTTGCAAGTATACCAGCAACCGCCCAAGAAATGCACGCTGTGCACTGTCGGTGTAGCTACCCATGTCGGCGTTGTTGCTTGCCTCCATTCCCAACAACTTTAGGCTAC
>JAIRSZ010000128.1 GCA_031255195.1 Prevotellaceae bacterium | reverse complement strand
TAATGCTATCGTTTAGTTTAGGAGTTCCGTCTTCGAAAGTTACGTAGGTAGAATCCTTATTATTTACAAGCACAAGGTAGGCTATTGAATCAATAACGTTAGCAGAATCTAATGATATTCCAGCCGTCAAATGTTTCGTTACATAGTCACCCCACAGCACTCTTACTTTATCGTTGACCTCCTTTACAGTTTTATCATCTATAAATTTTTCTATGAGGATAGTTTGCTCCTTCACCAGCGGCAACGCCCACGTAGGCTTCCAGTTTGCGTCTTTCTCGCACGAAACAGCCATTACAGCCGCTACAGCTGCTGCCATGACCGGCAGTAGCACAATCAGATTGTTTTTTAACTTCATATTATCAATAATTTAGTAAACATAAAAATAGTGCGCCGTAAATATAATCATCAAAGCGCCGTGCTTGGTGGAGTACTTTTGGTAAATGTACCCACTTGGTCGTTTACCCGCCTGATGCAAAATCAAAGGGTTGTAGCAATTATGCCTGTTCCGGCAACAGGTCAAACCTCGTAAACATGCGCCCCTCCCGCCGCTTCTGTCGGGCAGAGCCTCTGCTCAATGAGCTGTATGAGCGTGTGAACAATCACCGTGTGCACCTCCTGTATGCGGTCTGCATACCCGCTGTGGGGCACGCAGATGTTTATGTCGCAAATGCCGGCCAGCAGCCCGCCGTTTTTTCCGGTCAAGCCCACCACGTGCAGACCGTGCAGCCTGGCTATTTCCGCAGCCTTCACCACGTTTGCGGAGTTCCCGCTGGTGCTTATTGCCAGCAGCACATCGCCATTGCAGCCCAAGGCCTCCACAAAGCGCGAAAAAACGCTCTCGAAGCCGTAGTCGTTGGCGGCGCAGGTGAGGTGCGATGCGTCGCTTGCGGCTATTGCGGGCAGCGCCCGCCTGTCGCTGCGAAAGCGTCCCGAGAGTTCTTCGGCAAAGTGCATGGCGTCGCACATGGAGCCGCCATTGCCGCACGAAATTATTTTTCCGCCTTCGGCAATGGCCGCCGACATCAGCGCTGCCGCCCTGTTAATGCTATCAACGTTTTGATGTTCGCCAATAAACCGGCTTGCCACCTGCACCATTTCGGCAAAGTTAGCAAGTATTTGACGCTGGCTGCTCATGTTGAAGTTTTATTTTTTTTGAACTTTATAGGACAGACTCCGTGGCGCGCGGCTCACAGCGTTAGTACCTGTAGTGCTCGGCCTTGTACGGCCCCTCTACCTTTACGCCAATGTAGGCGGCCTGGGCAGGGGTGAGCTTTGTGAGCTTCACGCCTATCTGCTCCAGGTGCAGGCGAGCCACCTCCTCATCCAAGCGCTTGGGGAGGGTGTAAACGCCCACCTTCAGCTCCTTGTTTGTCCACAGCTCTATTTGCGCCAACGTTTGGTTGGTAAACGAGCTGCTCATCACAAACGACGGGTGTCCCGTTGCGCAGCCAAGGTTTACCAGCCGCCCTTCGGCCAGAAGGAACATGGCGCGCCCGTTGGGGAAAATGTACTTGTCCACCTGCGGCTTGATGTTCTCCTTTTTCACGCCCGCCAGCGCGTTGAGTTTGTCCACCTGGATTTCGTTGTCAAAGTGGCCAATGTTGCACACAATGGTTTGGTCTTTCATTTGCTGCATGTGCTCCAGCGTAATGATGTCTCTGTTTCCGGTGGTGGTAACGTAGATGTTTCCTTCGTTCAGCGTATCCTCCACAGCTTTCACCTCAAAGCCTTCCATAGCCGCCTGTAGCGCACAGATGGGGTCGATTTCGGTAACGATAACGCGCGCGCCGTAGCTGCGCATTGATTTTGCGCAACCCTTGCCCACATCGCCGTAGCCGCACACCACCACCACCTTTCCGGCAATCATCACGTCGGTGGCGCGCTTTATGCCGTCGGCCAGCGATTCGCGGCAGCCGTAGAGGTTGTCGAACTTGCTCTTGGTCACCGAGTCGTTCACGTTGATGGCCGGTACGAGCAGCTCGCCGCGCTCCTGCATCTGGTACAGGCGGTGCACTCCGGTGGTTGTTTCCTCGCTCACGCCCTTCCATTCGGCCACCGTCCGCGTCCACTTTTGCCCGTCCTCCTTTAGCAAATCTTTCAGCAGCTTCAAAATAACGCCTTCCTCGATTGACTCAGGCGCTACGTCCAAAACTTTTGCGTCCTTTTCGGCGGCGTAGCCCTTGTGGATGAGCAGCGTTGCGTCGCCGCCATCGTCAACTATCAGCTGCGGCCCCTTGCCGTTGGGGAAGGACAGCGCCATAGCCGTGCACCACCAGTATTCTTCCAGAGTTTCGCCCTTCCATGCAAAGACCGGCGTTCCGGCGGCGGCAATGGCTGCTGCGGCGTGGTCTTGCGTGGAGAAGATGTTGCAGCTGCACCAGCGCACGTCGGCGCCCAGCGCCTTTAGCGTTTCTATCAGCACGGCCGTTTGGACGGTCATGTGCAGCGACCCCATTATCCGCACGCCCTTTAGCGGCTGCGTTTTGGCGTACTTTACGCGTAGCGACATCAGCCCGGGCATTTCCTTCTCGGCAATTTCTATTTCTTTGCGCCCCCAGCCGGCGAGCTGTAAATCTTTTACTTTATAAGGCACGTTCTCCTGTATCAGCATATTACAATCGAGTTTAAATGATTAGAGGGTACAAATGTAGCTCATTTGCGATAATAAATACGCAAAAACAAATTTTTATTTGTAAATTTGTGTTTTTAAGCTTTTACACAAGCAGCAAGCGTAAAGATATGAGGTTGCTCATTCAGAGAGTATTAGAGTCGTCTGTCGTTATAGATGAAAGCGTCAAATCCGAGATAGGAGAGGGGCTTTTGGTACTGTCGGGCTTCGAGGAAGCCGATAGCGACGAAGATTTGGCGTGGGCGGCGGCAAAGCTGGTGCGCCTGCGCATTTTCGACGACGCGCAGGGCGTAATGAACCTCTCGCTGCAGGACATAAACGGCGAGGCGCTCATCGTTAGCCAATTCACGCTGCACGCGCAGACCAAAAAGGGCAACAGACCCTCGTACATCCGCGCCGCGCGCCCGGAACGCGCCGCCGTGCTGTACGACAAGTTCGTGCAGCTGGTGCAGGCCGAGCTGAAAAAAAAGGTCGGCACCGGCAAGTTTGGCGCAAACATGCAGGTCTCGCTCGTCAACAGCGGGCCTGTAACCATCTGGATAGACACAAAGCAGCGAGAGTAGCCGGAACGCTTGCAGCATCACAAGCAAAAACACTAAAAACGTCATGTATTCATCAAGCATAGAATTCAAAGATTTCAAAGATTTGGAGGAAGAAGTAAATCCTCACGACATACAGTCTCGGCTTAGCGGCGTCACCGCTGCGGCAGGCAGCCTGCACACGGCTGAGGTATACAGGCAGTGCCTGAGCTGCGTAGACTACACCTCGCTCAACGCCACCGACACGCAGGCGCACGGCAAGCTGCTGGCCGAACGGGTAAACCGCTTTGCGGCAAGCTACCCCGACCTCCCCAACGTGGCCGCCATCTGCGTGTACCCCTCGTTGGTAAAAATCGTGCGCGAAACCCTCAAGGCAGAGGGCGTGCAGGTTGCATCGGTAGGCGCAGGCTTTCCCGCCGCGCAAACCTTCCTTCGGGTAAAGCTGGAGGAGTGCAAAATGGCCGTTGAGGTGGGAGCATCTGAGGTGGACGTTGTCATCTCGCTGGGCTACTTTTTGGGCGACAACGCTCAGGCGGCCTTCGAGGAGGTGCGGCAGGTAAGAGAAGCTCTGGGCAGCCGCTGCCACCTGAAGGTGATACTCGAAACAGGCCTGCTGCCGTCGCTGTCGCTGGTGCGCAAGGCCAGCTTAGGCTGCATGGCGGCGGGCGCTGACTTCATAAAAACCTCCACCGGAAAAATTACGCCTGCCGCTACGCCCGAGGCCGCGCTGACAATGTGCTTAGCCATAATGGATTGCTACCGAAAAACCGGAAAAAAGGTGGGATTCAAGGCCGCCGGCGGCATTACCACCTCCGCCGAGGCGGTACTGTACTACGCCATTGTGAAGGAAATTCTGGGCGCGGAATGGCTCGCGCCAAGCCTCTTCCGCATTGGCGCAAGCCGCTTAGCCAACAACCTGCTGAGCGATATTACCGGCAGAAAGGAAACGTTTTTTTAGGCAAACGCTAAGCGTTTCGGCGTTCAGCGTTTCAAAACCATAATTTACTTTATTCATCAACTTATTTATTTTCAATTTACTATGCAAAGAATTTTAGTTACAGGAGGCACGGGCTACATAGGCTCGCACACCGTGGTTGAGCTGCAAAATGCCGGATTTAAGGTGACAATCGTGGACAACCTCTCCAACTCGTCGGCCGACGTGGTGGATAGGATAGCCCGCATTACGGGCGTTCGCCCCGACTTCGAGCAGCTCGACTGCCTCGACTTCGAGGGCTTGGACAAGGTGTTCGGCAAGTACGAGGATACTGTTGCCGTCATCCACTTTGCGGCGAGCAAGGCCGTGGGCGAGTCGGTGCAGAAGCCGCTGCTCTACTACCGCAACAACCTGATTTCGCTCGTCAACCTGCTGGAAATCATGCCAAAACATGGGGTGGCGAATTTTGTATTTTCGTCGTCGTGCACCGTTTACGGCCAGCCCGAAACCCTGCCCGTGACCGAGCAGGCGCCGCGCCAGCCCGCCGAATCGCCCTACGGCAACACCAAGCAGATTTGCGAGGACATTGTGAACGATACGGTGCGCTCGGGAGCAGACGTCAGGAGTATTCTGCTGCGCTACTTCAACCCCATAGGCGCGCACCCCAGCGCCGAAATAGGCGAGCTGCCCCTGGGCGTTCCGCAAAACCTCATCCCGTTCGTTACGCAAACCGCCGCCGGAATTCGCCCCAAGCTGAGCGTATTCGGCAACGACTACAGCACCCCCGACGGCTCGTGCATCCGCGACTACATCAACGTGGTAGACCTGGCAAAGGCGCACGTGATTGCCGCGCAGCGAATGTTGACCGGAAAAAGCAAGAGCGCCGTGGAAACGTTCAACCTCGGAACGGGCAGAGGCGTGTCGGTGCTGGAGGTGGTCAACACGTTTGAAAAGGTTACCGGCGTCAAGCTCCGCTACGAAATCGTCGGGCGGCGCGCAGGCGACATTGAGCAGATATGGGCTGACCCCACCTACGCCAACACCGAGCTGGGGTGGCAGGCCAAAGAATCCCTTGAGGATACGCTGGCCTCAGCCTGGAAGTGGCAGCAAAAGCTGACGGAAAACGCCAAGTAAAAATCATGGCGGAGCACGGCCAAAGATTTTTGGAAAAAAATTTCCAAGCAAAAAATATTTTCCCCAAACGTTGGCAAGTAAATATTTTTTCCTATCTTTGCACGCTCATTTTTACTTTACCAAATTAATTAAATTACTATGAATCATTACGAAACCGTTTTCATTTTAACTCCCGTTTTATCTGATGCTCAGGTAAAGGAAGCGGTTGACAAGTTCCGTGCGGTCATCACGGGCAGCGGTGGACAGATTATCCACGAAGAAGATTGGGGGCTAAAGAAGCTGGCCTACCCCATTCAGAAAAAGTCAACTGCATTTTACTCCATGATGGAGTTTCAGTCCGAAGGCGCTACCATTGAGAAGCTCGAAACCGAATTTCGCCGCGACGAGCGCGTTATTCGCTACCTGACCTTCAAGCTCGACAAGTACGCCGTTGAATACGCCATCAGGCGCAGAAATAACCAAAATAAGAAGAAGGAGGAGGCATAACTATGGCAGGATACAACAACAGCAATAGCAGCAACGAAGTGCGCTACCTAAACCCCGTAGCAGTTGAGGTGAAAAAGAAAAAGTACTGCCGCTTCAAAAAGGCGGGCATCAAGTACATCGACTACAAAGATCCTGAGTTCCTGAAACGCTTCCTGAATGAGCAGGGAAAAATTCTTCCGCGCCGCCTGACCGGAACTTCGCTGAAGTTCCAGCGTAAAGTTTCGCAGGCCGTGAAGCGTGCTCGCCACCTGGCGCTGCTGCCCTACGTATCGGATTTGATGAAGTAACATTTTACACAGAGGAGGAAAATAAACATGGAAATAATTCTGAAGCAAGATGTTGCTAACTTAGGCAGCAAGGACGACATCGTGAAGGTAAAGAACGGCTACGCCAACAACTACCTTGTTCCATACGGCTACGCCATCTTTGCCACCGCATCGGCAAAAAAGGTGCACGCCGAAAACCAGCGCCAGCGTGCGCACAAGCTCGAAAAAATCAAGACCGACGCTGTTGCTCTTGCCGCTAAGCTCGAAGGAGTATTGCTCACGGTGGGCGCTAAGGCGAGCTCAACCGGCAAAATTTTCGGCTCCGTAAACACCATTCAGCTCTCGGAGGCGCTCAAGGCAAAAGGCTTTGAGATAGACCGCAAGCAAATCACCATTAGCGACGAGCAAGTCAAGGAGCTGGGCAAGTACGGCGCTGAGGTGAAGCTGCACCGCGACGTGACGGTGAAAATTGACTTTGAAGTGGTGGAAGAATAATTTAAGAATTCAAAAATTCAAGAATATAATTTCAGTAGGATGTGCGGGGGGATATTCCCCGTGGGCGGAGGCTCTGCCTGCGTCGCGGTTAAAAGGGCAAGCGTCTACGCTTGTGAATGGCCGTCTGAGCTGTGATTTATTTTTTATTTGATGATTTATGTGACGCACGGACGTGCCGCTTACGCCAATTGGCGGGCGGGCACGTCCGTGATTTTTTTGTTGCTCATATTTCAACCCGAAGGGTTGACCTAATCATACAAATCACAAAAATCACAGCTCAGATAACGACGCGCTTGTCGCCAGCAGCTACGGGCTGAGATTCCTCCACTTCGCTACGGAATGACGGCGCTGCTGTCGCTTAATTCCACCTTTTCCCCCTCCTCGCGCGCGCCGCCGCCGCCGTCGTCGTCGTCATTCCGTAGCGGAGCGAGCGAGGCACGAGCGCGCGGAGCGGAGTAACCACAGCCCGTAGCTGCCGACGGCAAGCGGCCGTAGCTGCTGACGACAATGATGTAATGAGGTTGGCGGAAATTATTTGTAACACACTGCTACTGAGCTTGTTTTGTTGAAAAAAAATTAGGTGAAAATGAGGTACAGGCGCAGCCCACCGCTCGTCGACAGCTACGGGCTGAGATTCCTCCGCTTCGCTTGCTCGTTCCTCGCTCGCTGCGCTACGGAATGACGGGGAGGAGGAGGGAGAAAAATCACCGT
>JAIRSZ010000171.1 GCA_031255195.1 Prevotellaceae bacterium | reverse complement strand
TCAAGCTACTTCTCTACTCTAAACCAGTCCACGTCTACCCAACCGCCATCGTTGAGAGGTTGTGGACGTGAGCAGAATAGTCCAACCTTTGCCCCAATCCACTTGCCCTCTTTGGCCTTAAACTTAGCTCCTAAATGCTGATACTTCTCGCCGTTCGTGCTGTAGCTAAAGGTACAATGGGCATCTTTCTCATCCTGCTCTACCTTTACTCGGAGGTAAACCGTATTATCCGACAGATGAACGGTAGAATTTACCGTTTCCTCGCTCCCCTTATCCGCTTTCATACATTGATTCTGCGAGAGTACCAGCCCATCCTCCGTATTTTCCATAGACAGCAATGCATAGTCTAACCCCATTACCAAAAGTCCTGCACGTTCGTTCTTAAGCTTGGGGGTTGGCTTAAATGTCAGCTTGGCTGTTGCCGTAAAGCTGGGAGCAGGGAATTTTTGAAGTAGCAAGTTAGGAACATCCCACAAGCTTTTATAGCCTTCCGGTACAGGAACAGAATACATACGCAGTACCCCCCGCTCTGCATTGGTAAATACCCACCATGACATAGGATTCGCATTCCACTGCCACTGTAAGCCAAGCTTGTTGGCATTGAACTCATCGCTTTCCACAGGCGTGGCAGCAGGATATATTTGCCCCACGTCAGGTTTTTTATGCTTAGCCACCGGAGTTCCCTTATTTCCCATAGCAGGCCAGTCTTTTTCCCATTTCACAGGCTGTAAATGCGCTATCCGGCCATAAGCGTTAACATCTTGAAAATGGATAAACCAGTCTTCTCCTGTTTTCGTATCAACCCAGCCTCCCTGGTGCGGCCCATTAATACCGGTTTTTCCGGCTTCGAGCGTCACCTTACGCTCATAGGGGCCGTACACATTCTTAGAGCGCAACGCCAGCTGCCATCCCGTAGGAACGCCTCCTGCCGGTGCAAGCAGGTAGTAGTATCCATTGCGCTTGTAAAATTTAGGCCCCTCAACCGTTTCGTCCGACTCATGCCCGTCAAAGACAATTACGCTTTCTTTCAGCACGCTTTTAGCGTCGGAAGTCAGCTCGCATACGGCAAGAATACTCTTTATTCCGGCACGGCTACCGGCAAAGGCGTGCGCCAGGTACACTTTACCATCATCGTCCCAAAGCGGACAGGCGTCAATAAGCCCCTTTCCCGGTTTTACCAGAACGGCTGGCTCCCACAGCCCTTCTGCCCTTTTTGACTTGGTCATGTATACTCCATAGTCAGGATCTCCATAGAAAATGTAAAACTCGCCATCGTGATAGCGTATGCTTGGCGCCCAAACTCCATTCCCATGCTGTGGCTTAGAAAACACATCTTCCGGCGTTAATTTGGTAAGAGCATGTCCTATTAGCGTCCAGCTCACCAAATCTTTTGAATGTAGTATGGGTAGCCCCGGTACGGCATTGAAGCTGGATGCCGTCATGTAGTAATCGTCGCCAACCCTGCAAACGTCGGGGTCTGAATAGTCGGCGTAGAGGATGGGATTTTTATACGTTCCGTCGCCTTGATCAGCCACCCAAACCTTCGATACATAGCTTTGAGCGGAAAGCGAAAGTACTGCCCCGCTGCAAGCCGCGAAAAGCAAAAGCGTTTTTCTCATTGATTAGCGTTTTTAGATGTTTTTAGATGTTCATGTATTTTATGCTCTACTAACTATTCTAAACTTGCTGTAAAGGTAGTATTTATTTCATGACTTCGACATTGGAACGTTCAAAATTATTTTCCGAAGCCTTCATCACCACGCGGATAGTTGTGCCCCTGTTTGGCTCGGAGTGGAGCACGGCTATTTTTCCGTGGTAGAGGTCTTCTACTACGCGCTTGCAGAGCGACAGGCCAACGCCCCACCCGCCGGTTTTGGTGGTATAGCCTGGTGAAAAAATCTTTTTGTGCAGCTTTTTTGACGGTATTCCGCGCCCGCTGTCGCAAACATCCAGCACCACCTTTTTCCCTGTTTTTTGCGCCGAAATCTTTACAACACCGTGGTTTGCGCCGATAGCGTCGAGCGCGTTTCGGAGCAGGTTTTCCACCACCCACTCCCAGAGCATGGCGTTGACCCGCGCGCTGGCCGAAAGTCCGTGCGTGCCGTCTACTATGGTTACGTTTTTGGACGCTCGCTGGCGCATGTACTCCAAGCTGTTGCGGGCTGACTGCACGATGTCGATACTCTGCGCATTTTCCTTTACGCCGATTTGCGTAAACTTGGCGCTGATCTTTTGCAGGCGGAGGATGTCTTTCTCCAGCTCCTGCACGATTTCGCTGTCGCCCTCCTTTTCCTTGAGCAGCGTAATCCAGCCCAGCATGGAGGTTATGGGAGTGCCCAGCTGGTGGGCGGTTTCCTTGGTCATGCCCACCCACAGCATGTTCTGCTCCGACTGCTTTGCCGTGCTCACCACGAGGTACAGCAGCCCCATGAGCAGCGCAATGGCCGAGAGCTGCACGTAGGGAAAGTTCTTGAGGATGTTTTGCACGGCAGAGTTGTCGTAGTACATCAGCGCCGCCTCGCCGTCTGGAAAGCCGATGCGTATTGGGGGGTGCGCTTTCTTCATGCGCCTGATTCGGGCGGCGAGCTTCTCCTCCGTGTCCACCTGTTCGGGGTCTATATTTTTTATGGATAGCAGGTTACCGTCTTCGTCCACGAGGATGCAGGGCACGGAGGTGTTGTTGGCTACCACCTTATGGATAAACTCAAAGTCGATGTTGGAGGTAAACTCCACCTGCGCAAGCACCTTCATAGCGTCAGCCCACAGCTCTACCTTCATGCGCTCCTCCTCAGACACCTCGCTTATAAAGCGATGGCTAACAACAATAGAGTACGACGCTATTATTGTCGCCAGCATTATGATAAAAAATTTGTTGTAGAATAAATATTTGATGGTATTCATTGAAAGCTGCGTACTTACTCGGTTACTCGGTTTACTCAATTTGGAGTTTAAAGGTAAGAAAAAACTTTCATTCGCAGCTCATCTACTCCTCCCATTCCACCTCTACTGCCGCCCGCTGCTTTTTGACCTCTTGCTTTTTGGCCTCCGGTTTTTTTGGCGGAATTTTGGATTTTTGCTCCGTTTTTTTCGCTGCCCCTATGCTAACGTCCTCCTCCCATTCAACGGCTATTTTCTCTCCTTTTTGCGCGGCAGACGGCACGCTTCCGTCCGCTTCCGCCTCCGTGCGCAGCAAGCTTTTCACCTCCTGCGTTTCGCGTTGCAGCTTTCTTCCCACGTTTTTGCTCCACTCCTGCCGGTCGTGGGTTACCTCCGTTACCCCGTTCTTGCTTGTAAAGTGCAAAAACAGCTTGGTTTTATCCTCCTTTATGGGGTTTTCGATGTTCTTTTCCTTGCCCGACAGCAGCTCGCTGACGTACAGCGTTATGTGGTAGTCAAAATCGCCCTTGAGCTCCTGCGTGCCGGCAATGAGCACGTTGAGCGCCGTTGAGCGCACCTCCATTTTGGGTATGCTGATTTTACCTTTTTCGATGCTGATGGTGTTTTTCAGGGCGGAGAATCGCACGTCCTGCAGCAGCGATTTTTTCAGGTAGGTCGACAGCGGCTGGATTGGCTCGAACGCCAGCAGCCGCCCGCTGTTTATGGTCAGGTCGGCGGTGGCGCTCAGGTTGTCCATGTCCACCCCTTTTGTGCCGACGTTGGTGGTGAGCGTCACAGAGCCGTCGCACTTGCCCTGCATACTGCCGGGCTTCACGCCGAAGTTTTTGCTCAGGTAGGGCAGGTTTTCCAGCCTTATGCCGTTAAAGTACAGGTCGCATACCAGCCGGTTGTTTTTGCCGGTGGGGGTGTAGAATTTCACGTCGCCGCCCAGCGTACCGTCAAAGGCGGCGGCTTTCAGGTTGTCAACCGTCAGGCGGCGGGCGTTGTAGCCAATAGCGCCCGATACGTTCCGGTACGTGTAGCCAAACAGCGTTACCTCGTTGGCCTGCACGTCGAGGCGGGCGTATGCGCCCAGACCGAACGCCGCGCTGTCGCCTTGCAGCAGCTTGTCTACGTTGAGCCGCCCGGCGTTGAGCTTGCCGTGTACGTTGAGCGGCGGCAGCTTGCCTTTGTCTATCAGCGTCGGCAGGTAGCCCTGCACCGCCCCGTCGAAGGCGCACTCGGCGGCCTCGCACGAGATGCTGAGCTGTGCCAGGAGCGTGTTTTTGTCCGCAGAGAGCAGGCCGCTCAGCGTGTACGCCTCGCCTTGCAGCTTCGCCTGCAGGTCGCTCACGCTTGCCTGCACGCTCAGCAGCTCAACGCCCTCGCTGCTCAGAGCTGTGGCGCGCACTTGCGCTTGTCCCTCCACCTTGCCCTCAGAAAGGCTCGCCACGCCGAGCGAGGCCACGTCGCCCGAAAAGCGGGCGTTGGCGTCGTACACCGGCGACTTAAAGTTGCTGACCGTTGCCTCGCCGCCAAGGGCAAAGCCGTAGTACAGGACGTTGTCGCTGTTGACGGTGCAGGTGTACGTTTTCAGATTTTTCACGTCGCTGCAAGCCACGGTGTAGTGCAGCTTTTCGGTCGCCACCGCTTTGGCGTCCTTAAGCTTTACCTCCGCATTGCGCACCGTGCCTGTGGCGGCAAGGCTCAGGGTCGCCTTTTTTTTCAGGCTTCCGGTCAGGCTAACGTCGGCGCTGGCGCGACCGCTCAGCTGCTCTGGGGCGTTGAACGTTGCGTACTTTTGGGCTTGCGCCACGGCGCTCTTGAGCGGCAGATTTTTGCAGGCAATGCGCAGGTTTACCTTCCCGAGCGGGCGGAAGGCCACGTTTCCCTTAGCTTCCAGCGCCACGCCGTCTACGCCTATCTTGCTGCCGACGATGGTGGCCACGCCCTGCGCAAGGCTGCCCCGAACATCAATAGAGATGTCGGTGGCGGTTTGCCGCTTGCGATTTTTCCTGTCCGACACCAGCAGCGTGAACGCTCCCTTTGCGTGCAGGTTTAGCTTCCCGTTGTCCTTTTTCTCCATGCCCGCGTTCAGGCTTTTGACGTCCACCGCCACGCTGCCGCCGGAGGCGTCCTCCACGTTCAGCCGGCAGCGGTCGAGCTGCACCCGGCTAACCTCGCGCAGCAGCTCCTCGGTGTCGGGCATCCGAAAATCGGATTGAGCGGTCGAATTTTTGCTCCGAGCTAAGCGCAGCCTGAGTTCGCCGTCGCTCGCCAGCAGCTTTTTTACGGTTATCTCCTTGCGGAGCGCAAAGCGCAGCAGGTCTACCTCCATGCGCAGGGTTGCCATGCGCAGGTCGAACTTTGCGCCGGACGCGTCGGATGCGCTGCTGTTGCTGACGTCCACGTCGCTAAAGAGCAGCGTGGTGTTTCTCAAATTTCTCGACAGCTTAACGTCTACGTCCCGCGACGTAAAGTTCAGCTCGTTGTTTTGGGCAACTGTCGCCAGCGCCGCTTTGACAATATCGTTACGGTAAACAACAGTAAGTGCAACGCTTGATGCTGCAAGCAATGCTAATACACAGATTATTAGCGACAGTATTTTGACAATACTCTTTACAAAACGATTGGATTTCTTCATGTTAATATTTTTCTTCGCGAAAGTATAGAAAATAGCGTTATATTTGTACCAAAATAATATAAAAAATCGGATACGATGGGAAAATCACAGGAAGTTGAGGCGATCTCAAATGGGTTTAACCGTATTTGTGCGGGTACAACCTTCACAGGCAATATTTTAGCGTCAAGCGATATTCGTATTGATGGCGTTTTGGAAGGCAATGTCACCACCAAGGGTAAGTTTGTGGTGGGCGAGACAGGGCACATCAAAGGGGATGTTATCTGTAAAAATGCCGACATACTCGGCAAGGTAAACGGTAAGATAAATGCAAGCGAATCTCTTGCGTTCAAGGCTACCGCAAAGGTTACCGGCGACATTATTACGGAGCAAATCCTCATTGAAGTAGGAGCTAAATTTGTAGGGTACTGCAACATGGCAAACAACGGCAGCAGCAACAACGGCAACGGTGGCGGCTCGTCCAAAGGCAAAGACAGGGACGCTGTATCTGCTTCACTGAACGCCAACCACCAAAAGTAGCCGTTACTGCTACGCTTGCCGCCCATGCACACCTTCTCGTCGCTTTCGGAGCGAATTGCCCGCGCTATTGACGGGCTAAGCTTTCCGCAATCGCCTGCGCTGTTGTACCAGCCCATGCGCTACGCCCTGCTTTCGGGGGGAAAGCGCATACGCCCTGCGCTGCTCCTCATGTGCACCGACTTGTTCCTGCAAAAGATAGAGCAGGAGCATGTTGACGTGTCGCTGGGGGTGGAACTCTTTCACTGCTTCACGCTCATACACGACGACATCATGGACAAGGCCGACCTGCGCCGGGGGCAGCCCACCGTGGTGAAGAAGTGGGGTGTTAACACGGCTGTGCTCTCCGGCGACGCCATGCTGATTGAGGCATACAAGCTCGTGTGCCGCGCTACCGACGCCAGCGCCCTGCTGCGCGTCTTCAACCATGCGGCTACCGACGTTTGCGAGGGACAGCAGCTCGACGTGGACTTTGAGCAGCAGCCCAGCATTACGGAGGAGCAGTACTTTATCATGGTGGGGAAAAAAACGGCAGCGCTGCTGGCCGCCGCCGCCGCTATGGGCGCGCTGGCCGCAGGTGCGCCCGACACCGACGTGCAGCGGCTTTACGGCTTTGCCCGCTGCCTCGGCGTGGCCTTTCAGCTCCGCGACGACTACCTCGACGTTTACTCGGACACGGGCGAGTTTGGCAAGGCTACCGGCGGCGACATTGCGGCGGGGAAAAAAACATTTCTGTTTGTCGCCACGGCGGAAGCCTTAGCCGAGCAGGAGCGCGACGAATTTTTGCAGCTCATGCGGAGCAGCCACCTTTCGCCGGACGCAAAGGTGGAGCGGGTAAAGGCGTTCTACGACAAGGCGCGCGCGGTGCAGCGGCTAAAGGAGGTGGAAAATTCTCTGTTTGCCGCCGCCATGCAAAACCTCGCTATGGTGAGCGTGCCGCAGGAGCGCAAGCTGCTGCTCGAAAGCCTGGCGCAGGAGCTTTTGCAGCGGACAAAGTAGCCGTCGCGCGGAGCTTGGCGTTGGGTCAGAACGTCCCGATAAGCCCGTAAGCGCGGGTAGCGCAAAAAACCTGGCTGTAGATGTGGAATCCGGCGCGCGTAGTCTCAATCTTACGGTTGAGCTGCAAGACGGGGTAGCCCGCCTTCACCTGCAGGTGCTCCTGCAGACGCTTGTCGGCGCGAATGGCAAACAGCTGCTGCGTGCCTCCCGTAACCTCAATGTGGTACTTAACGCGGAGAAAGTTGAAGAGCGAGCGGTTCTCGAGGCTGTACGAGGTAAAGTGGGGCAGCCTCACGTCCGGCAGCATGGTGACGTCTAAAAAGACGGGCGTTCCCTCCACCACGCGCAGCCGCTCAAAGTAGATGCAGCCGGCCTCCCGCTCCTCCTCGCTGACCGGAAAGCTGAACGCCTCCGTCCACCGTCGACGCTCGGGTTTGAGGATGATGTGCGTTAGGATGTTGTCCCGCCCCACCGCCGAGGTTGTCCCTGTGATGGACAGGATGCCGATACCCTTTGGCGCACCCTTCACGATGCTTCCCTTGCCCCGACGCTTCACGATGAACCCGTCGGAAATCAGCAGCGACAGCGCCTTTCGCACCGTAGGTCTTGTCATGCCGTGAGCGTTGGCCAGCGCGTTCTCCGACGGCAGCGCCTCACCCGCCGGGTACGCCCCCTCAACGATTTGCCTGCGCAAAAATTCGTATACCTGCCGATATTTGGGTAGCTCTACCATGATTGCTGACAAAAGTAGCTAAAAATGCCGCAAAAATCCTGCCTGAACCATGATTTTTTTCCTGTTTTCTGCATTTTCTGCCATACCATGATATTAGGTTATATAAAGGCCAATATTTCGATTCAAAAAGTTATATTTTTTCGGAAAAAAAGATTATGCCAAAGGAAAGATTAAAAGTTAATGAGTCCGCGGAAGTAATAGCTACCCACTTACGCAAGGACGAAAAGTGTCATGTCCTGATGTCACGTCCTGAAAAAGGTTGACAGGTTAGTAATAATTCAAAAATTCCCAATCCAAGCCTCAATTT
>JAIRSZ010000061.1 GCA_031255195.1 Prevotellaceae bacterium | reverse complement strand
TTGTAGCCCATTACGATTGTCGCATCAAATTGGTGTTGGCTGGTGTTGGTTGTCGCCCGCTATCCCTTGCGTAGCCTGCCCTGAGCGCAGCGGATGGAGTTGAAATTTCAGCTCGTAGCTGTTGACGGCAATGAGGTAATGAGCTTGGAAAATTGCTTGCAATACGCTGTTAATGAGGTTATTTTGCTCTTAAAAATGAGGTAAAAATGAAGTAAAATGAGGTATAGGTGATGCTGCCGCTCGTTTTGCATCGAAGTGACGATGCCGCACACCACTCTTTTCTCCTTTTCCTCGCACGGCCCCCGTCATTCCGTAGCGGAGCGCGCGAGGCACGAGCAAGCGGAGCGGAGGAACCTCAACCCGTAGCTATTGACGAGCGGTGGCATCGCCTGCACCTCTATTTACATCTTATTCTATCAACTAAACTACCTTGTTAACAGCACGTTGTAAATAAATTTCACAACATCATTATCTCATTTTTATTGTCGTCGACGGCTACGGGCTGAGGTTCCTCCGCTTCGCTTGCTCGTGCCTCGCGCGCTCCGCTACGGAATGACGGGCGTGCGCGCGCGAGGGAAAAGGGAAACAAGCGAGAGTGGGCACATTAATGCCATCAAATAAATCAAATCATTACTGTCCGGTAAAAAACAGTAAATTTATTTGCATAAGATTAAGATAATTCATGTATCAATTTGGAACCTTTAAATCTTCTGAGAATTGCATAAAACATTTTGATTCAAAATATTTTTTACTATATTCCATTCTCCGTGAGATAAGAAAAAGCAAGCCCATATTTTTTTAATCTCTTATTTTGTCTGAACATAAGTATCTTAGAGTAATTGTTGCAAATTTAACCGGACAGCAATGAAACCCAAAATGTCCATTTCAGCATTAATTCATAAAACAAGAGTTGATTTTCGACGAGTTAATGCACGATATTTTGCTTACTATGAGCAAATTACAAATGTGGTTTTCTAATGGACATTTTGAGATAAAAATTCCTTCAATGGCAGGCGTTTTACCCTTTCATTTTGGGAGAATTTTCAGCATGTCGCATTGTCAGGCTGCCTTCAATCTATCACATTCAGATATTGCTCTGTCTGCGATTTTTTATAGTACATTCGGATTCTCCATATAAGCTCCTGCACGCTGACAACCTCAAACCTGTCGTCCAGATGATTAAGGCACAGCTTAGCGGCGCTTGCGCCTCTTTTGTTGCCGGCGGGAGCGTTTTCAATCAATTCATTGTGCGTAAGACCTGCATCCTGAAAATTGCTCCATGCGTGCACGGCTATTAATGAAAAAGACACGCTCTCCTTGTCGGCCTCCGCAGCTAAGCGGTTTGCCACAAACTTGGGCGTGCCATCCCTCTCGGCATTGCGATTCCCGTGATTCCACAGCGAATATTTTACCGTGACCACAGGAATGTCGAAACCGTTCTTATTTTTCACCCAAAATATTTCGCCCTTGCCACCGGAGTATGGAGAATACTGCACAGCCACTATCCCTTCCAGCTGGTCGTTTGCATCTACAAACGCCTGAAACCCGTTTTTTGCTTCGGGCGATTGCACGTTATGAGCCATCAGCCCCAAAATTTTCACCCTGTGCTGCCTCATTTGCGCGGCCACCGTCTGCGCCAAAGATTCCAGCTGTGCAGCCCTGTTTTTATCTATTCCGTAATTATCAACGTAAGAGTATCCGCCGCCCAACGATTCGATAATCGTGCAGTCGTCCTGCTGCCGGTTGATAATATCGGCAAACCAGGGAGGCGCTATCATGGCCAGGTTGCCCACAGGAATACCAAATCCCATCTTCACCGGCGCGGCGTTATCGTCCGAATAAAAATTTTCGACAAAATCATTCATCATCCATTGGATGTTGTCTCCGTCGGTTAGGTAAAAAGAGATAAAATTTTTCTGTCGGCTGTAGTCAACATCTTTAGGATTCCGAACTTTTGCCAGCGTCGATGTTTGTCGGCTTTTATAGCGCAGGGAGGTCATCGGAATGTTGTACGTCCAATCGCTCGGAATCCATACATGTCCGGTTTTAGAAGCCCTGTTTACAAACAGATCTTCGCTTACGCCTTGCTCCCAACCCAATATGGGCGCTCCTGGCTCCAACCAGGCAAGCGCTTCCTCAAAAATATTAAGATTTTGCCCTGCGCTTGAGCTGTTGAGCTGCTTATTGATGTTTAAAACAAACAAGCTGTTTTTGATGGCAAAATCCCTGAGCTCGCCTGTCTGCACAGGCATCACGACCAGCGCTTTATTGCTGCACCTGTCTTTAAACTCGCTCCACGAATCGCGCGTAGTCTTATGCCGGGCATCATACTTCATCTCATATCCCGCCGCGTCATACCGTTCTTTATCTCTAACATCTACAATAATAGCATTATAAATGTGCGAGGCTACCGACGCCACAACGTTGCTTTCGGGGTTATTCTCTACGTCAGTAAGCACGTACCCGTCAAACAAATCTTTAATCTGAATTGCTACCCCGTCACTTGGGCCATAGCTGTTGCAGGTAAGCTCTATGCCCGTTTGCCTTCCCTGTTCTCTCAACCCCATGGCTTGCAGGGCGCTCAAAGATAAGGCGTAGGAGCTGCGATTTTCATGGTCGCACAGCCATACCCCTGTTTCGCTTTTACCCTTATCTACGGCGCGATTTGTCAGCCCGCTAATAGACTGGCACAACAAATGATACTGCAAGCCTTCGGTTTCACTTGCTCTTCCGAGCTCATTGCGGCTGCCGGTCAATACGTAAACGCAGCTCCAATATTTTTTCGGCATGGTACGCATTTCGGGCAAAGTGTACTGCCCAACGTCGGCCACAGGGTCGTACTTATCGGCGTATGCGCCACGTTCACCATCAACATCAACAACATCGGGTAACACTTCGTCTCTGCCACAGCTTACAACGGCAAGCAGCGCAAAGCATGAAATGACAATTTTCATATTCAAAACCGGCATGTTTTTACGGGATTATTACCTCCAGCGGCTCGCTATAGTTGTAGCGCTTGTAGGTTTCCGTTGCGTAGTTTATTCTGGCCGCCGCGCGAATAAACACCTGCCTGCCTGAAGGAATAACGCCGTTGGACTGTATGGAAACAGGCTGCCCCAGCAAGGCATTAAATGCGCTGCCGTTATACTCCAGCTGGCTCGACCACCGCGTGTCCTTTGCGCGGAAGCCCACGCTTGACGACCCGCTGACAAAGAGCTGTACGTCGGTTATGTTCAAGAAATTGTTATCCCAATTTCCCAAAGGCTCAATTTTCGCGCGGAAGTCGGCTTCCGACACCGCCCGTGTAACCCGCACCTTGGCGGTGATTTTGCCGTTGGTCACCGTAACGTCGCCTGCCCACTCCACCTTCAGGAAGGGCTGCACTTCAAACCTGACTTGCGTTACGCCGCTGACGTCCACCACTTGAGTTTCGTCGGCCAGCGGAATACCATCAGTGTTTTCGCGCACCAGGGGGATAAACGGCCCGTCAATGCGAACATTGTAGATGCCTTTGAACAGCTTGGTATTCCTGAAGTATCCGTCGGGCATACAGTAGAAATCGGGGTTGTGCGTGGGCGTTTCAATGCCCGTCCAGCTAAGCTCGGTGAGCCGAACGCGGATGCCTTCGCTGCCCTGGTCGGTCAATACTCTTTCGCCGGTAGCTACGTCCACCACTTCGCCCTGCAAGGTTTCGGCGGGCGCATCGTAGTTGTCCAGCTTAAACAAATCGCACGAAGCGAGCGACAGCACGGCGCCCAGCATTGTATAAAACGTTATTTTTCTCATAATGAATATTATTAAAAGTGATTAATGAGGTTGTGGAAATTATTAGAATTTTCCATCCATAATTCATAATTTATCTGTTTGGCTGCTGGTCAATAACCTGACTTTTTGCGACTTCGCCACCCGGAATTTCAAAGTAGTAGTCAACAGCGTTGTAGCTAAAGGTATGTTCGCCACTCCACCGCTGGAGGCGGGCGTCGAAGAAATACTTGCCGGAGGCGGCGGAGTAAAACGGGAACAGCCCCCGGAACTTGTAGCTTGAGCCAACGCCGAAGGCGCTCTTATCCTTAAACTCTCCCCAGAAGTAGTCGCGTCCTTCTTCGTGCTGCACACGCCAGCGGCGCAAGTCCCACTTGGTTTTATGCTCAAACGCCAGCTCCTTGCGTCGCTCCTTGCGCACAATATTGCGGCTGGCCTCGTCGCCTGTAAGGTTGGCGGTAAGCTGATCGGCGCCCGCCCTTTCGCGAATTTCCTTGATGGCATCGGTGGCTATCTGGAGCATGTTGTCGCCGGTGGGCGAAGGTTCGTTAGCCAACGCCAGCTCCACCGCCGCTTCCGCCGCATTGAGCAGCACATCGGCATAGCGCATCAGAACAAAGGGCTGCGCCGACTTTCCCTCACCGGGCGTAACAGGAGGATTGGGGTGCAACCACTTGCGGCCATAAAAACCTGCTAAAGCGCCTTCTCCATTATCCCACCAGGGGCCGTTTTCGCCGGCAGCAGCCACGACTGTACCATCCGGCAAGGTTACCTTTGTTTGGCTGCCTTCGGGGCCGGAGCTCAAAAACAACGTTTGGTTGGCACTAGCGGTGTAAATGGGCAAATCCTGATACTTCGTAGCGACAGAAGCGGCATACGAATAGTCGTTGAACAGCGGGCTGACAGGCTCGCTGCCGCTATATATGCCTGCACGGATTTCTATTTCCCTGTTTCTGAATACATCGCCCGGAAAAATCACGTAGGCGCGCAGGCGCGGTTCGGCATCCTTGAAAAAATCCATCGGCGCATCGTACATCACGTAGGTACCGTCACCATTCGATGTGCCGTTAGTCACCCTGATTGTTCCGTCATCGTACCGGGGAAACCCGTCGAAGAGCTCAACAAAGTCGAGCGTAGGGCAGGTGCCTCCGGCCAGGACGGTGCGGAAAACGTAAGGGCAGCTGTAGGCGTCGTAGCCGTGCGTCAAGGTGGGATACGCATACTCCCGCACGTAAATGTTTTCGGAGCTGGTGAGGTCGCTGAACATGTCCACCATGTTTTGGTACTGCCCCTCGCGGTCGTCTGCCGCCCACTTCTTTTTGTACAGCGAGTAGCCACCTTCCTCCATTACCGTGCGCGCCGCTTTGTAGGCTTCCGCAAAGTACTTTTTGGAGGCTGCCGCCCAGCGGTCTTCGGCAAAACCTATGACGCGCACGTTGGTCTTTTGCCCAAATCCTGTCAGGCGGTCTGTAAAGCCCTGGTTGTATTTGGCCACACAGCCGGCGTAGAGCATGGCCTCCGACTTGTATGCCAACGCCACATACTTATTGGCATAGCCGCGCCTGGGGCTTTTCGGCAGCAGGAGTTCGGCCGCCCTGTCGAAGTCGGCAAGGATTTGGTCCCACGTTTCCTCCTCAGTGGCGCGGGGCACCTCCAGCGCACTTTTTTCTGCGGGGTACTCAATCACCTTTGTCACGAGCGGCACGCCGCCAAAGCGCTTTGCCATAGCGTAGAACACAAAGGCACGCACAAAGCAGGCTTCGCCCAAATAGTGGTTGTAGGTGATTTCTGGAAAGTTGTCCCGGTAGTCCGGCAACGTCTCCAACAGGTGGTTTGCGTCGCGCAGCAAGGTAAATGCCCTGCCCCAGTAGGGCGTTCGCTCGCCGGTAAAGGTTTTGCATATCCCGTCGCGGTTTAGCGCTTCGCCGGTGCCTTCTATGCCCGTTGCACCCAGCCAGGAGTTATACTCAATCCCCCACTCACCCATGTACTTAAAATCTTCAAAGGGCATGTAGCTGTACAGCCGCGCCATGTAAATTCCCAGCCCGCTTTCGTTCGACAAAAGGTCGTCGTCGGTCACAATATTTTTTGGCGAAATGTCTAACTTTTCGCAGGCGACACAAAGTAGCAAGCTCGACAGCAATAGTATAGTTATCTTTTTCATATATATTGATAATTAATAGTTCATAATTCACAGCTAAAATGAGAGCGTTAAACCCACCGAATAGGTTTTGTTGAGCGGGTAGAGCCGGCTCAAGTCATCTTCGGGGTGTTCCGGATCCACAAATTTCACGCCGGTGATGGTAAACAGGTTGTAGGCGTTTACAAACACCCTCAATCCTGCGTCCGGCAAGGCTTTAATTTTCGGCAGCGTGTATCCGAACTCAATGCTTTTGAGCCGCAGGTAGGCGGTGCTCACGCGGTTGAAATCCGAATTTTCGCGCGGATAATGTCCTGTATATCCGTAGTAGCCGGAAATCCATTCCGTGGCGGGGTTGTAGGGGTCGGCCTGCGGGTCTACCGGATGCCAGCGATCGAGGTACTGCTCCAGCACGCCGCCGCCATTGTTTCCCCAAATGGAGTACAAAGGCTCCTGATACTGCATGGAGCCCAGCGCAGACCCCTGAAAGAGGACATTCAAGTCAAAATTTCTGTAGGCTACATCAAAGCTCAAGCTGTAGTTGAGCCACGGAGTTTGGTCAAAGGCGTAGGGGTGTTCGTCCTGACCGTTGATTTCGCCGTCGCCGTTCCAGTCCACGTACTTGTAGTCTCCGGGCAGCACGTCGCGCTCGTGGTAGAGAGAATACGACCAAATATCCTGCCACGAGGTAAATCGTCCGGCGCCCTCGTAGCCAAACTGCACGCCCTGGTAGCGGTTGGTCAGGTTGTCGTTGCGCCACCGGTCATAGGAGTTACCCCAAGGGCCTTTTTCCGATGCAATCAGGTACATGTTGCGGGTGATGGTACCGATAGCTTTTACCTTGTAGATTACATCTCCCACCTTGTTCTTGTGCGACAGCTCGACGTCGATACCGAAGTGGCGGTCGCTGTCGAGATTTTCGCGCGGAGCGGTAGCGCCCACCACCGTTGGGAGGTCGCCGGTGTTGCGGGCAAAACGCCCCTCGCGGCGGCGGTCGAAGTAGTCGAACGCAAGGCCAAACAGCCCGTTCCATGCCTCAAAGTCCACCCCGACGTCGAGGGTGCGCGAGGTAAACCACGTAATATTTTCGTTGGGAAGCGCTTTCGTGGCCACGCCATAAATAAATTGGTCATCAAAGATGAATCCGGGAGCATGCTGGTTGTAATATCCGTTTGCCGCATTGTCGCTGGTAGCGGGATAGGTATACCCCATTGCCCAGTCGTACTCCAAGCTGCCGTCGTCGCCCAACACTCCGTAGGAGGCGCGGACTTTCAGCTGGTTGATAAACGACAGGGCGGAAACGGATTTGAAAAGCGGCTCTTCCGACAGTCGCCAACCCACAGAAGCCGAGGGGAAGAACCCCCACTGATGTCCGGGAGCCAGCTTCGACGAGCCGTCGTAGCGGAACTGTACTTCGGCAATGTAGCGGTTTCCGTAGGCATAGTTTATCCTCCCTATCAGGGCGGAGTTGGCCAGCTCATACAGGTCGTTATCGCCAATTTGCATACCGCCCATCTGACCTTCGTCCACTCCTGCAAACAGGTAGTCGGAGGCATACGCCAGGTCGCGCAGGGCATAAAAGTTGTCGCCTTCGCGCTTTTGGGTTTCCAAGCCTGCTACGCCGTTCACCTTGTGCTCGCCGAAAGCGCGGTCGTAGTTGAGCACAAGCTGCCCCAACACCTGCTGCTTGTCGTAAAATTCGCGCCGCATCCGGCTGGGCGAACTCGGGCTATACACCTTTTGCTCGTATGAGCTGTAGGCGTATTGGGAATACTCCTTACGGAAGAGCTTGTTGTTGTCCATCCGGTAGTCGTAGCTGAACTGCGCCTTGGCCGACAAGCCTTGCAGCAAAGAGGTAATTGTGCCGAAATCGTAGTTCAGCGCGGCCGACGACTGTATGTACTTCTGGTTGTACTGCCGGTAGCCCGACACGTCGGACGTCATCATGGCCACCGTATTTTCGTCCATTTCAAGCCCCTCATAGTTGAGCATGGTTTGCTCGGGGTCGGCGTAAGCCGGATGCAGCACGCCCTGCCGCCAATAGGTGCGGATAAGGTAAGCCGCATCGCTGTAGGGGTTGTTACGCTGGTCGAGAATACCGCTCAGGTTGAGGTCAAGCTTCAGCCCTTTGGCAATGCGGGTGGTAATGTTGGAGCGCAGGTTGGTCTTGTTGTAGTTCAAATCGCCCGATTTGAAAAAACCTTCCTGAGAGAAGTAGCCCATGCTGATGTAGTACTGCGTTCTTTCGTTGCCGCCCGAAATGCTAACATCGTGCTGCATTTGCGGAGAGAAGTCGGAAAACACCAGCGAGTTCCAGTCGGTGGTGCGGCGCGTGCCGTTGCGGTACTCTTCAACCACTTCGGGCGTGTACACAATAGCGCCGCTGCCATCTGCGTTGTTGCGGGTCTTTTCGTTGTAGATGGTCATGGCGTCAAAAGCGTCGGCCAGCTTAGGCATGTTTGAAGGTTGCTGAAGGGTAAAGGAGCCTGTGTAGGTCACCTTTGCGGAGCCTCCTACCGTTCCCTTTTTGGTGGTTACGAGCAGCACGCCGTTGGCGGCGCGCACGCCGTAAATGGCTGCCGAAGCGTCTTTGAGCACCGAAACGTCGTCAATATCGTTCGGATTAAGCCGTTGAAATTCGCTCATGGTGCGCGGAATACCGTCGATGACCACCAGCGGAGAGCCCATACCGCGAATATCGAAGTTGTTGTTGAACGTGCCCGGCTCGGCGCTCTTTTGCCATACGCGCACGCCGGCAATTTTTCCGGTGAGCATGTTCTGCACATTTTCATTTCGGGTTTGTATCACCTCAGCGCCTTTCACGCCCGCCACAGCGCCGGTGAGCGTAACTTTCCGCTGCGTTCCGTAGCCCACCACCACCACTTCGTCAAGGCGCTGCTCCTCTGCGGTCAGCACAACATCTATACGGGTACGCCCGTCTACGACTTCCTCCCTGCCAACGAAGCCCATGAAAGAAAACAGAAGCGTAGCATCGGAGGGAGCGTTGATGGAGTACGCGCCGCTGACGTCGGTGAGGACGCCTGTCGTAGCGCCCTTAACAATGACCGTAGCGCCTGCAACAGGTTCATTGTTGCTGTCGGCAACCCTTCCGGTTACAGCTACAAGCTGCGCCCGCAGAGAGAATGACGTTCCCACGGCAAGCAGCGCAAGCAAACAGAAGCGTAGCAGAGGGTGGATACCGACCGATTGTTTTTTTAGGATAACATTCATAATTCATTATTTTTAGTTAGTGTTATTTCTCTATTTCATATCGCGCCAGCACGGCGTACTCCGCCGCAAAGGCAAAGGTGAACATTCCTTCTACCTTGTTATTTCCGTCTCCGCTACGGCTCCAGCCTACCAGCAGGTTGACCGGTAAAAATCCCTTGTAGAAAAAATTTTTGTAGGCATAATCCAGGTTGTCCTGAAAACTCTTGAGCGCTACCGACACGTCGCTGTACATGGGATATGTTTCGGCATAGCCGCGCATCAGCACGCCGTTGAACCAGCTCCGAAATCCGGAGATGTCATACGTGTAGTGCCCTGACACCGTTTCGTTGAGCTTGGCGAAATAGCGGAAGCTGGCGTCCGACAATTTTTTTGCATCGTTGAGGTAAGCCTCTTCCTTCGTGGCGCGGTACAGGTCGGCTGCGCCCGAAAGCATGGTGCCGCTGTTGTAGGTAATGGCCGGACCCGCGCGGCCTTCAAGCGCAACGCCCTTTTTATAGGTTTGACCATCGACAACTTCGGTATCGTTCACTTTTCTGTTATCGCCGCCCCTCAAATCGTCGTACACACCATCGGGACGCAGGAGGTACTCCTTTTGCCAGGCATACACTTTTTTGGCAAAGTCTAAGTAGTAATCGCTCTTCTTTTTCATCTGTGTGCGGCGCGTCCTTCGGTCGTCGGCGTCAATGTAGCGATGTTCTATTTCATCGTTCTTCTCCCTGTATAGCTCATGCAGCCACACCAGCGGACTCACCATAGGGCCGTTGCTGCACGCATGTTTGGTAGCATACGCCGGCCCCCAGGGAATACCGCCCACCTCTCCGCCGTCGGCAGTGCGCGTGCAGTCCCAGCCGTCGAGCACATACTCGGCGAGGTACTCCGCTTTTTCTAAGTAGACATTCTCTCCGGTGACCTTGTAAGACTCCAGCAGCTCGCGAATTATCCACTGCTGGTCGTCATACACATTTTGCTCACGCTCTACGTTGGCGCTGTTTTTTCCGCTGCTGCGATTTACGGCATACACCGACCACTGCTGGTTGCTTTCCCTGCTGCGGGTGTAGGACGTAAGCTGAAACGTGCCGCGGTAGTAATCCATATTGTCGTAAAGCTTGGTCAGCAGCGCGGCGTAGTGGTCAAAGCGGGCGTTGTAAAGCTCCGGCAGCCCCTTATCCTTAAGCGCCTTGAGAGCACACAGGATGGCGTTCACGGCCTCAACGGAAGAGGTGTACATCCAGATGCTGCCTTTTTCGTCGGAGCGAACACCCGTGTAGGGGTTGTAGTAGCGCGCCATTGCCATGCCGCTGCCCGTGAAGTATGCCGCCACCGCGCTATCCACCATTTGCATGGCGCGAAGCAGATTCTGTTCGGCAAGGACTTCGGAGGTTGCCACATCCGGCTTTTTCTCACCGTTTTCGGGCACAGAATTTTTGCTGCAGGCAGCTATCATCCACAGGCAACACGGCACAAGCATAAGTAGCTTTTTCATAATACTTTCCTTTTTTAGCAAGGCAAGGAGCAAAAATTTACATGAGCAACCTGCAAGCCGGAGCAGATTTGTGCATATTTGGTAAATCCGTCCGCGCATCAGGCTTTTTGCTCCCTGCCATAAGCCATGCTGTTACTCCAAATCAATACTATAGATGCAGAGCTTGTTTTCATCGCCGTTGCTTTCGCCTTTGTACACACCCAGACACAGCACTACGTCGCTGCCGGAGAATTGCGACAAGTCATACACAAACGAGGCGTACTCATCAGAGTTACCTGGGCCTCCGCTCTCGTGCTTAAACTTCCAGCAGCCGTCCTCAGCAGCTTCCGCTTCCGCTGCCGTATTGGAAATGGGCGCAAGGTGGGTTACCGTACCGGTTTCGGTAATAGCGGTCAGCTTAAAGAAGGTGTAATTGCTGCCAAAGTTGCGCGTTTTTAGCGTTAGCTGGTCGTTCGCTGCGGTAATGGCAAACTTTGCGGCAAAATAGGCTTCCGGCTCGCTGGTGCTAATGGAGGCATCACCACCATGCGTCTTGATAACGAAGCCTTCGCTTGCAAACGGCTCAGGATCTTTATTGGGCACAAAAAACCAGTTGGCGGCCACATGGTTTACCGTCCGCCACGATTTGTAGGCTTCCCTGTAGTTTGCCGGCTTATCCCACGGATCACCGTTATTGGACACCGGACCAATACCCGTAAACGATTTTAAAGGATTCGGCATCATGGATTTCACCATTTCTTGCGTCAGATGCCACTTAACTCCCAATTCTGCCACAGGCGTACCTGGCAGCCAGTCCCAATTTTCTACTTTTTGAGGAGCAAAACCAATACGGCGCAGCACCAGCTGCTTCCAATAATAGCCGGTTTGTTGGCGGTAAATACCTATAGCTATAACCACCTCTTTACCAACATACTGGCTCAGGTCAAAGTCGTAGTCAGCATAGTCGCCGGAGCCATGCGTTTTGGTTTCACCCACTTCTACTGCCGCAGGGCTGGCGTCCAAAAGGTCAATCACCCGAACGCCGAAGTATGCCGGAGCAGCCTCGTCGGCGTCATGTGTACGTACCCGCAGGGTAAGGATTTTGTTGCCGGCGGTAATTTTTTTGCTGCCGTACACGTAAGAGTCGAATACATCTAAGCTAGCAGGGTTACCCCGCTGGTCTTCGTCATTGCGGATGCGTAGGGTCGTGCCTTCGTTTTGCTCTTCCCAGTTGCCCCAAAAATCAAGGGTACACATAAAGTCGGTGCTCCAATCCCAATGTGGGTAAGCATCACCGTTCTTTCCACCTCGATACTCGTCAAAATACCACTTGTCGGCGTTTTGCAGCTCAGCAATGGTTTTATCGGGCAACAATTCCGCTAACCCCATTTCCACATCAAGAGTAGCCACGCCGTCCACAAAGCTGCCGGAGGTAATGTTCCTTTCCACCGGAGGGAAGCCGCTTTTAGAGAATGTTACCGTATAGTCATCGGCAATTAAATTTTCAATGGTGTACTTACCTTCAGCGTCGGTAGTATCCGAGCCGGCCAGCCCTATGCTCACGATTACTCCGGCAAGAGGCGCTTTGTTATTCTTTGCATCCTTAACCGTACCCGTGATTTTTGCCGAAGCGTTTTGCAAGGCTACGTTCACGGTAGCCACCTTGCTGTTGGCGTCGAATTGGCCTGCCGTCACTGTTTTGCTGGTGGTTAGCCAGCCCGTCTTGGAAAAGGTTACGCTGTGGGTAGCAACGGAAACGTTGGTCACGGTGTACTTTCCGTCGCTGCCCGTAGTTACCGTTCCGTCCACGTTCGATACGGCAACCGTAACGTCTGCAACGCCCTCGCCGCTAACCTCATCGGTAACAGTACCGACAATGGAACCCAAATCGTTCTCTGCTGTGTTTTCGTCTTCTTTGCAAGAAGTCATTGCCACTACCCCCAGCAAGGCGGACAATGCAAAGATTTTCATTTTTTTTGCTGTTCTCATAGTTGTATAAAATTATAGTTGTGCCTACTTCTGTTAAGGGCGTCGGCATTCCCTTTCATCAGCTTTGGCCACAAGCAGCAAACGTGCAACATGCGCGGGTTTGCGCAGGTAAAAGCGGCGCAAACCCATACACGCTACAGGCATGGTACGTGGTCGGTAGCATTGTAAACTTGGCGCAAAAGCCGCGCAAATCCGTACAAATTGTGGACAAAATATGTTTTGGTGGTATAATCTGTGGCGAGAGGGTTAAGGCCGCACAAATTCGCACAAATCTGCGCAGGCCATGCAAGCTGCGTAAGCTGCAAGCAAAAGGGAAAACAAAATGAGCGCCCGTAACATCCGAACGCTCATTAAATTGAAAAAAAGTGCAAAATATTGTAAAAGTTGAGAAAGTTACGTATCTTACGCGCGAGGCTAAATCCCGTAACTCATTGAGCTGTTGTGTGTGTGTGTGTGTGTGTGTGTGTGTGTGTGTGTGTGTGTGTGTGTGTGTGTGTGTGTGTGTGTGTGTGTGTGTGTGTGTGTGTGTGTGTGTGTGTGTGTGTGTGTGTGTGTGTG
>JAIRSZ010000169.1 GCA_031255195.1 Prevotellaceae bacterium | reverse complement strand
AATACATCATCATTGTTCAAAGGAACACCTGCAAAGCTATCTTGATGAGTACCATTACAGGTATAATAGAAGAAATCACATGGAAACGATATTCGACAACCTCGTTAAACGGATGGTAGTATATGAACCAACAAGAAGAATATGAACCTGTTGGATGGTGCGCTCTAAACGCTTATACCGAAACTTTTAATCTTTCCTTTGGTATAATCTTTTTCCCCGCAAAGATATAACTTTTTGAATCGAAAAAATATATTGGCCTTTATGTATTGTTGATCATTTGGATAAGTTCGGTTTTGCTCATCCATGTTTTAGTAGTTAGTTGATATATCGGCATCGTCATTTCGAAAACCCTTGGTTGCGCTTGGGGCAGGCTCCGTGAGAAATTTCAGCTTGTACGATCACCGCATTGTTTTTCGTTGCTTGTCATCAATGAGCATCGTCATTTCGCCTTCGTTTTCACCCTTAATTCTCACATGCCGGCAAAGAAATTTCGTTGTGGCTGCTTGTTAGTATGGGGATTTTATGTAAGTTTGTGCTCCCGAAAATATAGTAACTTGAAAACCTGCAAATCACATGGAATTTCGTACAGAAAAAGACACAATGGGCGAGGTGAAAGTCCCCGCCGACAAGTATTGGGGGGCGCAAACCGAACGCTCGCGCAATAACTTTAAGATTGGGCCGGAAGCCTCCATGCCTAAGGAAATTATAGAGGCGTTTGCCTACCTGAAAAAGGCCGCCGCCTACGCCAACTGCGACTTGGGCGTGCTGCCCGCCGAAAAACGCGACCTGATAGCTCAGGTGTGCGACGAAATTTTGGCCGGAAAGCTGAGCGACCAATTCCCGCTCGTCATCTGGCAAACCGGCTCGGGCACGCAGAGCAACATGAACGTGAACGAGGTGGTGTCCAACCGCGCCCACGTGCTGCAAGGCAACCGGCTGGGCGAAGGCAAATCGTTCATCCACCCCAACGACGACGTAAACAAGTCGCAGTCGAGCAACGACACCTTCCCAACGGCCATGCACGTGGCCGCGTACAAGGCGGTGGTGGAAACAACCATTCCGGGGGTGGAGAAGCTGCGCGATACGCTGCAAAAAAAGAGCGAGGCATTTATGAACGTCGTGAAGATAGGCCGCACGCACCTCATGGACGCTACGCCGCTGACCCTCGGTCAGGAGCTGTCGGGCTACGTGGCGCAGCTCAACCACGCATTGCGCGCCATCAAGAGTACGCTGACCCACCTGGGCGAGATTGCGCTGGGCGGCACCGCTGTGGGCACCGGCCTCAACACCCCAAAAGGTTACGACGTGAAGGTGGCGGAGTACATCGCCAAGTTTACAGGCCTGCCCATCAAGACCGCTCCCAACAAGTTCGAAGCGCTGGCCGCCCACGACGGCATTGTGGAGGCGCACGGCGCGCTAAAGCAGCTGGCCGTTTCGCTGATGAAAATAGCTAACGATATCCGCATGATGGCTTCGGGGCCGCGTTCGGGCATTGGCGAAATCCTGATTCCCGAAAACGAGCCTGGATCGTCCATCATGCCCGGCAAGGTAAACCCCACGCAGTGCGAGGCAACCACCATGGTGTGCGCTCAGGTCATCGGCAACGACGTGACCATAAGCGTGGGCGGCAGCTCCGGCCACTACGAGCTCAACGTCTTCAAGCCCGTCATGGCAAACGCTTTCTTGCAGTCGGCCAAGCTGCTGGGCGACGTGTGCGCCTCGTTCAACGACCACTGCGCTGTGGGCGTTGAGCCTAACATGGCGCGCATCAACGAGCTGGTGAACAACTCGCTGATGCTGGTAACAGCGCTCAACACGCACATTGGCTACGAAAAGGCTGCGCAGATTGCCAAAAAAGCGCACAAGGAGAACACCACGCTGCGGGCAGCCGCCCTTGCGCTGGGCTACCTCACCGACGAGCAGTTTACCGCCTGGGTTGACCCTAAAAAAATGATAGGAAGCCTTTGATAGTTAAACGTTAAGAGCCGGAAACCGGAAGTTGGCGAGCTTGGGGTGAGAACGATGGCAGGCCGAATTATTCTCAGACGGCAGCTGCTTGTTGCGCCATTTTTACGTATAGAACATTCGCATCAGCATAAAAGCATTTTCATCCCGCCCTTTTTACCCGCAGGACATTGACATTAATGTCCTGCGGGGCAGGAGGAAAATCCTGCGAATTGCTGAACGCCCCCTGCCTCGCCGCCCTTAACGCTCATCTCCTGACGCTTAACGCTAATCTTCACCGCACGTAATACATAAGTTTACATGAAGCTCACTTCGGGTAACGTTGCCATGCGCATATTCTACTTTACGTGGCCTATGCTGCTGGGGAACGTGTTTTTGCAGCTCTACAACGTGATAGACAGCATTATTGTTGGCCGCTACATAGGCAAGGCGGCGCTGGCAGGCATGGTGGCGTCGACGCAGGTGGCAATGGTTGTTGTTGCGCTGGTGGTGGGGATTGGCGTTGGCGGCACGGTGGTGGTGGCGCAGTACTTTGGCGCGCGCAGCTACCGCAAGGTGCAGCAGGCGTCGGATACCGTTACGCTCTTCATGCTCGCCATGAGCCTTGCGCTGGGCGGCGTGGGGATGCTCCTTGGCGACCACATCCTCGACCTCATCCAGCTGCCGGAGGAGGCGCGCTGCTACGCAAAACCCTACCTCAGCGTGTACTTTGGGGGTATGGTCACCATGTTTGGCTACAGCGCCACGTCGTCTGTGCTGCGGGGAGTGGGCGACTCCAAAACGCCGCTCTACGCGCTCATCATCGCTACCGTTGCCAACGTTGCGCTCGACCTGCTGTTTATCCTCGTCTTTGGCCTGGGCACAGGCTCGGTGGCGCTGGCAACGGTCATATCGCACGGCCTGGCGTGGCTGTTTGTCGTGGCTTACGCGCGCCGCAGGGAACACCTGCCGTCCTTCAACCTGCTGCGCGCCAAGTTCAGCTATCCTGTTTTTCGGCAGGCCATCAGCATAGGGCTTCCGTCGGGGATTCAGCAAACGTTTGTGGCCGTTGGGATGGCGGCGCTCTTCGGCATTATCAACACCTTTGGCGTAGACGTGGCGGCGGGCTACGGGGCGGCCACGCGCATAGACATGTTTGCCATGCTGCCGGCCATGAACTTTGCCGCCGCCCTCTCCACCTTTACGGGGCAAAACCTGGGCGCGGGCAAGCTGCAACGGGTGAAGAAAGGGCTGTACGCCACGCTCGCCATGTCGGGCGTTGTGTGCGTTGCCATCTCGCTGCTGATAGTGGCGCTGCGCCGTCCGCTCATCGGGCTGTTTACCGACGCGGCAAACGAAGCGGTGATAGACGTGGGGGCGCAGTACCTCGCCATTGTCTGCTCGTTCTACGTCATTTTTTCGTCAATGTTTGTGCTCAACGGGCTGCACCGCGGGGCGGGAGCATCGCTCTTCCCCATGCTCACCACGCTCCTGTCGCTCTGGATTGTGCGCATACCGGTTGCCTGCTTCCTGTCGCACAACGACAGGTTGGGCTACCCGGGCACGTTCTGGGCTGTTCCCATTGCGTGGGGGGTAGGTTTGGCGATGGCAATTATCTACTACTTTTCGGGGCGGTGGAAAAGCAAGGCGCTGGTGAACAGCCACAAGCCGGACGCAGGAGCAGAAAGCCCCGCCACAGCTTAGACCTCACCTGTTTTTGCGCTGAGCGAAGATTTCAAGGCTACCCGCAGAAATCACAGCTTGGGCAACGTAACCAAATTGTAACCAATCTGTTTTTGTCCCGTAATATTCCATGCGTACTTTTGTGCAGCAATATGAGATATGATAGAAGCACAAGGCATAAATTTTTACTACGGGAGCTTTCACGCGCTGAAGGACATCAGCATAAAGATGCAGCCCAACACGGTAACGGCGTTCATAGGGCCGTCGGGGTGCGGTAAGTCAACGTTTCTGCGCCTCTTTAACCGGATGAACGACCTGATAGAGGGTGCGCGGCTGACAGGCCGATGCCTCGTGAACGGCGAGGATATATACCACAGGTCTGTCCGGGTAGACGAGCTGCGGAAGAAGGTGGGCATGGTGTTCCAGAAGCCCAACCCGTTTCCGAAGTCTATCTTCGAGAACGTTGCCTACGGGCTGCGGGTGAACGGCGCGGGTGGCAAATCCTTCATCGCCGGACGGGTGGAGGAATCCCTGCGGGCTGCCGCCTTGTGGGACGAGGTGAAGGACAAGCTGAAAAAGTCGGCGTTTGAGCTGTCGGGCGGCCAGCAGCAGCGCCTCTGCATTGCCCGCGCCCTCGCCGTCTCTCCCTCCATTCTGCTGATGGACGAGCCTGCATCGGCGCTCGACCCCATATCAACCTCAAAGATAGAGGAGCTCATACACGAGCTGAAGCAAAAGTACACTATTGCCATCGTTACGCACAACATGCAGCAGGCCGCCCGCGTGAGCGACAAAACGGGCTTCTTCATGCTGGGCGAGCTGGTGGAGTTTAGCGACACAAAAAAGATGTTCCTGAACCCCGAAAAGGAGCAAACGCAGAACTACATCACGGGGCGGTTTGGGTGATTTTTTTTGTCGCAGCGCGCGCGGTGGATGTTCCGCCTGCTTTTTTTCCCCAAAGGTAAAAAGCAGGGGCAACGCCGCACAACGCTTGATTTCGCATAAAAACGCTAAAAACAGAAAAAGCAATGAAGCATACGGAAATAGAGCTGCATGCGCTGAAGGACGAGGTAAACCAAATGTGGAAGCTGGTGCTGTCGCAGCTGGAAAAGGTAAAGCAGGCGTTCCTGAGCGGCGACGTTGAGCTGGCGCAGGAGGTGGCAGGACGCGAAAAGAGGGTGGACGCCATCGAGCTGAAAGTCGACAGCGCCTGCGAAAACTACATCGCCCTGTACAGCCCCGTGGCGGTTGACCTGCGGCTGGTGCTGTCGCTCATCAAGATTAGCGTCACGCTCGAGCGCATTGGCGACTTCGCCGAAGGCATTGCCTGCCACGTGGTCGACGAAGGCGGACGCAAGATGGACGCGCACCTTGTCGAGGATTTGCAGCTGGAGAAAATGTTCGACACGCTTATCAACATGCTTTCCGACAGCTTTGTTGCGCTGGAATCGGAGAACACCAAAATTTCGGGGCGCATCATATCGAGAGACCACGAGGTGGACAAGCTCTACCACAGCTCGCTCGACGTGCTGACTGCCTACCTGCTAAAACACCCCGACGAAATCCGCTTCGGGCTGAAAACAATACTGATTATCCGCAAGCTGGAGCGCATTGGCGACCACTGCCGCAACATCGTCGAGGAAATAGTTTTCTACGTGGACGCCAAGGTGCTAAAGCACGGCGGAAAGAAAAAGGGCGGAGGCTTTGCCCGCGCGTAACGAAAAAAGCGGTATTTTTGTGCAGGCTAACAAAGTAATACTACCACCACATGAAGCAGCAGCAGGCGGGAGCGCCCAAAATCCTCATCGTTGACGACGAGCGAGACATTTGCGAAATCCTCGAGTTTAACCTGGCTAACGAAGGGTTTGAAATCACCTGCGCCAACTCGGCCGAGGAGGCGCAGGAAAAGCTTACCCCAGCCCACTCCCTCATGCTCCTCGATGTGATGATGGGCGGCATGTCCGGGTACAAGCTGACGGAAACCCTCAGGCGAAAGCACAACCAAATCCCCATCATATTCCTGACGGCCAAGGATACCGAAAACGACATGCTCACGGGCTTCTCGGTGGGCGGCGACGATTACATCTCCAAACCTTTCTCAATTAAGGAGGTGGTTGCGCGGGTAAAGGCCGTGCTGAAGCGGCAAAAACCGTCCGGCGAAGCGTCCGACGAGGGCTGCCCCCCGCTTGCCTTTGGCGACGTCAGCATCGACCTCAAGCTCAAGGAGCTGACCATTGGCGCAGAGAAGGTGGCGCTAACCAAAACCGAATTTGAGCTGCTGGCGTTGCTGGCAGAAAATCCCCAGCGGGTGTTCTCGCGAGGCGAAATCATCGACAGGGTGTGGAAGGAAACCCCCTTCGTGACGGAGCGCACGGTGGACGTGCACATCACCCGCCTGCGCAAAAAGCTGGGCAGCTACGCCGCGGCCATCGCCAACCGATCGGGCTACGGCTACCGGTTTAACGCCTCCTGCCTGTGAAAATCCTGAAAATCCTGAAATCCATGAAACCTATGAAAACCATGAGGCTGCGGTACAAGCAGCGGTTGTTTCTCTACTTTGGCGTTATATTCGTGCTCTTCACTGTGGGCGTGGTGGTTTTTGAGCGGTCGCGCGAGCGATTTTTCAAGACGGAGACGCTAAAGGAAAGGTTGAGGGTTTACGCCGATGTCGCCAACGCTACCCTGCTACAGGCGGCCGACAGCAGCCGACAGCAGCCGCTGAAAACCCTCCTGTCGACATTTCCTCAGGATATTCGCCTTACGCTGGTTGGCAATCGCGGAGAGGTGATATTCGACAACGCCGTCAGCGACCTGTCGGTCATGGAAAACCACCTCGACCGTCCGGAGGTGGCCAGCGCCCGCAGGGGCGGGGAGGGAACGAACATCAGAACGTCGGCCTCCAACAGCCAGCCATACATCTACTACGCCAAGCGATACCCAAGCTACTACATTCGCGTGGCCATGCCCTACAGCATGAGCGTGCGCAGCTTCCTCAAGGCCGATAACCTCTTTATCTACTTCATTGCGGCGTTGTTCCTCCTGATGCTGCTGCTCATTCACGTCGTGACGGGAAGGCTGGGAAAATCCATCCGGCAGCTCCGCGACTTCATCGTCTGCTCGGAGGGCGACGAAGGCAGCGTACCCTCCTTCACCTTTCCGCAGGACGAGCTGGGCGAAATAGCCGCAAGCATTGTGGAGAGCTACCGCCAGCTGAAGAGCAGCCGGAAGAAAATTGCGCAGGAGCGGGAAAAGCTCCTCCAGCACGTGCACACCTCGGAGGAGGGCATTTGCTTCTTTTCCGCCAACCGACAGGTAGAGTTCTACAACGGGCTGTTCATTCAGTACCTCAACACCATTGCCGACGAAGCCAACAGCAACCCGGCGGCGGCGCTCTCCGACCCCTCCTTTGGGCAGCTCACCGACTTTCTGGCCAACCCCGACGACAGCGGGTGCGCCGGCGTGCAAATCAGCAAGCACGGGAGGTTTTTCTCGGCGCTGGTCAACATTTTCGACGATGGCAGCTTTGAGATGATCATTAACGACGCCACCAAGCACGAAAAAACCAGCAGGTTAAAGCAGGAGATGACCGGCAACATTGCCCACGAGCTGAGAACTCCCGTGACGAGCATACGGGGCTACCTCGAAACCATTATGACGCAGCCCTTAGACAGCGAAAAAAGGCAAGCCTTCCTGACTAAGGCTTATAGCCAAACTATTACGCTGTCGGAGCTGATTCACGACATGAGCCTGATTGCCAAGATTGAGGGCGCGCCAAGCTCGTTTGCGCTGGAGGCGGTCAACATCAGAAGCCTGCTCGAAAACCTGAAGGGAGACCTTGAGATCCCGCTACAGGAAAAAGGCGTCAGCCTGACGTGGAGCATTGCCGCCGACGTGACCGTAAAGGGCAACCGCAACTTGCTCTACTCCATATTCCGAAACCTCACGGACAACGTCATTCGCCATGCCGGAAGCGGTGTATCCGTACAGGTGAGCATGTACGGCGAGGACAGGGACTTCTACTACTTCTCGTACTCCGACACCGGCGCGGGGATTCCCAACGAGCAGCACCTGAGCCGGCTGTTTGAACGCTTTTACCGTGTTGGCAAGGGGCGCACGAGGGACACGGGCGGGTCGGGGCTGGGGCTTTCCATCGTAAAAAACGCCGTAGCCTTCCACCGTGGCGCCATTGTTGCCAAAAACAGAGCCAGCGGCGGCCTGGAGTTCCTGTTCAACCTCCCAAAAGGGTGAATAAAACCTGTAAACCTTTTGACGGTTGGTTTACGTTGCTCAAAATGCTTACTGCAATAAGCAAAAATGTCGTATCTTTGCATACTGTAGTAAACAAAAACGAAGAATATGGATACCTTATTTGAAAAATCATACCGGAAAACAGACGGAATCTCGCTGGATTTTGTTCGGAGTATCATGGACGATATTCGGTGGGACAACCGCTTAACGTGTATTCGCGGAGCGCGTGGCGTTGGCAAAACGACCCTGCTTTTGCAGTACATGAAGCGTCATTTCCCGAAAAATTCATCGGCCTTGTATGTAAGCTTGGATAATATTTGGTTTTCGGAACACCGGCTGATTGAATTGGTAGACGATTTTGTGAAGAAAGGCGGGAAATATCTGTTTGCCGACGAGGTGCACAAATACCCGAGCTGGTCGCAGGAGCTGAAAAATGCCTGCGACGACTACCCCGAGCTGCGGATTGTCTTTACCGGCTCATCGCTGCTCGAAATCCTGAACGCCCGCGCCGATTTGAGCCGTCGCGCCGTGGTGTACCAGATGCAGGGCTTGTCGTTCAGAGAATATCTGAACATGAGCCTGCACGAAAACTTTCCCATTTATTCTTTGCAGGATGTGCTGGAAAATAACCGAGATATTTCGGGCGAAATCCTTAAAAAGGTGAAGCCCCTGCAATACTTCGGGCGTTACCTCGAAAGCGGCTACTATCCTTTCACGTTCGAGATGAAAGATTTGTATCACAGTCAGCTGGAGGAAGTTGTCGGTTTGATTCTTGAAATCGAATTGCCGTTGCTCCGCGGCGTTGATATTTCGTATATCCCGAAGCTGAAGCAGCTGCTGCTGGCTATTGCCGAATCAGCCCCATTTACACCCAATGTACAGAAATTGAGCGAACGTATCGGCATCAACCGCGCAACGCTCGTGTCGTACCTGCATTATTTGCAGGAAACACGCCTGACAAAACATTTGTACAGAGACAGCACAGGAATGAGCAAGCTGCAAAAACCGGATAAGATTTTCCTCGAAAACACCAATCTGGCATACACGCTGGCAACAGGCGGCGTCAATACGGGAAATTTGCGGGAAAGCTTCTTTTTCAACCAGCTGGGATACCGGCATAAGGTGGAATATCCCGAAAAAGGCGATTTCCTGATAGACGGAAAATATACTTTCGGGATTGGCGGGAAAAGCAAAAACAACCGGCAAATTTACTCGCTCCCCAATGCGTACATTGCCGCTGACGATATTGAATACGGCGTTGAGAACAAAATTCCCCTGTGGATGTTCGGATTTCTGTACTGAAACGAGCCGATTAAAGAAAGTTAAAAGCGTATAAACCAAATCATTCAAATACATTTTTCCCGCTCATTTGTCCTGCCCTGCCATGAAAAATAAAATGAATGTCGGTATATCCACCTGCTCGTACCAAATAAATTTGCTAACTTAGGGGCTTGGAAAATATTCAGAAACCAACCAATTTTACTGATTGCTAAATGGAAAATTTTTCTTACCACAACCCTGTCAAGATTATCTTTGGCAAGCAAACTATTGCCAGGCTGTCCGACGAAATACCCGCCGGCGCTAAGGTGCTGACGCTCTACGGTCGCGGCAGCATTAAGGAAAATGGCGTGTACGACCAGGTGAAGGCTGCGCTTGCCGGTTTTGAATGGCTGCCGTTTGGGGGCGTTGACCCCAACCCGCGCTACGAATTCTGCATGAAGGCCGTGGAGTACATCCGCAAGGAAAAGGTGACCTTCCTGCTGGCCGTGGGCGGCGGGTCTGTTATCGACGGCGCTAAGTTCATTGCAGCCGCTGTAAACTTCAAGGGCAACCCGTGGCGCATCGTTGCAAAGCACGCCCCAATTACCTCAGCCCTGCCCATTGGCGTGGTGCTCACGCTGCCCGCCACAGGCTCGGAGATGAACGGGAACGCCGTAATATCCCGCATAGAAACGAATGAAAAGCTTGCCTTCTCTTCGCCGCTGGTGTACCCAAAGTTCTCCATCCTCGACCCGGAAACGACCTACTCGCTGCCGCCCAACCAGGTGGCCAACGGCGTGGTGGACGCTTTTGTGCACGTGACCGAGCAGTACATCAACCCGCCGGTAAACGCGCCGTTGCAGGACTACTTTGCGGAGAGTATTCTCAAGGTGCTCGTTGAGGAAGGCCCCAAGGCGCTGAGCGACCCCACCAACTACGAGGTTCGCGCAAACATCATGTGGGCGGCTACCATGGCGCTCAACGGGCTAATCGGGTGCGGCGTGCCGCAGGATTGGACTACGCACACCATCGGGCACGAGCTCACCGCCATGTGCGCCCTCGACCACGGCCGGACGCTGGCGATTTTGCTGCCCGGCGTGTGGCGCACAATGCGCGAGCAAACGTTCGAGAAGCTGGCGCAGATGGGCAGGCGCGTGTTTGGCGTTGCCGACGGAAGCGTCGCAGAGCAGGCAGAGGCCGCCATTGACGCCACCGAAAACTTTTTCCGCTCGATGGGCATGAAAACAAGGCTTTCCGAGTACGGATTTCTCGGAACTTTCCTTCAGCCTATTTTGCACCACATCACCATACACAGGCACCACGTCATTGATCCCGACATGGCGCAGGAGGTGCTGCATCAACGATTGTAGAGCGCACGGCCGTGGCAGGGAGCAACACAACAGTAGACAGCGCCGCCGCTGTGCGGCTGCTACAGGCGCTCATTGCCGTGCCCTCCATCTCGCGGGAAGAGGAGGGCACGGCGAGCATTATCTTTGACTTCCTGCGGGAGCAAAAGGTATCCCCCCAACGTCACCTGAACAACGTGTACTCGCTCTGCGAGCGCTACGACGCGGCCAAGCCCACCCTGCTGCTCTGCTCGCACCACGACACGGTGCGCCCCGCCGCCGGATACACGCGCAACCCCTTTGAGCCGGTCGTCGAGGAGGGCAGGCTGTACGGCCTGGGCAGCAACGACGCCGGCGGCTCGGTGGCGTCGCTTGCGGCAGCGTACTGCAACCTTTACCGGCAAGCGCTGCCCTTCAACCTGGCGCTGGCCATCGTAGCGGAGGAGGAGGTGCAGGGGCCAAACGGAGTAGAGGCGCTGAAGCCGCTCCTCGGGGCGGTGAGCTGCGCCATTGTGGGCGAGCCTACGCAGATGCAGGCCGCCGTGGGCGAGCGCGGGCTGATAGTGCTCGACTGCACCGCGCACGGACGGCAGGGGCACGCGGCGCGCAGCGAGGGCGACAACGCGCTGTACCGCGCCGTAGACGCTATCGGGTGGTTTCGCTCGTTTCGCTTCCCCAAAATCTCCAAGCGCATGGGCGAGGTGAAGATGACCGTAACCATGATCAGCAGCGGCACGCAGCACAACACCGTCCCCGCCGAATGCAAGTTTGTGGTGGACGTGCGCCCAACGGACGCTTACAGCAACGAAGAGATTGTGGAAATTATCCGCGCCGCTGCGCCGTGCGAGGTGCAGCCGCGCTCCACGCGCATTCGCGCCTCCGCCATCCCCGACGAGCACCCGCTGGTGCAGGCCGCCGTGAAGCTTGGGCGAAAAACCTACGTGTCGCCCACCACGAGCGACATTGCCCTGCTCCGCCTGCCATCGCTCAAGATGGGTCCCGGCGACTCCGCCCGCTCCCACTCCGCTAACGAGTACATCTACCTGAGCGAGGTGGAGGAGGCCATTCGGATATACGGTGCGCTGCTGGAAAATCTCGCCCTGCGGTAGCAACGGTATTTCATTCCCCCCCTCTGTCGGGGAAATTGCCACCCTGCGTCTGCTGCCGGAGCTTACTTTGCAGCAGCCTTGCAGCAGCAGGCGTTAATCCGGCATCCCGCCCAACTTAGCTGCTTTGCAGCCGCATTGTAACCGGTCTGTAATACGGCGACGCTAAATTTGCCGTAAAACCAAATCACAATCATACCATGAAGCAAACCATTTTGGCGGCTGCCCTGCTTGCCGGTGCGCTGTGCGGCGCTCATGCCCAGCGCATAAAAGGCTCGGATACTATGCTCCCGCTGTCTCAGCGGGAAGCCGAGAGTTACATGAAGGCCAACCCGCAGCAAACCGTTACCGTAACCGGCGGCGGCAGCGGCGTTGGCATATCGGCGCTGGTGGAGGGAACAACAGACCTTGCGCAATCTTCGCGAAAAATCAAGTTCGACGAAAGGCAAAAGCTACAGGCGAGCGGCAAAACCGTCAAAGAGGTGGTGGCCGCATACGACGCGCTGGCCGTCATTGTGCACCCCTCCAACAAGGTACAAAACCTTACCCGCGAGCAGCTGGAGGGTATTTTCACCGGAAAAATCAAAAGCTGGAAGGAGGTGGGCGGCGACGACCTGCGAATTGTCCCCTACGCCCGCGAAACCTCGTCGGGGACGTATGAGTTTTTCAAGGAAAGCGTGCTGAAAAACAAAAGCTACCTGAACGGAATCATGAACATGCCCGCCACCGGCGCTATCATACAGTCCGTGAGCCAGACCAAAGGCGCTGTTGGCTACGTGGGGCTGGCCTACCTGAACAGGGGCGTGAAGGCCGTGAGCGTGTCATACGACGGCGGCAAAACGTTTGTTGAGCCGTCGGCAGCCAACGCAAAAAGCAAGGCGTACCCCATCTCGCGGCCGCTGTTCTACTACTACACGGCGCAGGCAGAGGGCAGCGTTGGCCGGTTCATTGGCTACGTGCTGTCCGAGTCCGGACAAAAAATTATTGCCGATGTTGGGTTTATTCCGGTGAAGTAGGCGCAGGCTACCGCCCGCACGAGTATTTTTTTCGGGCGGCTTCTTCGTTTTTTAGGCTACGCCTTTTTTGCGGTTTGGGCTTTTAGCTTGACTTTTAGCGCTCTTTTTCCCCTGCTTGCCTCATCGTTGTCGTCCACGCTCTTCTCCACGACGCTGCTCCTTTTTCTCATGGGCAGGAGGTGTGGCTCGCGCTCAAAGGCCTGCTCGAGCGAAATGAACGATGAGGTGTCGGTAACCCCTACAATGTGGGGGATTTGGTTTACCAGCAAGTCCATCAGGTGCTCGTTGTCGTGGCAGTAGAGCTTGAGCAGCAGCGAGAATGGCCCTGCAATGAAGTGGCATTCCACAATTTCTGGTATTTTGTGAAACTCCTCAATGGCGATTTGGGAGATGTCCGGCTTGGAGAGCTTCACGTTTACAAAGGCGCAGATGTCCAGCCCCAGCGAGCGGGGCTTCACCATCATGCGCGAGCCGACGATAACGCTGGCGTCCTCCAACTTTTTTACCCGCTGGTGGACGGCTGCGCCGGAAATGCCGCACTCGCGGGCGATCTCCAAAAAAGGAGTGCGCGCGTTTTTAATTAGCATTGTTAGAATTTTGTGGTCAATGCCGTCAATATGGTATCTGCCCATCGTTAAGTTTTGCTTTGAGTTATCTTTGCAAATGCAGTATCTTTGCGCAAATGTAATAATAACCCTAAGCCAATGAAGCACTTTTCACTTACGTTTTTGCAGAAAAAAACTTTAACACGTCGAAATTATAATATTTTCTGAGTTTTACCGTTGCTTGTTGAGCGCATTTTCGAGCATATTCTGCATTTCTGCAATGGTAATGCCGCTCCGGATGTGGCCGGCCTCAACGAAGGAGATGTCGCCGGTCTCCTCGCTAACTACCACCACCACGGCATCGCTGTTTTCCGATATGCCCAGCGCGGCGCGGTGCCTCATGCCGTAGTGCGCGGGCAGGTTGAGGTTGTCGGTTGAGGGCAGCACGCAGCGGGCAGCGCGGATTCTGCTGCGCACGATGATTACGGCGCCGTCGTGCAGCGGCGTGTTTTTGAAGAAAATGTTTTCGAGCAGGCGGCTATTGGTGTTGGCGTCGAGGATGTCGCCCAGCTCTTCGTAGGACTCGAGCGAGGTGGTGCGCTGTATGACGATTAGCGCCCCCGTTTTGCTGTCGGACATATTGCGCGACGCCTTCAAAATAGCGTCAATGTTGACGCCGCTCGACTTGTCGACGCTCCTGAAAAAGATGGATCGAAACGACACATTGCTGCGCGACCTGTACTGTGTCCCGATGTAGAGCAGGAATTTGCGTATTTCCTGCTGAAAAACGATGAACAGCGCCAGCACGCCCACGCCCAGCACCTGCCCAAGGATGGTGCTGAGCAGCTCCATATTGAGCGCCTTCACCGCAATCCACAGGACGTAGAGGGCAAATATGCCGATGAAAATGTTGATGGCAACCGTGCCGCGAATGAGCTTGTACACCTGGTATATCAGGATTGCGGCCAGCAGGATGTCAATAATATCGAGGATGCGAATGGTGAAAAACATAGCGTTACTTTGTTGCCCGGTTGTTTAATGATTTCTGTTCAGCGCTCCGGCTGCCGCCACCAGCTTTACCGCTTCGGCCGCCGCCTTCACGTCGTGCACGCGGAGGATGTCTGCGCCTTTGGCGAGCGCAAGCGTGTTGAGCGCCGTAGTGCCGTTGAGCGCCTCCGCAGGCGTTACGCTCAGCGTTTGGCACACCATCGACTTGCGCGAAAAGCCAACCAGCAAGGGCAGCTCAAAAATGCTGAACTCCTCCAAGCGCGACAGCAGCTCAAAGTTTTGCTCCACCGTCTTGGCAAATCCAAATCCCGGATCGATGATAACGTCGCACACGCCCGCGCTGTGCAGCACGTTCACCTTTTCCGAAAGGTAGCGCACAACTTCTCCCACCACGTCGCCGTAGCTCGTTTGCTGCTGCATGGTCTGCGGCGTTCCGCGCGTGTGCATCAGTACGTAGGGCAGGCTGAGTTCGGCAACGGTTTCAAGCATTTTTTCGTCGAGCTGCCCGCCCGAAATATCGTTGACAATTACCGCGCCAAACTGCGCCGCCACCTCGCGCGCCACCTCCGCGCGAAAGGTATCGATGGAAACCACCGCTTGCGGAAACTTGCTCCGTACCACCTCAAGCGCAGGGCACAGGCGGCGCAGCTCCTCGTCCGGCGACACTTCGCTCGCCCCCGGCCGCGTTGAGTAAGCGCCCACGTCAATGATGGCCGCGCCCTCGGACAACATCTGGTAGGTGCGCACCGCTACAGCGTCGGCCGTCTCGGCGCGGCTGCCCGCAAAAAACGAGTCGGGGGTAACGTTCAAAATGCCCATAACCACGGGCGACGTGAGGTCAAGCAGCTGCTTGCCACAGCACAAGCATGCTTTTTTTTGCAAAAAGTCGCGCTTCTCTTTCATTAGCGGATAGTTTCTGTTAACTTTGCGAAGGCAAATGTACTACATTTTTTTGGAACACGCATGAACTTTATTGCCATAGAAGGGCTTGACGGCGCAGGAAAATCCACGCAGGTTTCGCTGCTACAGCAGCACTTGCAGGGGCTTGGCGTGCGTTGCAGGTATCTCCACTTTCCGCGCGTAGCGTCTGCGCTCTGGGGCGAACTTATCGCCAAATTTTTGCGCGGCGATCTGGGGAAAATCAGCGAGGTAAACCCCTACCTCGTGGCGCTCGTCTACGCCGAAGACCGCCACGCTGCCGCCGCCAAAATCCGCCGTTGGATGAGGAGCGGGTGCTTCGTAATCGTCGACCGTTACGTGTACTCCAACGTTGCCTTTCAGTGCGCCAAGTTGCCCGACGCAGACGAACGCGGCAAGCTGCGCGAGTGGATTCTAAACCTTGAGTACGGGCACTTCAAAATTCCCCAGCCGCAGCTGAGCTTGTTCTTAGACGTACCCTTTGCGTTTACGCAGGAAAAACTCTCGGCGCACCGTCATGGCGACGACCGGCAGTACCTCAACGGGAAGGAAGACATTCACGAGGCAGACCTTGACTTTCAGCGTGCGGTGCGCAGCGCATACCTCGAGCAGCCGACGCTCGACCCCAACTTTCATATTGTCAACTGCACCTCAGAGCAGGGCGAAATACTAAATCCAGAACAAACTTTTGCCAAAATAAAGGCAGAGTTGCAGCTGTAAAATAGCATCATGTCCTGACATTAGGTTGACATAAAAAAGTGGCCGACATCACCTACCTTCAGTTGCGCCAGGTGTTTGCGTACTTGTTGCTGCTGACAGACCGCTACGCGCGACAGATGGAGGAAAAGCTGACGGAGGAAAACCACTTTTTTCAGGACATGACAGGAAGTAAAAGAAAAATAGCAACATTACCAAAAATTCAATTGCCATGAAAAATTTACCGATAGGAATACAGTCATTTGAAAAGCTGCGCGAGAGCGATTTTCTGTACGTGGATAAGACAAGGGAAATCTATGAAATAGTAACCTCAGGAAGCGTTTACTTTCTCTCCCGCCCGCGCCGCTTTGGGAAGTCGCTGCTGGTGAGCACGCTGGAGGCTATTTTCAAGGGCAAGCAGGAGCTGTTCGAGGGGCTTTACATCCACGACAGGTGGGATTGGTCGCAGCAGCACCCCGTTATTCGGGTGGACTGGACGCTGATAGACCACTCCACGCCGGATACGATGAAAAGCAGCTTGTGCAGGTACTTGAATGAGATAGCAAAAGATTACCAGGTTACGCTGCCATCGCAGTCGGCGCCGGATTGCTTTAGAGAGCTTATTCGAGCTCTGCACATCCAAACCGGCAAAAAAGTAGTCGTTCTGATTGACGAGTACGACAAGCCGGTCACCAGCCACCTGTTTGATACCATGCTGGATGCCATTCGCACGTCGGTGCACGATTTTTACCAGGTGCTGAAAGGGTCGGACGAGCACCTGCGGTTTATCTTCCTGACGGGCGTGTCCAAGTTTTCGGGGCTGTC
>JAIRSZ010000165.1 GCA_031255195.1 Prevotellaceae bacterium | reverse complement strand
TAGAACTGTACCTTACCGTTTTGGAAAACCTTGACGGACGACGATAGGCGCGTGGTTACCCAGCCTGCACCGTCCATAGCGCCGTCAATTACATGCCTGTCAAACCACGCAATGGGGTCTGAAAAATATTTGAAAACCACCTTTTTGGTGATAAACATCCATACTTCATCCAAGTAAAATTTATGGAGCGTGGCGCGGTAAAATCCACCCAGCGAGGTGGCAATTCGTGCAGGGCGCTCCCCTCCCCTTGCGTACAGCTTTGTTGCCACAAATATGCCTGCCAGGGCAACCAAAATACCGGACAGCGCAACGCTCAAGTCAATGTGGGTTTCAAACGGAATGTTGTCGCCGCTGATGAACTTGGAAAAAGGCACAAGTCCAGCAACGAGCGTCAGCAGCGCAAGAAACAGGAGCGGAAGCGACATGGCCAGCGGCGACTCGTGCGGTTTGTGGTGTTCGTCATACGATTTCGCCTTGCCCCAAAAAATGTTGTAGTACAGCCGAAACATGTAGAAAGCCGTAAGGCCTGCCACCACCCACAGGGTTATAAACAGCAGGAGGTTGTGGTGAAACGCCGCCGCCAGAATTTCGTCTTTGCTGAAAAATCCCGAAAGCGGCCAAATGCCGGCTATCGCCAGGCAAGCAATGAGAAACGTAGCGTGCGTAATGGGCATGTGCCGACGCAGGTTGCCCATGTCGCCCATTTCGTTGCTGTGCACGGCGTGTATCACCGAGCCTGCGCCAAGGAACAGCAGCGCCTTGAAGAAGGCGTGGGTAAAGAGGTGGAACATTGACGCCATGTAGCCCAGCCCCTCGTGCCCGCCGTAGCCCGAAACGCTCAGCGCCACCATCATGTAGGCAATTTGTGAAATGGTAGAAAAAGCCAGCACCCGCTTAATATCGGTTTGCGTGATGGCTATCACAGCGGCAAACAGCGCGGTGAACGCCCCGATGTACCCAATCATTGCCAGCACGTCGGGGGCGGCAAAGTAGTACACGGGGAAGAGCCGCGCCACGAGGTAAACGCCGGCAACCACCATCGTGGCAGCGTGGATGAGCGCCGACACCGGCGTGGGGCCTTCCATAGCGTCGGGCAGCCAGATGTGCAGCGGGAACATGGCCGATTTGCCTGCCCCCCCCATGAAGATAAGCGCCATTGCCCACGACGCTACCGACACGCCCATGAACGACAGCCCTGCGGTAGACTCAACCACCAGCGAGGCCTCATTGCCCGTCAGCAGGCCAAAATCAAACGTGCCCGTGTAGTACGACACTATCAGTATGCCGACAAGAAAGCCAAGGTCGGCAAAGCGGGTAACGATAAATGCCTTCTTGGAGGCCGCTACCGCCGAAGGCTTGACGTAGTAAAATCCAATGAGCGAGTAGGACGAAACGCCCACCAGCTCCCAAAAGATGTACATCTGAAAAATGTTGGTGGCCACCACCAAGCCCAACATCGAAAAGCTGAACAGCGACAGCAGGGCGTAGTAGCGCTGGAATCCGCGCTCGCCGTGCATGTAGGCCAAGCTGTAGATGTGCACCATGAGCGACACGGTGGTAATCACCACAAGCATCATCACCGAAATGGGGTCGAGCAGCACCCCAAGGTCAATGTGTAGCTTATCGGTAAAGCGCAGCCACTCAACCGAACATGCGATTATCTTTTGGAAAACGCCATCAGCTTTTCCCTCCGCAAAAAAGTAGCGGAACGCCGTCGCATACGACAAAACGGCGGCCACAGCCATTCCCAGCGTGCCGGCAATACCCGCCGCGCGGTGGCTCATCTTGCCTCCTGCAAGCCCCAGCACAAAAAACATTAGTAGCGGGACTGCTACAATCAGCAGGCTAAATCCCGTAAGCAGGCTTTCATAATTACTCATCTTTTGCTACCTCCATTGGTGTACGTGTAAACGGATTATCACATTCATTGCATCCTGCGAGCCGTTTCCGTTTTTTCCTTTTTTATTTCGTTTAAGTTTACCTAAATATATGATGAAATTTCAAAATACAATTTCCACCGCATTGCATTGTGGTGGATTAAACGCTTCTCATTAGCTCAATTTGTACCTCCCGTTCCTTTCGCACCTCGTCTAAATTTTTGGGGTGCAGCAGGTTGATTAATTTAATCGCGTAGTCCGAGGCTATCAGAGCGTGCCTTTTCACGTGAGGGGTGGCGGCCACCTGCCCCATAACCCGAAGCGCCTTTACCCTCACGGGGTCATTCTCTTCGCGGGCTAACCGGTGCATCTTGAAGGCGACGTCCCGCGCTTCCTGAAATTTTGCCTTTCCCTCCTGCCACTTTTCGCTCACGGTAAAACATTCTTCAATGGCGCTGTCTCTCTGTATGCCGGTCAAGTCTAAAACGTGCGCCGCCAAGAGCAGGCTGTAGCGAGCAATCGCTTTGTGGTCGTGGGATTTGGCGTCAAATGCTTCAATAAGCTTTTCCTTTAGCTCCGGTATATCATCAATTTTTCTGGGGATTCCCACGTCGCCCATGTAGCTGTCTTTTCTACCTTTCATAGCTGCTCCATAGCCCAAGTAACGTGCAACATGCCGCAAGCGCGCTGTCAGCCTTTGAGCTTGTCAACGTGCCGTATATCAATGCTCTGCATATTCCTATAAACGTTGATGATGATGGCGATAGCCACCGCAGTTTCGGCTGCCGATATAGCAATGCCAAACAAGCTAAAAAACATTCCCTCCAGCCGCTCAGGGTACAGGTATCTGTTGAATACGCTAAAGTTGAGCTCTACGGCGTTCAGCACCAGCTCTACCGAAATGAGCACGGCGAGCATGTTTTTCCGTGCGATAAATCCGTAGATTCCCACAAAAAACAGGATGATGCTCAGCGCCAAATAGTGGTTCATTGGTATCATATCATATACAATTATAAATTTTGCAACAGTGTGTGCTTCAAATTTTTAAAACAAATTCATGCAAGCCGGCATTCCATAGGAATGTGCTATCTTACTCCTCAACTTTTCCTTGCAATCAGTATTCCGCCGATAATGCAGGCCAGCAGCAGCACGCTCAGCGCCTCAAAGGGCAGCAGGTATTGGTATTTTTCCGTACCCATGAGGGCTGTTCCTATCACCTTCATGTTCACCTCGTGATCGCCGATGGCCGTATCGGAAACAGGGTACAGGCAGAATTGCTTCAGAATGATAAATCCTGCTACGACTGCGCCGCACAGCGAAGCGACAATGCCCATGACCACCCGCCGCCTGTCGTGAGGCTCGGCTGCATCGCCCTTTGGGTTGGTGAGAAAAATGGCAAAAAGAAACAGCACCAGGATGCCCCCTGCATACACAGACAGCTGCACCGCCGCCAAAAAATGGTAGTTGAGCATCAGGTACAGGCCTGCCGTGCCAACGAGCACAAACAGCAGGCAGGTAGCCGCACGCATTATCCGCTTCGAGGCAACGGCAAGTATGGCCGATACGACCATAAACGCGGCGAGCAGGTAAAAAATTATTAAGTTGCTTGACAGTTCCATATCATAATAGTGCTTTTGAGTGCTATTCTGTTTTTGTTTTTACTTCTAACGATGATCCTTCGTGGTTGAGCTGCTTCACCAGCTTGCTGCGGGTGTAGACGGTATGCTCAAAAAACGGCATCCATGCAATGGCTTCCTGCGGACATGCAATGGTGCACAAGCTGCAAAACGTACAGCTGCCAATGTCGTACAGGTACTTGTCGAGCGCCTTCTTTTCCTTTCCGGTTGCTTCGTCCGTCACCTTTTTGCTGATGATGCGAATAGTGCCGTTGGGGCAGGCCATCATGCAGAGACCGCACGCCGTGCACTTGTGCTGATTTTGAGCGTTATGGGGCATGGTCAGCAGCCCACGAAAACGCTCAAAGTGCACCCTCGTTTTTCGATTTTCGGGGTACTTCTCTGTAATCTTCGGGCGCAACATGTTGAGCATCGAAATGTACATGCCCTGAAGCAGGTGGTATATCCCCAGCGCTATTTCTTTGATGTAGCGAAGTAGTTTCATTGCTTAATATTTAAACTTCATAATTTTTTGTCTTACGCTTCCTTACTGTGCTTGCACTTTAATCCACGTTAGAATTTCGTTCAGCGCAACCGGCGAAAAAGTTTGCTCTATCGTTGCGTACTCTTTCGGCAAGCCGGTTTTACACTCCTGAAACAGATGATTCAAGCCGGAAAACTCTTGTACCGTAACTCGTTTGTTGCCGCCTTTGGCCAGCGCAGCCTTGATTGCCGCCAAATTTTCTTTGGCGGAAACTTGCAAATCCTTCTCGCCGTTGATTGCCAACACGGGGCATTTTACTTTTTCCAGCGCCGGAGCCGGATCATACCGGATGAAATACTGCACCCACGGGCTTGTCAGCTGGCTAAGTGCGGATGCGATAAAGCTGTCGTTTGATTTTTCGTCATCCGATATACTTTTTCCGGCATGCCTCAAGTAATCGGTCAGGGTGGCCTTTAGCTGCGCCGTATCTGCCGATTGCAGCACAATTTTAAACGCTCCTTCGTTAATACTTCCTGCTTGTTTTCTCTCTTCTTCGCTAACGCCGGAGGCTTCGGAAATTAAGCTCTGCTGTTGCAAAAGCACCTTGTCGCCCCGAACTCCAGAGCCTGCCAGCAGGACGATAAATGCAACGTCTTTGTTGCGAGCGGCGACCATCGGGGCAATAACTCCCCCTTCGCTGTGCCCAAGTAAACCGATTTTCTTTTTATTAATCTCTTTTCGGGCTTGCAAATATTTTACTCCGGCCTCCACGTCTCTTGACAAATCGTAGCTGGTGGCCGTGTTCAAATCGCCGGTGGAGGCGGCTGTGCCGCGGTCGTCGAAGCGCAGCACGGCAACTCCGTTCCGCGTCAGGTAGTCGGCAATGACGAGGAAAGGTTTGTGCCCAAAAATTTCCTCGTCGCGATTTTGTGCGCCGCTTCCGCTTATCAGGACAACGGCGGGGAAAACACCGTTCTTCTGCGGCAACGTCAGCGTACCGGCTAAGGTAACGCCATCTTTTTTGTTCTCAAATAAAACTTCCTCCTCGTGGTAGGGGTAAGGTTTTACCGGCTCTTGCGGCCTTACCTGTTTTGCCGCTTCACCAACTTGCCGCGAAAGGTTTAAGGGGAAAGCCTGCCCCATTTGCTTAAACGTGCCGGAAATATTTCCATCGGAGCCTAAAACACCTTCGTACTCAATGTTTGCACTGGCAATGGAAAGCTTCAAAACGGAATTTTCGTAGCTCACAGAAGTCACGGGAATATCTTTTGCCCCCTGGTCTGGGCTATCCATCGTTGCGTTGTACCCCGATTCGTTTTTTTGAACGTGGAACACCAGCCGCAGCTGAATATCTGCCTGTAGCTTCAAAACGCCGTTCCATTCTCCCACAACGTCCTGCCCCCAGCTGCTCAGGGATGCAAGACAAGCAAGCAGCAAAAACATTAGTCGCTTCATCGTAGTAATAGTTTAATTTTCATATTCCTGTTTCGCTTTGGCCATTAATTTGATTTGCGATTGACGGACTTTCAATTTCAAATCGGTTAGCCACTGCTTGTAGTCCCGTATTTTGTTTCTCTTTCATTCCATTTGTTTGTTAGCGTCATCTAAGCGCCACCAGCGCTGCCATCAGCAGAATGTTGATGAGGCATATCGGCATCAAAATTTTCCACTCAAACTTCAGCAGCTGGTCTATGCGCAGGCGAGGGAACGACCACCTAACCCACAGCGCAAAGAATACGCACGCAAACGTTTTTCCCAAAAACCAAATTGCCGACGGAATGTAGTCCATCACATGGTTGAAAGCCTCCCATCCGGGGATGTGCAGCGGCATCCACCCGCCCAAAAACATGGTGGCGGCAATGGCGGCAACGATAAACATGTTCAGGTACTCGGCAAGGTAAAAAAAGCCAAACTGTATGCCCGAATACTCGGTGTGGTAGCCCGCCGTAAGCTCCGATTCGGCCTCTGGCAGGTCAAACGGCCCCCTGTTTGTTTCGGCGTGGCCGGCAATAAGGTAGCAGAAAAAGGCTATCACCGCCGGAACATGTCCCTGAAAGATAAACCACGAATCGGCCTGCAACGCCACTATCTCCGAGAGCTGCATGGTGCCTGAGAGCACCACAATGGCAAGCAGCGACAGCCCGCACGACAGCTCGTAGCTGATGAGCTGTGCACCGCTACGCATAGCGCCAATCATGGTGTACTTGCTGTTGCTCGACCATCCCGCCAGCAGGATGCCCACCACGCCCAACGACGATATGGCAAGCAGGTAGAACACTCCCATGTTGAAGTCAACCGCATGTAACCCTTCTGCAAACGGCAACGCCCCAAACGTCCCTACCGAAGCAACGAGCACAAAAAATGCCGCCAGACGAAATAAAAACTGGTCGGCGCGGTCAATGTGAATAAGCTCCTTGAGGAGGATTTTTATCATATCGGCCACCGTTTGGAATATGCCAAACGGCCCCACACGGTTAGGTCCCAAGCGGCACTGCATAAAGGCGCACACCCTGCGCTCAACGTAGATCAGGATAAGCGCAAACACCGCGTATGCCACCAGCAGAAGGAACCCAACGAGCAGGCACTCGATAAACAGCGCCAAACCGCTGCTCAAGTATTGGCGGAGAAACTCATCTATCCACTGGGTTACAATTGAAAAACTGAACACGATAATTAGTTGTTATTAATTATTACTATACTTACATGCTATATATAATACACATTATATCAAATGTTTGCGAGTCATTTGCGGCTTTACGCCAAACTATTTACATTGATGTATTAAAATATTTACACCATCAACCATCTCTTTATTAGCAAATTGTGATAAAAATTTTCCGTTTATCATGGTATCATTTATTGTGCCATTATTATGCCATTACAGAATATTAATTGATGTCATCAAGCACCACAATTGGTATCATAATCGGTATCAATATGCTATTGATTATGGACATTTGCTTGAACGCACAAAATGGTTTTGCTCGGCATAATGCTCATTTATCTGTCAATGCAAGGAATCACGTAATCCAGCGACGCGCCTATCATAATCAGGTCGGCAACTTTGGCTTCGGTGGCAATAGCTTTTAGCGCCCCCACCAGCACCAGCGACGGCGAGCGGAATTTTACCCTGTAGGGCGTTTTGTCTCCCTTGCTGGTGATGTGCACGCCAAACTGTCCGCGGGCATTCTCCACACGCTGAAAAAATTCGCCCTCCGGCAAACGGATAATAGCTTTTGTTTTGGCTGCGTATGCCCCTTCGGGGATGTTGTCAACCAGCTGCTCAATGATGCGGAGCGATTGCTCAATCTCGTCTAAGCGGATGATGTAGCGGTCGTAGGTTAGCCCTTCGGTGCGCAGCACCTCGTCGAAGTTTGCCTTTGCGTAGGCAGCGTAGGGAGCAATCTTGCGAATATCGTTGCTCCACCCCGACGCTCTGCCGGAGGGACCGGTTGCTCCAAGCGATATGGCCTTTTCCCTGCTCAGGTATCCAATGTCCTTCATACGCCCGCGGGCAATGGGGTTGTTGGAGAAAAGCAGGTGGTGCTCCTTGAGCATCTTGCGCATGTAGGGGATAAACTCCTTCACTCTTTTCTGGAAGTTGGGATGAATATCCCGCGCCACGCCGCCAATAACGCTGTAGTTGGCCATGAGTCGCCCACCGGCGGTTTCCTCAAAGACGTCCATTATTTTTTCGCGGTCGCGCATACCGTACACAAACGCCGTGATAGAGCCCATATCCATGCACATGCAGCCCCATCCCAGCAGGTGCGAGGCAATGCGGGTCAGCTCGTCGAATATGGTGCGGATGTAGTGGGCGCGCTCCGGCACTTCCAGCTCCAGCGCCTTTTCGCAGCAGAGGCACACGGCGTGCCGGTTCATCGTCCCCGACAGGTAGTCCAGCCGGTCGGTGAGGTGGAGGATTTGCGGATAGGTGTAGCTTTCGCATATCTTCTCTATACCGCGGTGAATGTACCCGAAAACAGGGTCAATTTTTTTGATAATCTCGCCGTTGAGCGCAACGCGCAGGTGAAGCACGCCGTGCATGGCAGGGTGCTGCGGCCCAAAGTTGATAACGTATTCGTCGTCGTCAAACACCTGATGCACCTCCTCGATACGCTCGCCCATTTTGATGGTGATGGAGGGCGCGCGCTCCATGTCGGAGATAAGCTCGTTTTCCGGCGGCACGGGGTTAATGGCAGGGTCGGCGTTGTAGTCCTTGCGTAGGGGGAAGCCGTTCCAATCAGTGCGCAGGAAAATGCGGCGCATGTCGGGGTGATTGATGAAGCGGACGCCGAAAAAGTCGTACACCTCGCGCTCGTACACCGACGCCGAATCCCACAAGTCGCACACCGAGAAGAGTTCGGGCTGCTCGCGGTTGCCGGTGCGCGTTACCAGCGTTACCACCAGCGAAGGGGTTTGCGAGGGCGAGATGTGGTAGGCAGCGCCCAAAGCATCGCCGTAGTCCATGCCGACGATATCTATCAGGTAGTCAAATTTCTCCGGCCGGTCGTACCGCAGGTAGCGGGCAACGCCGTACAGCTTGTCAGCGGGGAGGGTTACGGTCAGCCGGTTATCCTCCCGTTTTACCTCGGTAAGGCCAAGCGACAAAAGTTCTTTCTCAACTGTTTCCATCGGCTGTAGTATCATGGTTGGACGAATTTGCTATTTGCGGCTGCTGGGGCAGCTTGAAGAAGTTTTGCACTTTAATTTTTCGCGCCAGCTGCATCATGCCGTAAAGGACAGCGTCTGGGCGAGGTGGGCAGCCGGGGATGAACACGTCCACCGGAATAATTTCGTCAACACCCTGCACCACATGGTAGGAACTCTTGAAGGGGCCGCCGCTGATGGCGCAGCTGCCAATGGCCATAACGTAGCGTGGCTCGGCCATTTGCTCGTAAAGCCGCTTGAGCACCGGCGCCATTTTGTGAACAATCGTTCCGCACACAAAAATTACGTCAGCCTGACGGGGGCTGTTGCGCGTTACCTCCCACCCGAAGCGGGCAAAGTCGGCGCGGGCTGCCCCAACGCACATGATGCACTCAATGCCGCAGCAGCTTGTGGCAAAGGTGAGCGGCCACACCGAGTTCGATCGTCCCCAATTGATGAAATCGCTGATCTTGCCAACGAAGATGTTCACCCCATTTTTGCGCAGCTCCGCCACATATTCTTCGAGGTATTCGTTGTCGTTGAAGTCCTCGTACTTCATGTTGGGGATGCGTATATTCTTTACTTCCATACCAGCACTCCTTTTTTCCACGCATAGACTAAGCCCAGCGTCAGTATTACCAAAAAAAACAGCACGCAGGCAAGCCCCTGCATTCCCATATTCCTCATGGTTACCGCCCACGGAAACAGCAGCACTGTTTCCACGTCGAACACGAGGTAAAGGATGGCGAACAGGTAGTAGCCTACGCGGAATTGCATCCACGTGCTGCCCCGCGTGGGGATACCGCACTCATACGGCTCGCCCTTGTGGGGGCTTGATGACCGCGGCGCCAGCAGCCTCGCCAGCACCAGCGCGATAACCACCAGCGCCAGCGCGGTGATGAAAACCACCAAAAACAAAACCGAGTTGCTCATGTTTACTTCATTAATCCAAAAAAATTAAGCTGCTATTGAATCGAAGCAGCCCGGAAGTTTCAAAAAAATCGGAGCGCAAATGTACTACTATTTAGGAACATTTTCATCATCCTTTTACGAAAAAGTTATTTACAAATGATGAAAATCTAAGGGAGGAAATGGTTGATATTTAATCCGTATGCAGACATCACACCTGTTTTAATTATTATAAAATACTGTGTAAAAGCAAGTTATATATTGATGATTGGAAGTCCAAAACATCTCGCTTTACGGGCTATGGTATGACAAATTGTCGCATTTTTGCGTATGGCAAACTTTTTGCAGGAATCTGTGGAGGTATTATGGTTCAAAAAGCGCAAATGCCTAAAAAGTTTCCGTAACTAAAAAGTAAAAATCGTATGAATCTGAATGTTTTCACCATAAAAGCGCAGGAGGTTGTGCAGCAAGCCATCACCATTGCGCAGGGGTACGGGCAGCAGGCCGTCGATACGGCGCACCTGCTCAAGGCATCGCTGGTAGATGCCGAGAGCGTTACCACCTACCTGATGAACAAGCTGGGCGTTAATGTAGCCGCATTGCAGTCGGCCGTCGACAAAATAATTACCTCCTACCCCAAAGTTAGCGGCGGCGAAATATACTTAGCCTCTACCGCCAACACCGCCGTGCAGAAGGCGCAGGCCGCCGCCAAGGACATGGGCGACGAGTTTGTGGCGGTGGAGCACCTGCTGCTTGGCATGGTCGCCACAGACGACAGCACGGCGAAGCTGCTCAAGGGAAGCGGCGTGAGCGAGAAAGACCTCAAGGCGGCCATTGCCGACCTGCGCAAGGGCGCAAAGGTCAACAGCCAAACGGCGGAGGACACGTACAACGCCCTCAACCGCTTTGCCATTAACCTCAACGAGCAGGCGCGCACCGGTAAGCTCGACCCTGTAATTGGCCGCGACGACGAAATTCGCCGCGTACTTCAAATACTTTCGCGCCGCACCAAGAACAACCCCATCTTGATTGGCGAGCCGGGCGTGGGCAAAACCGCCATCGCCGAAGGCATTGCCCACCGCATCGTGAGCGGCGACGTGCCCGAAAACCTCAAGTCTAAGCTGATTTACTCGCTCGATATGGGGGCGCTCATTGCAGGCGCTAAGTACAAGGGCGAGTTCGAGGAGCGCCTCAAATCGGTGGTGAACGAAGTTGTAAAGTCCAACGGCAGCATCATTCTTTTCATCGACGAAATTCACACGCTGGTGGGAGCTGGAAAAAGCGAGGGCGCTATGGACGCAGCCAACATCCTGAAGCCAGCCCTCGCGCGGGGCGACCTCCGCGCCGTGGGAGCTACCACGCTCGACGAATATCAAAAGTACTTTGAGAAGGACAAGGCGCTCGAACGTCGTTTCCAAACCGTAATGGTTGATGAGCCTTCGCCCGAAGACGCCATATCAATCCTGCGCGGGCTAAAGGAGCGCTACGAAAACCACCACAAGGTGCGCATCAAGGACGACGCCATCATCGCCGCGGTGGAGCTGAGCCATCGCTACATCACCGCGCGCTTTTTGCCCGACAAGGCCATTGACCTGATAGACGAGGCGGCAAGCAAGCTGCGCCTCGAAATGAACTCCGTACCCGAAAGCATCGACGGGCTAAACCGCAAGCTGCGCCAGCTCGAAATTGAGCGCGAGGCCATCAAGCGCGAGGGCGACGCCAAAAAGGTGGAGGAGCTGAGCCTCGAAATCGCCAACATCAACGAGCAGCGCACCACACTCAACGGGCAGTGGCAGCAGGAAAAGGACGTGATAGACAACATCCAAAAAAACAAGCAGCGCATCGAGGAGTACAAGCTGCAAGCCGAGAACGCCGAGCGGCAGGGAAACTACGGCCTGGTGGCGGAATTGCGCTACGGAAAAATCCGCGAGGCCGAGGCCGAAATCGAAAAGTTGACTAAGTTCAAGGAGGAACACCGGAGCGAGTTTACGCTGGTCAACGAAGAAGTCACCCCGGAAGACGTGGCAGAGGTGGTAGCAAAGTGGACGGGTATTCCCGTCACCCGAATGTTGCAGAGCGAGCGCGAAAAGCTGCTTCAGCTCGAAAAAGAGCTCCACCGCCGCGTGGTCGGGCAGGACGAGGCCATAGCCGCCGTTTCCAACGCTGTACGCCGCAGCCGTGCCGGGTTGCAGGACGAAAAAAGACCTATCGGCTCGTTCATTTTTCTGGGCACTACCGGCGTAGGTAAAACGGAGCTCGCCAAGGCGCTTGCCGAATTTCTCTTCGACGACGAAAACCTGATGACCCGCATCGACATGAGCGAATACCAAGAGCGGCACTCCGTATCGCGGCTGATTGGAGCTCCTCCCGGATACGTGGGCTACGACGAGGGCGGCCAGCTCACTGAGGCGGTACGCCGAAAACCATACTCGGTGGTGTTGCTCGACGAAATTGAAAAAGCGCACCCCGACGTTTTCAACACGCTGCTACAGGTGCTCGACGACGGAAGGCTCACCGACAACAAGGGGCGCGTGGTGAACTTCAAAAACACCATCATCATCATGACCTCCAACATCGGCTCGTCCATCATCATGGAAAGCATGGAGCGGCTCACCGACGCCAACCGCGACCGCCTGTTGGAGCGAACTAAGCTCGACGTAGTGGAGCTGCTCAAGCAGTCCGTGCGCCCGGAGTTTCTCAACCGCGTGGACGAAATTATCATGTTCACACCGCTCACCCGCGCCGACGTAGAGGAAATCGTAAAAATCCAGCTGGCGCAGATACAAAAAATGCTCGCCTCAAGCGGCGTGCGCATCAAGTTGAGCGACTACGCCATGACGTGGATCATAGAGCAGGGGTACGACCCCGCATTTGGCGCACGACCCGTTAAGCGCGTCCTGCAAAAAGAGCTCGTCAACGAGCTGGCAAAGCAGCTGCTGGCCAACAGCATCAGCAAGGATCACGAGGTGATTGCCGACTACTTTGGCGACGGTCTGGTATTCAGAAATTGAGCGTGAGCAAGCCAAAGAATGATTCCGCAAATTTGCATAGCCGACTACAGCTACCTGCTTCCCGACGAGCGCATCGCAAAGCGCCCCTTGCCTCGGCGCGACGACTCGAAGCTGCTTGTTTTTAACCGCAGCGGCATCAGCGAAGCTGTTTTTTCTCGCCTGCCGGAGCTGCTGCCAAGGGGAACGCTGCTGGTGTTCAACAACACCAAGGTCATTCGCGCCCGGATAATGTTCAGGCGCAGCACCGGAGCGGCGGTAGAAATTTTTTGCATAGAGCCGTGCAACCCCGGCGACTACGCGCAGTCGCTTGCGGCAAGGGAAGAGTGCACTTGGACTTGCGTCGTGGGCAACCTCAAGCGTTGGAAGGAGGATGACTTGCACCTGCCCTTTGTACACAACGGAAGCGCCTGCACGCTATCGGCAAGCAAGCTGAGCGTAAGGAACGGGGAAGTCGTTGTACGGTTTACGTGGAGCGTTGCCGACCTCACCTTTGCGGAGGTGCTCGAAAGCGCCGGCGTGCTGCCCATCCCGCCCTACCTGCGCCGTCCGACAGAAGACGCCGACTACGAGCGCTACCAGACGGTTTACTCAAAGCACGAGGGCTCTGTAGCCGCCCCCACCGCAGGGTTGCACTTCACGCCAGACCTGCTGCGCGATTTGAGGTGTAAAGGCATAGATACTGCCGAAGTAACGCTTCACGTTGGGGCGGGAACGTTCAAGCCTGTAAAGGCAAACGCCATACAGGAGCACGAAATGCACACCGAGCGCTTTGAGGTAAGCCGCGAAACCCTCGCAAAATTGCGGCAGGCGCACGGAAATGTAGTTGCAGTGGGGACAACCACAGTGAGGTGTCTTGAGAGCCTGTTTTGGATTGGGCTCAATCTGCTGGAGGACGATGTGCTGCAAAGCTACGTTGGGCAATGGCGTCCGTATGAGGTCAAGCCTCGCATTGCCGCGCCGGAGGCCATCGGCAAAATCATCAGCTACCTGGACGGAAATGGGTTGAGCCACATTTCGGCGGGCACGCAAATTTTGATCGCCCCACCCTACCGTTTTCGAGTGGCGTCGGGCATGGTAACTAACTTTCATCAGCCTCAGAGTACCCTTTTGCTCCTCGTTGCCGCAATGACGGGAGAGCGCTGGCGAGACATCTACCGCTACGCGCTGGAGCACGATTTCAGATTCCTGAGCTACGGCGACAGCTCGCTAATTTTACCTTGAATATAACGGCAAATATCACATTTAACAATTCTCCATATAAAAATTTTTTCTTTTTTTTCACACAAAAACACATCTGATTATGAGTGTATTATATCATACTCTAGCGAAATTAACACTCTAAGCAGGAGACAGTGCAGAAAAAAATTTGCATGTTCAACAAAAAGAGCTACTTTTGCAAAACGAATTTGCGTAGGCATATTGCTTACCTTATTTGGAAAAAGAAATATGTGAGGAGAGGCATCAAAAAAAGGAATTCTTCAACATTAATCATAAACAAACAAATTTTTAATCATTAAAAAAACTATCAGCTATGAGTCAGCCAAAGGCCAAAGCATCGGCCAACCAACCAAAACAAAAAAAAGACTATAAAAAAGGTGTTTCCGCGATGATTGTCGTCGTGGTGTGTGCTATTGTGGCGCACTTGTTTTTCTACTTATTCTGCGGCTCGCCCGATCGTTTTGACGATAAAGGGCACCCCATTGATGGCAACATTTTTGGTACGCTGTACCAGGGTGGATTTGTTATCCCAATCGTAATGACGCTATTGCTAACAGTGTTGGCATTGGGCGTAGAGCGCTTTTTTGCGCTAAACAAGGCAAGCGGCAAGGGCAAAATTACAAAGTTTGTCGCCGAATCAAAGGCTAAGCTAAAAGCCGGTGACATTGACGGTGCAGAGCAATTATGCAACAAGCAAAAAGGCTCTGTGGCAAACATTCTGCGCGCAGGTTTGGTGCGCTATCGTGACGTGGAGCAAATGGAAGGACTAAACAACGACGAAAAAGCGGCAATCATCGAAAAAGAGATTGAAGACGCCACCTCGCTGGAGTTGCCCTATCTGGAGCAAAACCTCAACGTAATTGCTACCATCTCGTCGCTCGGTACGCTGTTTGGGCTGCTGGGTACGGTGCTTGGTATGATTCGCTCTTTCGGCGCTATGGCCAACGAGGGCGCTCCCGACTCCATCGCCCTTTCGCTCGGTATTTCGGAGGCGCTCATGAATACCGCTATGGGTATCGCCACCGGCGCTTTGGCTATCATCGTTTACAACTTCTTCTCGGCAAAGGTGCAGGATATTACCAACGCTGTAGGCGAGGTTGGCTTTGCCGTAGGACAAACATACGCAACTAAGCACGAAAAGTAAGCTTAAGCGAACCGTTCAGTTTTCAAAAGCAAAAAAAGTAAAACGATATGGCTAAGATCAAAACCAAAAAGCGGGACACGTTCATCGACATGACAGCCATGAGCGATGTGACGGTGCTGCTGCTGACGTTCTTCATGCTGACGGCTAACTTTATACCCATTGAGCCTGTTCAGGTGATTACGCCGGCGTCGGTAATGGAAACCAAGGTACCGGATTACAACGTAATCACGGTGCTGATAGAGCCAGGGGGAAAAGTATATCTGAACTTTGACCGCCCAAACGACAAAAGAGAAATACTCGAGAAGATGGGCGCTCGCTACGACATCACTTTTAGCGAGCAGGAAAAAACCAACTTCATGGAGCCAACTACTTTTGTGGGCGTTTCGATTGCTCAGCTGAAGGAGTACCTCACGCTAGATATGGAAGACCAAAAAAACTTCCTCCGGCAAACCAACGGCGTTCCTACCGATAGCGCAAACAATCAACTGTCTATGTGGATACAAACGGCCAAGTCTGTAAACAGGGATTTGTCCATCTCCATCAAGGCTGACCAGACAACGCCATATCCGCTCGTGCGGGTGGTAACGTCTACGCTTCAGGATATAAAGGAAAACCGTTTCAGCTTGATTACCACGCTGCGTAACATGCCCGAAGGGTTTTAGCTCCAATTTTTGAGCTAAACGAAGGCATGGCGTAGCAGTACACACACAGCTTTGCAAGACTGCAAATATCTAAAATGTTAGAATCTAAACTGAGAAGAATTTAAAAACTAAAAAAAATGGCAGAAATAAGCACCGGTGGAGGTGGTCACAGCGCCAAAAAAGGGCAGCCAAAAAAGATGAACCTGAGGGTGGACTTTACCCCAATGGTAGACATGAACATGTTGCTGCTAACGTTTTTCATGTTCTGTACCTCGTTGAGTAAGCCTCAAGTCATGGACCTTGTTTATCCCGTTAAGGATGACCAAATCCTCAATGAAGACGAAAAAAACAAGGTGAAAGACTCCAAGGCTATCACGCTATTGTTGGGCAAAGACGACAAAGTTTACTACTACTTTGGCAAAATTGACAACGCAAAGTATCAGGACTACAACTCGATTCAGGAGGCAGACTATTCTCCGAACGGCCTTCGCGCTATCTTGCTGGAACGAAACGCTGATGCTGTGAACCAAATGATTGCGCTCAAGCGGCAAAAACTCCACAAGGAAATCAACGAAGCCGATTTTAAGGAGATGTCGGACAAAATAAAGAACGACCCTGACGGACAGGTAGTAGTAATCAAGCCAACCGACGAATCCACCTACCGAAACTTGGTTGATGCATTGGATGAAATGCAGATATGCAGCATCGGCAAGTACGCAATTGTAGAAATGAGCGAGGGAGACACCTTCCTGCTTCAAAACTACTTGACAAAGGGAGTGTATGGCTCCGAGCGGGAAATACCCCGTTAACAGGTTACAAAAATAATAGCAATCAAGTAATATAAGGTAATCAAAGAATGGGAAAAGATGCACAGTTGAACTCAATAGAGTGGACAGAACTGATTTTTGAAGGCAAAAATCAGGCGTATGGAGCATTCTATCTTCGTCGTACTTCATGGCGCCGCCACGTATTGGCGTTGCTGATTATGGTATCGTTTACTATCGTTGTGGCGCTCGTTCCGTTTTTGGCGGAAACGGTAAAAAAAACGCGCGAATACTTGGGCGGAGTGGACACGCAGGTCGAACTAACCACCATCAAAGAAGCTCCGGAGATACCAAAAGAAGTCATTAAAACAGAGCCGGAGGCGCCGCCTCCCCCACCCCTGAAATCGTCCATCAAGTTTACGCCTCCCGTAATTACGGAAGATGATAAGGTGCAGGACGATGAGCAAATGGCTTCGCAGGATAAGCTCAGCGAAACAAAGCTTACCATCTCAATAGCCAACGTTGTTGGCGACGACGACAACCCCAACGCAGTGGATATTGCAGAGTTGGAGCAGCACAAAGTAATAACTGAGAACGAGCAGCCTTTCATGGCGGTGGAGCAAATGCCACAGTTTCCGGGCGGCGAAAAGGCGTTGAGGAAATACTTGGCTGAACAGGTACGATATCCTGCGATAGCGGCAGAAAACAACATACAAGGTAGAGTTGTTATCCGCTTTGTGGTAGGCAAGGACGGTTCGGTGGACAGAATAGAAGTGCTTCAGGGCATTGACCGCGTATGCGACGAAGAAGCTATGCGCGTGGTGCGCACCATGCCGAAGTGGATACCCGGCCGCCATAACGGACGCGCTGTACCGGTGGTGTACACTGTTCCGATTGTATTTATGCTGCAATAAAAATACTGCAAGCAGGTTTGCTTGAAAAAATAGTATTATTGTTGAAATGTGGGGAAATTGA
>JAIRSZ010000172.1 GCA_031255195.1 Prevotellaceae bacterium | reverse complement strand
AAAGCAGCCATGAGGCAGCTTTAGAAGCTTACGCCACCTTGAAGCGGTAGCGTATTTCCTGCCGGTACTCCTGATTTGCCTCTACCACGCACGACGGGAAGTGGGGGTGGTTGGGTGCGTCGGGGTATCCCTGCGCCTCTAAGCACAGCCCTTCAAAGGGCAGGTGTGCGCCGCTGAGGAAGTCGCCGGTGTAGAGCTGCACGCCGGACGTGGTGGAGTACACCTCCAGCAGCCGCCCCGATTCGCTCTCGCGCAGCGAGGCCAGCCACGGCAGGCCGCCTTTTTCGCCTGCGCTTTTCCCTATAAAGTAGGCGTTGTACCCCTTAATGCCCGGCTCGCTTTTTTGCAGCATCATCTGCCCAACGCTTCTGAAATCGGAGAAATCGAAGCCGGTGTTGGCCACGGGAAGGATTTTGCCGGTGGGCAAAAAATGCTCGTCGAACTCCAAGCGTTGGTCGGCGTTTACCGCCAGCTCGTGGCTAAGGATGCTCCTCGTGCGCGGGCAGAGGTTGAAGTAGGCGTGGTTGGTGAGGTTGACCACTGTGGTCTTGTCGCTCGTCAGCGTGTAGGCAATTAGCAGCTCGTTGTCGTCGCTAAAGGAGTAGGCTACCTCAAGGTTGACGTTGCCGGGAAATCCGCCCTCGCCGTCGCGACTTTGGGCTGCAAAGATGAGGCGGCCTGCGTCTGCCCTGTAGCGGAACATTTTTTTGCTGAATCCCGCAAATCCGCCGTGGTTGCAGTTCTCCCCGTCGTTTTTGTCCAGCAGGCAGGTTTGCCCGTTGAGCGTGAACTTTGCGCCGGAAATTCTGTTGGCAAAGCGTCCAACGGTGCTGCCGAGGTAACATTCGTCGGCAAGGTAGCCTTGCGCGTCGGGGTAGCTCAGGAGCACGTTCTCAAGGCGGCCGTGTCTGTCGGGCACAACCGCCTTGACCAGCGTAGCGCCGTAGCTGAGCGCTTCGATGTAAGCGCCGCTACTGTTGGCGAGGCGTAGCAGAACGGGCGAATCCATAGAGCCTGCCGGATGCGTTAGAAGTCAGTCCTGAAGGGCGACGCGGGCAGCTCTGCGGCGTTGTAGAGGTTTACTCCGTCGGGGCTGTCAGCCCATGCGTAGCGCACCGCTACAGGAGAGGCAACGTTTGGCGAGGATACCACCACCTCGCTGCCCTCGATGGTTGCCGTGGCCTCGTAGAATTTCCGGTCGGCGCCTGCTATGGTGAAGCCGATGAGCTTGTCGCCGTTTTTTGTTTTCAGGCCGCCGTCGGCGTGCGTGAACGAAATTCTAATTTTTTTGCCTTCCACCTTGCAGCTGCTGTACAGAGGCCCCGAGTAGGCCACCTGCTGTCCGTAGGTGTTAGCCTTTGCCCATAGCGCCAGGCGCGCGCCCACATCCTGCTTGTTCTTGGGGTGAATATCCCTCTTTTCTCCAATGTCGATGGTTACGGCCATACCCGTGTTGCTCACGCGCAGCGTATTCAGCTGCGCCTCGCGCAGGGCAGCCCACTCGGATACCGGTGGCTCGGAGGGTATTCCCAAAAAGTTGGTCAGCTGAACGTAGTAGAACGGGAAGTCGCTGCCCCACTGCCTGCGCCAATCCCTGATGAGGAGCGGGAGCAGCTCGCCGTACTGCTGTGCGCGGCCAACGTTGGCTTCGCCCTGATACCAGATAGCGCCCCTGATGGTGAACGGCACAAAGGGGTTTATCATGGTGTTGAACAGCACGCTTGGGCGGTTGGGGTTGTTGGGCGACTGCGGCCTTGGGGGAAGGCTGCTCAAGTCAACGGCAGCGCTGTACTTCCACTCCTGCGCCAGCGAGACAGACGGTGCATCTTCGGCGTCGGCAGGCTTGAGGGTCATTTGCGCCGCGTTGCCGTACAATCCGCCGTCGCCGCCGGTGTCCATAACCCGCACCGTAACGACGTTTTTCCCCGATTTCACCAGCTTGCCGCTCACCCTGTACTTCCGCGGCACGTTGTGGCCGTTGATAGCGCCTACCTGCTCGCCGTTGAAGTAGGTAACGTCGTCGTCGTCAATCTCGGCGAGGTTCAGCTCCAAGTCTTTTCCTTGCCACTCGGCGGGCAGGTCGAGCGAGCAGCGAAACCAAACAATGCCGTCGAAATTTTCCAGCCCCTGCCTCTCCCAAAATCCGGGTATGGGCATTGACTTCCAGCGGCTGTCGTCGAAGTCGGCGGAAGCCCACAGCGGAGCGTTGCCGTGCAGCCCGCTATCGGACGAGGCGAGCAGGTTGAGCCACTCTTCGCTGTCCTTTTGGTATTTTTCCATCAGCGATTCGTTGGTTTGTCCTTTTAGCGCAGCCAGCTCCTGAGCAAAATCGGGTATGCTGTCGAGGCTTCCGGCGCTCGTCCACGCCTCCGCCACCGTTCCGCCCCACGAGGCGTTTATCAGGCCGATGGGAACGTTGTCCAAGCTCTTGTGCAGGTCTCTGCCGAAGAAGTAGGCCGTAGCCGAAAACTCGGCAATAGTGGCCGGGGAGCAGACTTGCCACCCGCCGCCCTGCACCTTCGGGTCGGGCTGCGGCTGTGCGCCGGCTGTCCTCTCCACCTGTAGCAGCCGGATGTTCGGGTATTGCGCCTGAGCAACTTCCTGCTCGTAGTTGTTGACCTTCCCCCAGCCTGCCAGCGGCATTTCCATGTTAGATTGTCCAGAGCAGAGCCACACTTCGCCCACCATTACGTTGTTCAGCGTAAGCTTGCTGCCGCCGCCGGAGATGTTGAGTGTGTGTGGGCCGCCAGCCTCTGGGGTGGGCAGGGTTACCCGCCAGCTGCCTTGGGCGTCGGCTACGGTGACGCTGGGTTGCGCCGACCACGAGGGTTGAACGCTCACCTGGGCGCCGGGCTTAGATTTTCCCCACAGGGGGACGTTGGATTGTTGCTGCAAGACCATGTTGTCGGAGAACAAGGCTGGCATTTTTACCGCCTCTGCCTCTGCGCAGGCACAGGCAAAAAGGGCGGTGGCGAAGAAAAGGAAAATTTGCTTCATAAACGCGATGTGATTTTGTTAGGTTGAATTTTTACCGGAATAAATTCTCTACCGGATTAATTTTGCAAAGGTACAAATTTTAGTGAAACAACCAACAGCATTTTATAAGCTTTGATTTGCACTTCTCCGACGGTGTTGACTTACGACTATTTAGCTTGCATCAGCCACCGTTTTCCTGATTTTCTTGCTACCTTCGCGAGGTTTTTACCGTCAAGAAAATTAAAGACGTTTCATTAATAACACATCAAACAAAAAAAGCATGGCAACATTAGATTTAACGAAGTACGGCATTTCGGGCAACATCGAAATCGTACACAACCCATCCTACGAGGAGCTCTTTCAGGCTGAGGTAGATAGCAAGAATCAGGGCTACGAAAAGGGCGTGCAAACCAACACCGGCGCAGTCGCTGTCAACACCGGAATCTTCACCGGACGTTCTCCCAAAGACCGCTACATTGTGAAGGACAACGTTACCAAAGACACCATCTGGTGGGATGGCAACATCAACAAGCCTGTTTCGCAGGAGGTGTGGGCGGCTTGCAAAGAGCTCTCGCTAAAGCAGCTCAACACGGCCAAAAAGCTCTACGTGGTAGACACCTACTGCGGCACCAACGAGGACACGCGCATGAAGGTTCGCTTCATCATGGAGGTGGCGTGGCAGGCGCACTTTGTTACCAACATGTTCATCCGCCCGTCGCACTACGAGCTGGCCAACTACGGCGAGCCTGATTTTGTGGTGTTCAACGCCTCAAAAACGGTAAATCCCAAGTGGAAAGAGCAGGGGCTCAACTCAGAAGTTTTCGTCATGTTCAACCTCACCGAAAAGGTGCAGATCATTGGCGGCACGTGGTATGGCGGCGAAATGAAGAAGGGTATGTTCTCCATGATGAACTACTACCTCCCGCTCAAGGGCATGGCCTCCATGCACTGCTCGGCCAACGTGGGCAAGGACGGCGATGTGGCTGTTTTCTTCGGGCTTTCGGGCACGGGCAAAACCACCCTCTCGGCCGACCCCAAGCGATTCCTCATTGGCGACGACGAGCACGGCTGGGACGACAACGGCGTGTTCAACTACGAGGGCGGATGCTACGCCAAGGTTATCAACCTGAGCAAGGAAAATGAGCCGGATATTTGGCGCGCCATCAAGCGCGACGCTCTGCTGGAGAACGTAACCGTGCTGCCCGACGGAACTCCCAACTACGCCGACGGCTCCATCACCGAAAACACGCGCGTATCGTACCCCGTTTACCACATCAACAAGATTGTGCTGCCCTCCAAGGCAGGGCACGCCAGCAAGATTATCTACCTGAGCGCCGATGCCTTTGGCGTGCTGCCTCCGGTTTCAATATTAGACGAAAAGTCGGCGCAGTACCACTTCCTGTGCGGCTACACCTCGAAGCTGGCCGGAACGGAGCGCGGAATCACCGAGCCGCAGATGTCGTTCTCGCCCGCATTCGGCGAAGCTTTCCTGACGCTGCACCCCACCATGTACGCAAAAACGCTGGTGGGCAAAATGCAAAAGCACAACGCCAGGGCTTACCTCGTGAACACCGGCTGGAACGGCACCGGCAAGCGAATATCCATCAAGGACACCCGCGCCATCATCGACGCCATCATTGACGGCTCTATCGAAAAGGCCGAAACGGTGAAGATTCCCGTGCTCAACCTTGTTGCTCCCAAAAAGCTCAACAACGTTTCGGAGGGGATTCTTGACCCGCGCGACACCTACGCAAGCAAGGCCGAGTGGGAAACCAAGGCAAGGCAGCTGGCGGCAAAGTACATCAAGAATTTTGAGCAGTACACCGACACTGAGGCAGGCAAGGCGCTCGTACCGGCAGGGCCGCAGCTGTAGCAGCAACACCGCGGCTTTTCAGCCGACGGCGTTTGGCAAAAAAAAAATCCGCTCCATGTTCGGAGCGGATTTTTTTTTGCGCCGCAGCTGCCAAAATTCTATGGCGGCAGGTTTCGGGCTGTGCTGAAGATGTCGGCTGGCGGAAAGGGCGAGGACGGATAGCTGAGCTGCGCTTACAAAAAATTCAGGTATCGTAAAATTTCCCGCTGGACGGCCATCTCAGCGGCAGAAACGGCGGGCTGCCCTTTGCTGCGCAGGCGGGCAACAAAGTCGGCCACCTCCCGCTCCCTGCTTTCGCCTTCGGACAGGAAGGGTAGAGAGAGCGTTTTTCCGTCAAACATTCTGACGTTTGCCTCGCGCCGGAGCACGTCCACCACCGCCACCCCCCTGCTGCCGAAAAATCGCAGCTCGTGCCGCTCCGAAAAAACCGTGCCGCTTAGCCAGAAGTAGGCGGATGCGGCGTTAACAAAATCGGTACGAAACCCAAGCAGGCTGCGGCACGCCGCGGTGGAGCGCAGCTTTTCTACCCTGCTCAGCTTAGCCTTCACAACGCTCGCTACGGCCAGCGTCTCTGTGCGCAAATCGGCTGCCGACTGCTCTACGTCGCCTTCGCGGTCGCGGTACAGCTGCGCAAGCTTTACCGCGCCCACCAGCTGCGCCACGTCCCCAATGCGCCACTCGTAGAGCTTGGCATCGGAGAATTGCAGCTTTACGCCCGCCTCGCCAACCAGCTTTTCCAGCTGCCGAAGCTCGTCAGGAAGCAGCGGGTGTCGCTGCACAAGCAGGTGGCAGAGGGAGTGTACGTATGGGCTAACCTCGCCCAGCGAGTTCAGCCTGCTCGCAATCACCATGTTAACGTCTTTATCTTCGTCGCCGTTGAGCGTTGTTGTGCAGCCAAGACGCTGAAGGCAGTGGGTAAGCTCTTTCCTTTCTTCTTCGTGGGCAAAATTCAGCAATAAGGCTTTCATATAGCTATCTTTTTTTTGATTCTGCAAAAATAGCCAACAGGCGCTTACGTTGTCGGTCTAACTTATTAACAAGTAGTTAACTTATTGCACAAATACCTAAATATAAGCTAACTATAATTTATCCACATAACGTAATGTAGCTTAGCAGATGCCGTAAGTTTGGCAACTTACGCTATCTTTGCACCCAAAAAAAATACGGCATGTTGCTCGACTCACTTCAACATAAAGGCTTACGCCAAAAGCTGCTGAAAGCGCTATACGGCAAGGGGGTGAACGACGAGCGGGTACTTGCGGCTATGGGCAGCGTTCCGCGGCACTTTTTTCTGGCGAGCGGGCTTGACAAAATCGCCTACACCGACGGGGCGATACCCATAGGAGCGGGGCAGACCATCTCGCGCCCCTACACTGTTGGCTGGCAAACGCAGCTGCTGAACGTTGTTCGGGACGAAAAAATTCTGGAGATAGGAACAGGCTCCGGCTACCAGACGGCAGTGCTCTGCGAGCTGGGCGCAAGCGTGTACAGCATTGAGCGTCAACGTTTGCTGCACAGCAAGGCGAAAAGTTTGCTGGCGCAAATGGGCTACCACCCCAACCTCGTTTACGGCGACGGCTTCGAGGGGCTGCCACAGCACGCACCGTTTGCCAAAATACTTGTTACCTGCGGCGCAGACCACGTACCGCAGGCGCTGCTTTGCCAGCTGGCTGTGGGCGGGCGAATGGTTATCCCCGTAGGGTCTGGAAACGCTCTCTACATGTGCGTTTTCGACAAAATCAGCGAAACCGAAATTAAGCAAACCAAGCTTAGCGAGTGCTCATTTGTGCCTATGCTACAGGGCGTTAGTTAAAAAAAACCGCACATGGAAGTTAAAACATTCATACTCAACTCTTTTCGTGTCAATACGTACATTGTGTGGGACGAAAGCGGCGAGTGTATTTTTATAGACGCCGCCTGCTACTCCGACAGGGAGCAGGATCGCATAGCGTCGTTTATTGAGACGCAGAGGCTCAAGCCCGTGGCGCTTGTCAACACGCACGCGCACGTTGACCACGTTGTGGGCAACGCTTTCCTGTGTCGGCGTTACGGTATCCCCAGCTACCTGCACGGGGACGACCTTTACAACCTCGACCTCGCCGCAGCGCACGGGCTAATGTTCGGCTTTGAGCTGCAAACGCCGCCTGAGCCCAAGCCGCTCGGCGACAGCGTTACCTTCGGCAGCACGAGGCTGCGGACGCTGCACACGCCCGGCCACAGCCGGGGGAGCGTTTCGCTCTACGAGGAAACGCAGGGCGTGGTGTTCACCGGCGACACGCTTTTTAAGGGCAGCATTGGCCGCTCCGACCTGCCCGGCGGCGACCTCAACCAGCTGATGAGCAGCCTGCACCTCGTGTTGATGCCGCTCCCCGACGCAACCACAGTGATGCCGGGGCACGGCTACGAATCAACTATTGGCGACGAAAAGTGGCAAAACCCTTTTCTACAGCCGGAGGAGCTGTAGCAGTAGAACTTGTGAGCTTTGGAAGCGTTAAACGGTATCCGCAAATATTTTCCTGCCCTCGCGCCTGCGCAGGAGGCGCTGTTGCAGCAGCTTGAGCCGCTCTACCGCAGCTGGAACGAGCGAATCAACCTCATTTCGCGCAAGGACATTGACCGGCTGTACGAGCGGCACGTCCTGCACTCGCTCGCCATAGCGCGGGTGGTGCAGCCTGCCGACGGCGCAGAGGTGCTGGATGCAGGCACGGGCGGCGGATTTCCCGGCATACCGCTGGCCATCCTGTTTCCGCAGTGCCGCTTTACGCTTGCCGATTCTATAGGGAAAAAGGTGGCGGCAGTGCGGGAAATAGCCGCCGCCTTGCGCCTTCGCAACGTGCAGGTCGTGCAGGCGCGGGTGGAGACGCTTACGCAAAACTTTGACTTCGTGGTGAGCCGCGCTGTTGCCGACCTCCCCACCTTTGTGGGCTGGGTTTGGGGCAAAGTAAGCCCAGGCTGTCGGGGATCTCTGCCCAACGGAATACTTTACCTCAAGGGTGGAGATTTGGACGAGGAGCTGAGGAGAATACCGCAAAAAGCCAACGTTGTTGCCATCTCCGACTTTTTTGATGAAGAGTTTTTTGAAACAAAAAAGGTTGTGTACATAAAACGCTCGTAAATTGCGTGTGAAGTAATTGATATTTAAGTAAATAAATCATGAAAAACGGGCAAAGAGCAGCAGAAGTTTATTGGGTTGTGCACAGCCTGCCTTGCGGAGTTGGATGTGTTTATTGAATTGAATTGAATTGAATAACAAGTATATAAACTTAAAAAGCAAAGTGTCATGAAGCTATATCCGTTAAAGTTTAAGCCTGTTTTTAAGGAGATTGTCTGGGGAGGCAGCAAGCTGCGCAGCATCCTCGGCAAAGACGTTGCCGCCGACAAGCGCATTGGCGAAAGCTGGGAGCTGTCGGGCGTAAAGGGCAACCTCTCGGTGGTAACCAACGGCTACCTCAAGGGCAACAACATTCAGGAGCTTATTGAGGTGTACATGGGCGAGCTGGTGGGCGAAAAGGTGTACGAGCAGTTTGGGCAGGAGTTTCCGCTGCTCATCAAGTTCATCGACGCCAACGAGCCTCTGTCGGTGCAGGTGCACCCCGACGACGCCACTGCTGCCCAACGCCACCACGCCTACGGAAAAACCGAAATGTGGTACGTGCTCGACGCTGAGCCCGGCGCAGAGCTGATTGTGGGATTCGGCAGGGAAACCAACCTCGGCGAAGTGCTTGAGCACATCAAGAGCAATACCCTGAAGGACATACTCAACGTTGAAAAGGTAAAATCCGGCGAATCGTACTTCATTCCGGCGGGCTGCATCCACGCCATCGGCAAGGGGCTGCTGATTGCCGAAATACAGCAAACATCGGACGTCACCTACCGCGTGTACGATTGGGGGCGCAACCTGCCCAACCGCCCGCTGCACATCGACCTGTCGATGGACGTTATCTGCTACCACGCGGCGCAGGGGCACAAGGTGGAGTTGCCGCAGACGCTCAACCGCCCCGAGCAGCTGGTGGCCTGCCCCTACTTTACCACCAACAAGCTAACGCTCACCGACAGCGTAAGCCGCTGCTACAGGGAGATGGATTCATTTGTGGTGTACATCTGCACCGGCGGCGCGGCCACTGTCACCTGCGGCAACCAGCCCGAAAACATCGCCGTGGGCGAAACGCTGCTCATTCCGGCGTCGCTTGCCGGCGAGGTGTTGGTGAAACCGCAGGAGCGGGCTGAGCTGCTGGAGGTGTACATTGGCTGATTTGAAAAAAAAATGAGGAAAACGAGGAAAACGCTTACAGCTATATCAACCGTTACGGCGGCAGCGGCGTTGCAGTGCTGCCTGCCTGCCGCCGTCTGCGGCCAAACGTGGCTTTCTAACGATCAGAAGCAAAAGCTGGCGTTGACCGCGGCCACAACGCCTGTCGTGCCCGACACTACGTTTTTTATCGCCGAGGGTATGCCCTCGCTCAGCTTTTCGCAGGTGTACTACTCCGACAGCTGGAATGACGGCGTTAACTCGATGGGCTTTCGCGCGGCATTTTTTGGCTCAACCACCCACCTGCGAAAGCGCATTTTTTTCAGAAACAGCCTCGACATGGCATACGCACGCTCAAAAGAAGGTGAAGCCACAACCTCCGTAAAAAAGGAAGACCGGCTGAACTACAACAGCGTTTTTGGCTACCGCATGGTCGATGTTTTGCCCTTTTACTGGGTGGGGCAGCTCGACCTGAAAACACAGTTCGACGTGGGCGAAAATGCGAAGGGCACAGAGATTTCCAGATTTTTTGCACCGGCCTACATCATTGTTTCGCTGGGATCTCGCTACCAATCGGAGCTGGGGCTAAGCATGGCGGTGTCGCCGCTTTCGGGGAGGTTTACCGTCGTTGCCGACACCTCCTACGCAAAGTATGTTGACATTGACCTGGCCGACAATCCCCGCTACTTTCGCACCCAGATAGGCGCTTACTGCCAGCTTGCCTACGTGTCGAAAATGAGCAAGCAATTCAGCATAAAGACAACGCTCGAGCTGTTCTCCAACTATTTAGACAGCCCGCAAAACATAGATGTTGATTGGACAACCAGCGCATCCTTTAGCTTCAACCGTTTTTTCAGCGTCATCTTTTTCAACCGGATAATTTACCGCGACAAAGATCGCTATACGGCCAAAATGGGCGTTGACGCTGCCGGTAACCCGCTGTGGGTCACCAAAGGGCCAAAGCTGCAATGGGCAGAGTCGCTCAACATTGGGCTTGCCTACCGTTTTGCGACGAAGTAGCAGCTTAGAATATCAGGAAATTTCAAATTTTGTTTAACACTATTTTTCACCTATGCGCAAATACTTAATACATTTACTGTCCATATCCTGTTTGGCGCTGATGCTGGCAGGTTGCAGCGCTCATGCCCGCCAAATGCGGCAGGTCAAAAAGTACTCACGGCAAAACGTCAAGCGTCAGGAAAACAGATCCGCGACGGAGGCGTTTGGCCCCGGAGAGGTACCCAAAAGCGATGTCAACTACAAAGACCTGAACAAAATCCGCCATCGCTGCCTGTACATTGACAAGAACGGCGAACGCTGCGGACGCAAGGGACGCAAAAAAGACGGCTACAAGTACTGCTTCTGGCACAGGCCAAAGAGCAGGTACTGAAAAATCAGCGGGGTAGGGTGGCGTACCCTGCTTGAGCGTAGCAACGTAAAAAATAATCTTCACTGTCAAACGATTAAGTGAGGATAGCTTGCTTTAATGCGAATCTAAAGGTTGGCAGAGTTCGTCGTAAAGATTTCGCCGCTCCAGAGAGTGATTGGTGGCGAGGTTTACATGCAGGACAAGCCTCCACTTTTACCATTTGATGCGTATTTTATTTGATTGCTGCATGTTGAACGGCTCATTTGCAGCATTTTATTAATTTAAAACAATGAAAAAACCAATTGAAAATGTAAGCGTGGTAAATAGTAGTAACCATGCAGGCACGTTAGCGCACGAAACGGGCAGGAGTATAACGAAAAGAGCGCTTTTGGCAATGTGCCTGATATGCCTGTCGCACGGTTTACTGTATTGTCAGGTCAGCACAGCAGCAGCGTCCGAAGTAGTTGAAATGGAGCAGCATGTATATCAAATGCAAAATTCAAATCCTGTTGTTCCGGGTTATGCCGCAGATGCATCCATATTTTATGATGCAAAATCGGATTACTACTACATTTTCGCAACAAATGACGGAAACAGCGGCAAAAACACCTGGCCAACTCAGGTCTGGTATTCCAGAGATTTAATTAGCTGGGAGCATCGGAATGTTGAGTTGCCCGAAGAATGGTTTAAACCCGAAAACGATTACAGAGAGCAGCCGCACGATATGGTTTGGGCTCCAAGCGTTGTGTATAATCCGCAAAACAAAAAATACTACATTACGTATACCATAGGCGATCAGCGTATCGGTATGTCGGATTCGCTGCTTGGCCTGTGGGTGGATGCAAATAAAATTGAACCCAACAAGCCTTTTATGAATGGGCATGACGGGCAATTCTTTTTGGATGATGACGGATCAATATATCTGACGCTGGGCGCATGGGAATTTAATGTCGTCAAGCTGGCATTTGATGAAGCCGGAAAAGTCTATGCCGATGACTCCGACCCGCGCATGACGTTCACATCCAATCGACAGGGAAATCCCTTTAAATATGCCAAAACAACAGGCATAAAAAATGCTTTTGAAGCGTCTGAAATATTTAAGCGCAAGGGGCTGTATTACTTATTGTGGTCTTACGAGGGCGGCGCGGACTATAATGTACGCTATGCTGTTTCCGAAGATGTACTCGGCCCTTACCGCGAAATCAACGGGTCTTATAACAATCCCATTCTGTCGACGAGCAGCGGTGCAAATATTCTCGGACCGGGGCATCATTCGATATTCGCAAAGGACGGGCAGCATTATATTGTGTATCACAGACAGCACTATCCGTTTGTCGACAGTAAACGGCAGACGTGTATTGATAAGCTTGACTTTAACGAAGACGGCAGCATAAAAAAGGTCACGCCGACGCATACGGGCGTTAGGCTTTTTGAAAATTCGGATAAAAGAGTGAATATTGCTTTGGGAAAACAGACAAGAGTCTCCTCTGCAAGAACATACTCCCCGACGCGCCATACGAGTGCGAATTTCAGGTATGAAGGAAACTTTGCCGTTGACGAAAACGGCGGAACACGCTGGGACGCAGGTCTGGGCGCCACAAACCCCTGGCTTCTGGTCGACTTGGGAAGCGAGTCAACGATTGACGCTGTTCAGACGCTGTTTGAGTTTACAAACAAAAAATATATGTACGCCATTGAATATCTTTCGCAAAAAGACGCCTCCGGCATTGATGAAGCTGCGGCAAACAGGAGGTGGCGGATTTATGCGGATAAGTCGGTTGAAGGCGCGCAGTTTTCCCCTGTGGAAGATACTTTTGCCGGAGGCGGCAGCGTAAATGCGAGGTACTTAAGAATAACGATTTTTGGAGCCGAAGGTATTCCTGAGTCTGCTGAGCCGGGCAATAAGATGAATGGCGACAATGCGATAAGCATTTTTGAATTGAAAGTATTCGGCACGCAAACCTCAAACGATCTCGACAGAATCATGGAAGCCGAAAGCTTTAACGGGCAGTCGGGCATACAGCTTGAGGCAAGCGCTTTTTCAGGAATGAACATTTGCGCTACCAATAACAATGATTTTATTCTGTACAGGGACATAGATTTCGGCAACGGGGCGGAGGCAGTTCAGGCCAGGATAGCCGTCGGCTCAGGAGGCGGCAGGATAGACATTCGTCTGGATGCGGCAAACGGCGAACTTATCGGATCTGTGGAAACGAAAAATACCGGCGGATGGCAAACTTGGAAAACAGTAACGTCCTATTTATCGGAAAAAGCAAAAGGTCGGCATGATATATATGTTGTTTTCAAAGCGGATAATGATACGGAAGGCGTTGCCAATGTGGATTGGTTAAAATTCTGTACGGCTCGCCCATAAAGAGCATATCCACCGGCTACTCTTTGCCTCCCTGTAGCTGTAGCGCGTTGCTATCCGGGCTCGTGTCGTCGTCGATAAAGGTGGTTGTGTCGGGCGTTTCGTTGCGCCACGGGTTAAAGAGGAAGAGCATGCTGTCCTGCCGCATGGCAGGCGTGCTGAGGGCTTGGTTAAAGTTGATGACGCTGGTGTTTTTGTAGTAGCGTTTCAAAATGACTTTGCACGTAAGCCCCCGCTCTGCCATTTGCATGGCGCCCTCCTGACACATGCCCACGCCGTGGCCGTAGCCTTTGCCCGTCAGCACCACGTCGCCGCCTGCCACCCTTACGTCAAAGAAGGTGGAGCGCAGCCCAAAGCGTTGGCGTATTTTGGTGAGCTCTACCTTTTTTCCGCCCGCCTCGTAGTACTTTTTGCGCGAAGGCTGCGCAAACTCCAGCATCTTAACGTCCTTCACGCGAATCCCGTTTCGCGCCATGTAGTCGCGCCATTCGCTCAGCGCAATGCGCTTTTGCCACCGCGCACCCGGCTGCTGTCGGCAGAAGTCGTCTTTCACGGAGCGCAGGTAGGGGAGCTTTTCGCGCCACACGTTTTCGGAGTGGCAGGTTTGCCCGCCGCAGTTGGCGTGGAACGACGGCGTTATGGGGCGTTTTTGCTCGTCAATCACAATCGTACCCTCGGTCTCGTCCACGGCGGTGCGGATGCGCCGGCAGCGCGTAAGCAGCCCCTTGTAGGCCTGGCAGTGCACGCCGTCGCAGAGGTTAAACCCGTCGCCGGCGTGGCGGTTGAAGTGCGCGTAGAGGTAGGTGCGCGAAAGGATGGACTGCGTTTTGAAGAATTCGAGCCTGGCGGCGCAGCCCGCTTCGGCCTCCACCACGCCGCTCAGGTAGAAGCGTTCGTCGAGCTGGTTGACGATTAACATGCCGCTGCCGTCGGCTGCGCTGCGAATGAAGGCGTGCTGGGCGTAGCTGCGCGTGGGGAGCAGCGGGTTGGTGCACGTCAGCGAAAATAGCCCCTCGTCGCCCATGCCCACGGCCTTCACGGAGGAGAATACCCCCATGTTCTCGCCCGAAATGCGCAGCCTCAGCCCGCTGCTGCCGTGCGACAGCTGCATGGACGCTCCCCTGTTGATTGCCGCAACCAGCAGCGTGTCGTTCACAATGATGGCGTAGCTGCCGCTTTGCACCGCAAACGCTGCCGCCTTGACGGGCACGTCGAAGAACAGCCCCACGCTCACCTTTTGGGCGCAGAGCGAAAGCGAAAGGAGAAGGTATATCGCTATTCCGCAGTAAAGCCGTTTGTGGAACATGGGTTGTAATTTATGGGTTGCTTTTATAGCTGCTGCTCAAAAAATCGGAGTTAAAATTTCCCTTTTGTCGAAGGCAGGCCGTACTCCAGCGCATCGCGCCTCACGGCAGATTTTATGGCGCGCGCCAGCGCCTTAAAAATAGCCTCCAGCTTGTGGTGCTCGTTGTCGCCCGCCGCCTTGATGTTCAGGTTCATTTTGGCGGAGTCGCTCAGCGACTTAAAGAAGTGGTGCGCCATTTCGGTGGGGAAATCTCCCACTTTTTCGCGCTTAAACTCGGCCTCGAAAACCAGCCACGAGCGTCCGCCAAAGTCCAGCGCCACCTGCGCCAGGCAGTCGTCCATAGGGAGCACAAAGCCGTACCGCTCAATGCCGCGCTTGCTGCCCAGCGCCTTGCGGAGGGCTTCGCCCAGCGCTATGCCCACGTCCTCTATGAGGTGGTGCTCGTCGACGTGCAGGTCGCCCTTGGCGGCAATGGTCAGGTTGCAGCCTGAGTGACGCGCCACCTGTTCGAGCATGTGATCAAAGAAGTGCAGCCCCGTGCTGATTTGCGACGTTCCGCTGCCGTCGACGTCGAGCCGCACGCTAACGTCCGTTTCGGAGGTTGTGCGGGTTACTGCTGCCGTGCGCGTTTCGCACTTCAAAAATTCGTAAATTCTCATCCAATCTTGCGCTACCAGCTCGCAGCAGCTCGACAGCCCTGCCGCGGCGAGCTCCTCGCGGCGGCTTTCGTCGCCAAAAAGGATGGCTTTTGCCCCCAGATTTTTGGCCAGCTGCACGTCGGTTATTCGGTCGCCAATGGTGAACGATTCGGCCAAATCGTAGCCGCCCTCCGTGTATTTTTTCAGCAGGCCTGTGCCCGGCTTGCGCGTGGGCAGGTTTTCGTGCGCAAAGGATTTGTCGATGCAAATATCGTCGAACGTAATTCCTTCGTTTTCGAGGCAGCGCATCATTTTGTTTTGCGCAGGCCAAAAGTCTTTTTCGGGAAAGGAGGCTGTCCCCAGCCCGTCCTGGTTGGTTACCATGACCAGCTCAAAGTCGAGTTCGGCGGCAATGTGGTACAGGGCGCGGAGCACGCCCGGAACGAACTCCAGCTTTTCGAGGCTGTCCACCTGCTCGTCGGCAGGCTCTTTAATGAGCGTACCGTCTCTGTCAATAAAAAGGCAACGTTTCATAACTATCATGTTTTTTTGCGGCAGTAATTTTTTTGTGGCGAAGGCTCATTGCGCTTCTTTTGGCTCAACGGAGCGCAGCTCCGCCAGCAGCTTGGCGTTTTCCTCCGGCGTGCCTACGGTGATGCGCAGGCAGCTTTCGCACATCTCAACGTTGTGGCGGTTGCGAACAATCACCCCTCGGCTCACCAGGTAGCGGTACGTGGCGTTAGCGTCGGCAACTTTTGTCAGAATAAAGTTGGCGTCGGAGGGGAAGGTGTGCAGCACGCAGGGCAGCGAGATCAGCGCCGCCCGCAGCTTTTCGCGCTCGGCGAGCAGGTTTTTCACCCACGTCTTCACGTCGTCATCATGTTGCACGATGTGTTGCAGCGCGTGCTGCTGCGTTAGCACGTTGATGTTGTAGGGGTACTTTACCTTGTTGAGCACGTCAATGATTTCCCTTGCCGCAAACGCCATTCCCAGCCGCACCCCCGCCGACGCCCATGCTTTGGAGAACGTTTGCAGCACCACCAGATTCGGGTATTTATGCAGCTCGCGCAAAAACGTTTTATGCTCCGAAAAATCAATGTAGGCCTCGTCGAGCACAACGATGCCGGAAAAAGCTTCAATGATCTTTACAATTTCCCTACGGTTCAGGCTGTTGCCGGTAGGGTTGTTGGGCGAGCACAGCCAAATTTGCTTGGTATGCTCGTCGGTTACCCGCAGCAGCTCGTTGGCGCAGAGGTCGAACTGCGCGTTGAGCGCCACCTTCCGGTACTCCACGTTGTTGATGTCGGCGGCCACCTTGTACATGGCGTAGGTTGGCGCAATGGCAACGATGTTATCCTGCTTCGGCTCGCAGAATGTCCTGATGAGCAGGTCAATCAGCTCGTCGCTGCCAGCGCCTCCCAGCGCTATTTGCTCTGCCGCCACATTTTTTTGCGCGGCAATGGCACGCTTCAACTCCCACTGCATGGGGTCGGGGTAGCGGTTGTACGGGGCGTTGTACGAGCTTTCGTTGGCGTCGAGAAAAACCGACGCTTCTCCTGAAAACTCGTTGCGTGCCGTTGAGTAGGGTTTCAGCTCCCAAATATTTTTTCGTACAAGACTTTCAATGTTTACCATAAGAAACTAAGGGTTAATAGCTAAAAACTAAGAGTTGAGGTTTTGTCGGAAAGCAGGTGGTGCATTTTTTTGAAATTTGAAATCGCCCCTTTCTACTTTTTCATCCTTAAGCGTATGGCATTTTTGTGCGCCTGCAATCCTTCGGCTTCGGCCATAATCTCAACAATATTTCCAATATTTTTTACGCCGTCCTGCGTAAGGCTCTGAAAGGTTATCTTCTTCACGAAGCTGTCTACGCTAACGCCGCTGAAGGCGCGCGCGTACCCCGCCGTTGGCAGGGCATGGTTTGTTCCCGAAGCGTAGTCGCCCACGCTTTCGGGCGAGTACAGGCCGATGAAGACAGAGCCGGCGTTCACTATTTTTTCGGCAAGCTGCTCCGCATTTTTTGTGGCGATAATGAGGTGCTCTGCGGCGTAGGTGTTGGCCACGCAGACCATTTCGTCCTCATTCTTCACCAGCAGCGCCTTGCTTTTTTCCAGCGACTGCGCGGCGACGTCCTTTCGCGGTAGCGTTTGGAGCTGCTGTTGCATGATTTTGAGGGTTTTGCATATTGTGCTGATGTTGTCGGATACCAGCGTTGCCTGGCTGTCTGCGCCGTGCTCGGCCTGCGAGAGCAGGTCGGCCGCAGCGAACTCTGGATTGCTGCTGCCGTCTATCAGCACCATCACCTCCGACGGGCCTGCGGGCATGTCTATTGCCACGCCCATGTTGCTGACCAGCTGCTTTGCCGCCGTCACGTAGGCGTTGCCAGGCCCCAATATTTTGTCGACGCGGGGGATGCTTTGAGTGCCAAAGGCCAACGCCGCAATTGCCTGCATACCGCCAACCTTGTAGACCTCCGTTATCCCAACCCGCTTGGCGGCGTACAGGATGGCCGGATGCACCTTGCCGTTTTTGTTGGGCGGCGTGCACAGCGCAACGCGCCCGCAGCCCGCAAGCATTGCCGGAATACCGAGCATGAGCACCGTCGAGAACAGCGGCGCGCTGCCGCCCGGCACGTACAGCCCGACACGCTCAATGCCAACGCTCTTGCGCCAGCACGTAACGCCGGGCATGGTGGTAATTTTTTCCGGCTTCTGCCTTTGCGCCTCGTGGAATGTTCGGATATTTTTTGAGGCCGACTCAATGGCGCTTTTCAGGTCGGGCGGCGTGAGCGCCTCGGCCTCGTCAAATTCGGCGTTGCTGACGACAAACGAGTCAACCATTACGTTGTCGAATTGCAGCGTGTAGCGCAGCAGCGCAGTATCGCCCTCTTTGCACACGTTGCTGATGACCTCCATAGCAGAATCGCGCAGGTGCTCCACGCTTTGCGCCGACCGTTGCAGTATGCGCTCTACATCAGCCATGTCCGGGTATCGAATGATTTCCATATTTAAAGATTTTTGGTTTGCCTCTAATAGCGTCTTCCCTGTCTGCTAACCGCATTTAACTACCTTAATTACTTTGACTTATCCAACAGCTAAGCTCCTACAAAATCATCTTCTCAATTGGCATTACCAGAATTCCCTGTGCGCCCAGACTGTGCAGCTGGTCAATGATTTCCCAGATTTGGCCTTCGGGGAGCACGGAGTGGATGGAGCACCAGCCTTTTTGCGCCAGCGGCACAACCGTTGGGCTTTTCATGCCGGGGATTACGTCGGTAATTTTCTCCACGCTTTCAACCGGAGCGTTCAGCATGACGTACTTGTTTTTTCGTCCCTTTTGCACAGCTTGAAGGCGGAACAGCAGCTTTTCCAGCGTAGCGAGCTTTTCCTCTCCCAGCGCCGTTTTTCTCCCCACCATTACCGCCTCCGAGTGCAGGACAACATCCACCTCCTTGAGGCCGTTGCTGATTAGCGTGCTGCCCGAGCTGACGATGTCGAAGATGGCGTCGGCGATGCCCACGCCGGTGGAGATTTCTACCGATCCGCTGATGTGGTGGATGTCGGCCTGAACGCCGCTCCGGTCGAGGAAGTCCCGCAGGATTTTGGGGTACGATGTGGCTATTTTGCGCCCGTTGAACCACGCCATGCCGTCGTACTTCTCGGACTTGGGGATGGCGAGCGACATGCGGCATTTTCCAAACCCAAGCCGCTCCACGATGTCGAGCGCGTAGCCCGTTTCGAGCAGCACGTTTTCGCCCACCACGCCCACGTCGGCAACGCCGTCGTGCACGCATTGGGGAATATCGTCGTCGCGCAGGTACAGCATCGTTACGGGAAAGTTGGAGGCCTGCGCCACAAGCTTGCGGTTGCTGTTGGCCACGTTGACGCCTGCTTCGGCTATCAGCTCCAGCGACTTTTCGCTTAACCTTCCGGATTTTTGAATGGCTATTTTTAGCATAGCGTTTTTTAATTTTTGTGTTCGTAGCTCAAGCTGTTGCGCTGAAAATCACGTGAGGAAATTTTCGGCTTCGACGAGCCTTGTTGTTTTGCTTCAAAAAAAAGAGGCTTGCAGGCAAGTGCAAACCTCCTTGTTAACTGACGGTTACAACATCTGCGTAGCAATTGCTGCTCACCGTAGCAATGGCGGCGATGAAAGCGTTGCACGCTATTAGGAAAGCGTTGCGCCATAGCAGCTTTTTATCTTTTAATTTTTCGGTGGCAAAGGTAAAAACTTTTTGCAACATCTGCAAGCATTTTGCCCCCTAAAAAAACGTCTGAGCACGAGGATTCACGCCATGACAAAAGTTGCCTGACTTCCATCATCATATCTTTACCACAGAGGCCTTTACGGTTTTGAACTGCTCCATGGCGCGGCCAACGTTGGCGCCTATGTAAGTCGGGTCGCATACCACAAACTTTTTGCCGCCCACCATCAGGTAATCGCCCTCTACCTTCTCGCTAAAGCAAACGGCAGTGGCCAAGTGTCCCGGATAGTGCAGCAGTACCACCTCCAGCCCCAGCAGCTCCCGCACAAGAATTGAGTAGAGAATAGACCTGTCCTCGCAGTCGCTGGCGGGGTAGTAGAACGTTTCGTCGGCAAAGAGAGGGCGCTCGTAGCCGAACTGCGCGTCGTCGGTTTGGTATTTAAATGCCGTTTGAACAAAGTTTATCAGCCTGTTGGCCGCCTCCACCTCGCCTTGTCCGGCAATAGCCTTGCGGAGCGCGGGGTACAGGCTGGTCTTTAGCGTCGGGCTTAGCGACGCTTTTGAGTACAGATTCCAATCGGAGCTGACGGGGTACGAGCCGAGGAAGTCCACCAGGTTACGGTTGGTTTTTACCGTTACGCTTACGTCCGGGTAGCGCTGGGAGGTAAACGTCCTGTAGGTGGTGTTGTCGACGCTCAGGTTGGGCTGCTCCAGCTGTAGTGAGATGAGCTGCTCTTTGGAGAACTCGTGGTTGAAGACGTAAAGCGCCTTCCCGCTGAGCGACTTATCCAGCAGGTAGTATTTCAGGTTGTCGATGTTGACGTAGGAGTAGGTGTAGATGGTTTGACGGGAGGGAACGAGCAGCGCCAGCCTTTCGCCCGCCCTTGCCAGCCGCACTTTGTAGCCCGATTGGGAGAGGATGTACATTTGGAGCAGCGTGGCCTCGCTGGAGGTGGCCGATGCGTAGTACTTTTCGGACATTTGCTTCACCAGCTGGATGTATGCCCAGTCGCAGAGCTTAAGCTTCCGGCGCAGGTCGAGGCAGTCGCCAACCATGTTGTTGTAGCGGCTATCCGACAGCTTTTCCCACGCATCGGCAACGGTTTGCTCCGACAGGTCGGACAGCCGTATTCGCTGGTCGGGTTTCAGGTCAACCTTACATTCGGTGTTGTAGAACAGGAAGGAGAACTTCTCCTTTGCCGGCTGCGGCGACGGCGGCATGGGCGCAATTGGCTGCGGCGGAATCACCGGCTGCGGCACGGGGACAACCTCCTCAAACGGAATGGGATCGCTCGTGGGCTTCTTTTTGGGGTCAACGACCGGCGGAACGACAGGATCCGGCGATGGCGGTATGGGAATTGCCCGAAGCAGGTTAAACTCCTCCCACCGCTTGCGCATGAACTCGGCAAACTCGGCGTTGGCGCGGTCGCGAAATTCCTTGAGCTCTTTGTCCGTTTGGCTCTTAAAGGTGTTGAACTCCTGCTGGGTTTGCTTTTTAAATTCCTCAAAAGAATCCTGCGCGTAAGCGCCGGAGTATGCTCCTGCCGGAAGCAGCAGAAGGAGAAAAATCTTTTTCATAAGCACGTATGAATAAAGTTGTTAAAGTGACAACGTCGGTATCTGTTGACGCGCTAAAAGTCAACCGGCGTTGAGGGCGTAAAAGTAAGAAAAATAGTGATAGCATCAATGTTTTGTTGAGCTTATTTTCTGACCTTAATGTGACATCCTACAGATTTTTTCGGAAGTTTTAATCAAAAAAAAATGCGCCACGTTTTTTTCCACTTGGCAAATTATGCAAAATGTTTACTTTTTGCAGCTTTGCTTGCGCCCTTTGCGCACCTTTGCGCCCTTTGCGGTGAGAAAAATATTAAACCGCAAAGAACGCAAAGGTGGATACGCAAAGAGCGCAAAGGTAAAACAATACGTTTAATGGTGGTTTATATATGATTTTGCGCTGCCACCGGACAATGCAAAAAAAAAATCGGAGCGAAGCTTGCCAACCTCGTTCCGATTTTAATGCGTGTGTGGTTTTGTGAAATGGCTTACGCCTAATCGTTCAGCGAAAAACGTTTGAACGATGTTACCGTAACGTCTTTGTCAACGTTCTTGAGGTAATCCCCCACGGTAATCTTGCTATCCTTGATGAAGTCTTGCGACAGCAGCGTGCTGTCTTTGAAGAAGCGGTTGAGCTTGCCCATCGCAATTTTTTCTATCATGTTTTCGGGTTTGCCGTCGAGTTTGGCCTGCTCGCGTCCTATTTTCAGCTCGCGCTCCTGAACTTCTTTGGGGCAGTCGTCCTTGCTTACCGAAACGGGATTCATGGCGGCCACCTGCATGGCAATATCCTTGCCTGCCTCCGCTGTCAGCGTCTTGCCGAAAGCAACTAGCGACGACACCTTGCCGTTCATGTGGTTGTAGTGGGTTAGCAGTGCACCCTCCAGCTTGTCGTAGCAGGCCACCTGATGCTTTTCGCCGGTTTTTCCCGTTTGCTGCGAAATCAGCTCGGCAATGGCTGTGCCGTCCACGTTGAGGTTGAGCAGCGCCTCGGCGTCGGCGGGCAGGCTGGTTAGCGCGGCCTCGGCAATTTTTTTAGCCAATGCCTGAAACTCTTCGGTTTTTGCCACAAAATCGGTCTCGCAGCCAAGGCAAACCAGAATACCCTTTGTAGCGTCGGCCGAAATTTTTGCAATTACAGCGCCCTCCTTTGTTTCGCGGTCGGCGCGCTTGCTGGCAACCAGCTTTCCTTTTTCGCGTATAATTTCCTGTGCGCGGGTAAAATCGCCGTTGGCTTCCACCAGGGCGTTTTTGCAGTCCATCATTCCGCTGCCCGTCATTTGGCGCAGCTTTGCAACATCTGATGCTTTAATTTCCATAGCTATATTCCTCCTCTTTTTTTGTGTGTAAGAATGACAAACTTTTTACTCTGCCGCTGCTGTTGTCGCTGTCGTTGTGGCGGCGGTTTCTGCTGCTGCTGCTGTTGCTTGTTTTTCGGCTTTGGACTTGCGCGACCTCAGCCGGGTATTTTTTTCGCGTACCTCTTCGCTGCCTTCCTGTCTGGGCGTTTCCTTCACCTCTTTATCTTTTTCCAACTTGCGCTCTTCCAGCCCTTCCTGAATGGCGTTGCACATCACCTCTACGATGTAGGCAATAGATTTGGTGGCGTCGTCGTTGGCGGGGATGACAAAGTCGATGGAGGAGGGGTTGCAGCAGGTATCCACCATAGCTACAACTGGAATGCTCAGGCGGTTTGCCTCGCGCACGGCGTTTGCCTCTTTTTGGATGTCCACCACAAAAATGGCGGCGGGCAGGCGCGACAAGTCGGCAATGCTACCGAGGTTTTTCTCGAGTTTTGCGCGCTGCCGTGTAATTTGCAGGCGTTCGCGTTTCGAGACGTTGTTGAACGTTCCGTCGGCGCTCATCTTGTCGATTTGCGCCATTTTCTTCACCGATTTGCGGATGGTGGGAAAGTTGGTGAGCATACCGCCCGGCCAACGCTCGGTAACGTAGGGCATACCGATTTTGGCTACGTTTTCGGCAACAATGTCTTTTGCCTGTTTTTTGGTGGCAACAAAGAGCACCTTGCGTCCTGATTTCGCTATTTGCTTAAGCGCTGAGGCGGCCTCATCAATTTTTATGATGGTTTTGTGCAAGTCTATGATGTGAATCCCGTTTTTCTCCATAAAGATGTATGGAGCCATCCTCGGATTCCACTTGCGTTTCAGGTGTCCGAAGTGGACGCCTGCTTCAAGAAGCTGTTCAAAGTTTGTACGTGGCATTTTTATGTTTATGTTTTTATACGGTAAAATTGTTTTTAAACCTCATTCGTCAACCCGTCAAGTAGCAAGGCGAGGCTTGGTCTGGCAGGTTTTATCGCGGCGAAGCAGCAGCGCAGTAGCAGCTAAGTTGCCATTCGGTTGGCATGTAGCTGGTCTGCCCTGCTTGTAAACTTGCACCGTGCTTTTTTTACGGTTACGCTAATCAATCGTTAACGCTTGCTGAACTGGAAGCGTTTGCGTGCGCCCGGGCGACCCGGCTTTTTGCGCTCCACCTTGCGGGCATCGCGGGTGAGCAGCCCGTTCGACTTTAGCGCCGGACGGTAGGCTTCCTTGTCCACCTCGCACAGGGCGCGGGCTATGGCCAAGCGGAGTGCGCCGGCTTGCCCCGTTACTCCGCCTCCGTCGAGGTTTACCTTAATGTCGTACTTACCCTCGTTGCCCGTGAGCGTCAGAGGCTGCGTAACGACGTACTGCAAAATGCCCGACGGAAAGTAGTCGGACAGCTCGCGGTTGTTGATGGTGATTTTTCCGCTCCCTACGGTCATGTACGCGCGGGCGATTGCGGATTTTCTTCTGCCGATAGTGTTTATAACTGCTGCTGCCATTATGTTATAGTGTGTGTAGTATTGTTTACCTGATTTCACTTAGCTTGACGAGCACAGGCTTTTGCGCCTCGTGCGGATGCGCTGGTCCCTCGTACACGTGGAGGTTGCGGAACTGCTCTGCGCCGAGGCGCGTTTTTGGGAGCATACCCTTCACCGCTTTTTCTACCACCGCGAAAGGCTTTTTTTTCAGCAGCGCGGCAGGCGTGGTAAAGCGTTGTCCTCCGGGGTATCCGGTGTGGCGGACATACTGCTTGTTGGTCATCTTATCGCCGGTGAAGCGAATCTTTTCTGCGTTGATAACGATTACGTTATCGCCGCAGTCCACGTGTGGCGTGAAGCCCGGCTTGTTTTTGCCGCGCAGCATGTAGGCTACCGTTGCAGCCAAGCGCCCCACCACCTCGTTGGTGGCGTCTACCAGCACCCAATTTTTTTGCACCGTTGCAGAGTTCTGCGATACGGTTTTGTAGCTCAAAGTATCCATAGTTGGCCTGTCAAATATGCTATAAGTGTTATATTTACAGTTACAAGGCAATTTTGCGACATTTTACCCAATGCGCAATGTTCCCCTCTTTGTTATTGTATTTGTGAGGGGGTGCAAAGATAGCTCTTATTTTTGAATTGCAAAAAAAATCGAAAATTTTTTCTTTGTTTGCTGTGGGGAGACGATTGCTTTGCTTCGGCGCAAGGCGACGGGTTTACTGATTTTCGAGCACAAGCTCCCAGTCTCCCACATCGAGCCAACGCTCAAATTTCCGCCCTACCTCCCTGAAGTGCGATACCCTTGTAAAGCCCAACCTTTCGTGCAGCGCAATGCTTTCGTCGTTGGGGATAGCGATGCAGGCTACTACTGCATGTACGCGCATTTGCGCCAAAGCCTCTATCAGCTTGCCCATAAGCGCCGTGCCGATACCTTGACGCATGTGCCTATGCGAGACGTACACAGCCGACTCCACCGTGTGGCAGTAGGCGCTGCGCTTTTTCCACTGTGCCGCGTAGCTGTAACCGGCAATGGCGCCGTCTTTTTCGTACACGAAATACGGGTATTCGGATGATATGCGAACAATTCGCTCTCGCATCTCATCTGCCGTAACAGGCTCGGCTTCAAACGTAATGACGGTATGCGTAATGTAGTAGCTGTAAATGGCGGCAATTGCAGCCGCGTCTTCTTCTCTTA
>JAIRSZ010000150.1 GCA_031255195.1 Prevotellaceae bacterium | reverse complement strand
GAATCGCTGTTTTTTTGAGGGCTAAAAAACGCCCAACGTATTGTCCCCCCTGACATATTTGCCCTTTTCAGGGCGCAGACGGCGTTTGCGCTCAGCTGCTCAGGGCGGGCGCTCCTTCGGTGGGGAGCTGCGCACCTGCCTGTGTAACCCTGCCGGCTTTGGGCTACTTCATCGACCCGCCGATAATATCAAGCAGCTCGCTGGTGATGGATTGCTGGCGCGATTTGTTGTAGTCAATGGTGAGGTCGCCAATCAGCTCGTCGGCGTTGTCGGTGGCCAGCTGCATGGCGACGACGCGGGCGGCGTGCTCCGAGGCGCTGGAGTCGAGCAGCATGGTGTAGAGCTTGAGCTTGAGCGATTTTGGCAGCAGCTCCGCGAGCACCTCGTTGGCCGACGGCTCTACGATGTAGTCCGGCAGGATGCCCCCGTCCTGCTCGTTCGGCGCGTCGTGCTCCTCGTCGAGCGTGAGCGGCAAAAGGACGTCGCGCGTAAGTACCTGCGACCCGGCGCTCTTGAAGTGGTGGTATATTACCTCCACCTTGTCAACCGCCGCCGCGTTGAACTGCGCAATGAGCTCTCCGGCAAAGGCCGCGAGCACGTCGTAGTTGGGCCTGGCGGCCAGCCCCTCAAAGTTTTGGGTAACGGTGTAGCCCAGCTTACCCGCCGCCTCGAACACCTTTTTGCCGATGGTGTATATAAAAATTTTTTCCTTGGGGAGATGCGCGTAGGCGCTGAGCGTTTTGCGCAGCTCCTTTACCACGTTGGAGTTGAAAGAACCGGCCAGCGAGCTGTCCGACGAGAACGCAACAATGGCCACGCGCTCCACTGTGCGCTGCTTGGCCAGCGACGTTTCAAAGTCGCTGCCAACCGACAGCACGCTGCGAAGGATGTGGTGCATGGCGTCGGAGTAGGGCAACATTCCCGCGGCGTTCCGCTGCGCCCGGCTGAGCTTTGCAGAGGACACCATTTTCATCGCAGACGTAATCTTCCGCGTGCTTTTTACGGAGCTTATGCGCTCTTTTATTTCTTTGAGCTGTGCCACTTATACTTCAAATTTCAAGATTTTTCAATCATCTTCACCGTTTCGGCGGCAACCTTTTCGATGGCGTTCGTCACGCTGTCGTCAAGGATACCTTTCCGTATCGGTTCCAGAATGTCTTCTTTGTGCTGAGCCTCCAGCATGTCTACAAACAGCTTTTCAAACTCGTGCACCTGTTCAATTTTGATGTTGCGCAGCAAGCCGTGCGTTCCGCAGTAGAGCACGGCAACCTGCTTTTCCACCGGTATGGGCTGGTACAGCGGCTGGATGAGCAGCTGGGTATTCTTCTGCCCCTTGTCTATTGTGAACGCCGTTATGGGGTCAATATCGCTGCCGAACTTGGTGAACGCCTCCAGCTCGCGGTACTGCGCCTGGTCGATTTTGAGCGTTCCCGCCACCTTTTTCATGGCCTTTATCTGCGCATTTCCGCCCACGCGCGACACCGAAATGCCCACGTTGATGGCAGGGCGCACACCCTGGTTAAACAGGTCGTTTTCGAGGAAAATTTGCCCGTCGGTGATGGAAATAACGTTCGTCGGGATGTAGGCCGACACGTCGCCCGCCTGCGTTTCGATGATGGGCAGCGCCGTGAGCGATCCTCCGCCCTTCACCTTACCGTGCAGGCTTTCGGGCAGGTCGTTCATCTTTTCGGCAACTTCCTGCTGGGTGTTTATGCGTGCAGCGCGCTCCAGCAGGCGGGAGTGCAGGTAGAATATGTCGCCCGGATACGCCTCCCGCCCCGACGGGCGGCGCAGGATAAGCGATACCTCGCGGTAGGCCACCGCCTGCTTCGAGAGGTCGTCGTAAACCACCAGCGCGTGCCGCCCCGTATCGCGGAAGTACTCGCCGATGGCCGTCCCCGCAAACGGCGCAAAGTACTGCATAGCTGCGGGGTCGGCGGCGGTGGCCATCACCACCACCGTGTAGTCCAGCGCGCCCTTTTCGCGCAGCGTGTTGACGATAGAGGCTACCGTAGAGCCTTTTTGCCCCGTGGCCACGTATATGCAGTACACCGGGTCGCCGTTGAGGTAGCCCTCGCGCTGGTTGATAATGGTGTCCAGCGCAATGCTCGTCTTTCCGGTTTGGCGGTCGCCGATAATCAGCTCGCGCTGCCCGCGCCCTATGGGTATCATGGCGTCAACCGCCTTCAGGCCTGTTTGTAGCGGCTGGTTTACCGGCTGGCGGTAGATTACCCCCGGCGCTTTGCGCTCCAGGGGCATTTGCAGGCGCTCGCCAACAATAGCTCCCTTTCCGTCTATCGGCTCGCCCAGCGGGTCGATAACCCGCCCCAACATTCCTTCACCCACGTTGATGGAGGCAATTTTTCCCGTGCGGCGCACCGAAAAACCCTCCTTGATGCGGTCGGTTGGCCCAAGCAGCACCGCGCCAACGTTATCCTCCTCGAGGTTCATCACCACGCCCATCATTCCATCCTGAAATTCGAGCAGCTCGTTGGCCTCGGCGTTTGCCAGCCCGTAGATGCGCGCCACGCCGTCGCTCACCTGAAGCACCACCCCTACCTCGTCAAACTCCAGCTTGACGTCGATGTTTTCGAGCTGCCGCTTCAAAATTTCGGAAACTTCGCTTACTTTTATATCTGACATAATTGTGCTATTTATTTGTAATTTTCTTTGGTGACATATTTTCCCAGACCTCTTCGACCGTAGCCCCGCCTGTTTTTGAATCCTTGGAGGGCTAAAATTCGCCATTACGTTTTTCGCAAGGGCAAACTTGCATCCTGACAAACCGCTGCAAAATAAAATTTATTTTTTATGGTACAGCACGCATCATTTTTACCTAAAAAGCTGCCGCGTAGAGTTCAACCGCATCAAATGCCTGTTATAGATCCAAACTCCTTCCAGGCAGGCGCTGCCTTGTATGCGTCCACCGCGCTTGCCAACACCTTAAGCGTGCAGCCGCTTAAGTCGATGTCGAAAAACAGATCGGCGGTGATAGTTGGCGGCACGGGATTTCGGCAAATCACGGTGGTCAGGTTTTCGCTATTGGCAAAAACATTTTCATTCATGGTTGCCACCGAGCGGCCAATGTCTACTTTGTTCAAGCTGTAACATTCGCTAAATGCCCACTCGCCAATGGTGGTTACCGAATCGGAAATGGTGACGTCGGCTAAGTAGGGGCACTTGTAAAAAGCATGGTCTTCGATGCGGTCTACGGAGCTGCCTATGACGACTTTTTTCAACTTACAAGCCCAAAAAGCGCCGCTCATGATGGTGGTTATTGCATCGTGAATGACAATCTTTTCAATGGGAAGACCCTGGAAAACAAAGGCGTTGACGGTGGTCAGCAAAGGCGGGAGCGTAAATTCGGCTAACTTGTAGCATCCGTAAAAAGCCCCATTCTTCATGGTGGTTACCGTATCGGGGAGGTCAATTTTGGGCAAGGACGGACACTCTGCAAAAGCATACGTATCAAGAGTAACGACCGAACGACCAACGATAACCTCAACCAAGCTGTAGCACGAAGCAAAAGCCCCGTAGCCGATAGTTTTCACCGCGTTGCCTATTACGACTTTTTCCAGAGAGCAACATTCAAAAAAAGCGTTTGCGCCGATAATGGTCACCGAATCGGAAATGACCGCTTCCGTCAAAATGATGCAACCGGCAAAAGCATAATCGCTAATGGAGGTTACACCCTCCTCTATGGTTATCGTTTTGATGAAACGCCTGTGTTCGCTCCAAGGCGTCGAGTCTCTGTCCGTATATTCGGGCA
>JAIRSZ010000121.1 GCA_031255195.1 Prevotellaceae bacterium | reverse complement strand
TGGCGCACGTTGTAGCGTTTCACCTGGTCATAGTACCCTTTGCGGCGCACCTTAATTTCAACTGTCACGTCGCGCGAATTTTCGTAGGTCAACCCCAGAATGTTGAACGAGCGTGTTTCCTCGTAGGGCGTGGTGGTCAGGTAGGTTTCGTTGGTGTTTTTTACCTGGTCGGGGATGCTGGAGATAACCCTCCAAAAGACGCGAGCGCCTTTCGGGTCTGACTCAAAATTCCAGCGAATAATGGTGCGCTCCAGGCTTGTGCCGCCGGGGTCGTCGCGCGACACCATTTTGCCCTCTTCACCTTGAGGTATGGTGGGGTCTACCTTACGGACAGGCGATTGAACAACTGCCTGTTTAGTCCCCCCACACGAACACATTACGAGCGCCCCAATAAATGCGGCAGCGATAATTGAACGATTTTTTTTCATGATAAGAAAAATGGTTTAAGGTTGCTTACTCTCTTTTGGCTTTTCAGCGTTGCGCCTTATGAATAAATTTCAATGGCGCAAAGGTATTGCCTCTGCGCTGTTTTACCGCTATAAATGTGTGTGATATTTCCGACAGGAGTGTGTGATTATTCCGACAGGGGCTGTACAAATTTGACGGGCAACTCTGAGAGAGTTTGCAGCTGCTGCTCGTTCACCTCGAGCAGCACCAGGTACTTTTTTAGGGAGGGGCGGTTGAGGTACACCTCGGAGATGAGGTCGTAGTCCAGCACCTTTGAAATCTGCACCAGCTGCTCAACGTCCATATCTTTTCGGCTGTAGATGGTGTACACGTGGCTGCGCGTGCAGTGGATGGCGTCGGCAAAGTCTACGACGCTCAGGCCGCGCTCCTTTACCTTCTGCCGTATTACCTCGCCTATGTGGAAAACATTTTTTTTCATGGGGGACACGTCCGTTTTGAGCAACAAAAAACGTGGACTACACTCTTATTTGCCACTGAGGTCTTAGGATACCTAACCACAAAATAAGTAAGCCCACGTCAAAAACAGACGTGAGCGTCGACTTACTCTTGTGGTCTTGAAATTTCCTAAGTTTCAGTGACCGAGCAAAGCTAACGCTTTTATATTTCTTTCAGCTGCTATGTTTCTACATCATACAAATTGTTTTTCGTTTTATATCTAAACTTATATCTAAACCTATATTTATGCGTATATTTTAATTTTAAATCTGTTTTTACTTGAATATTTTTTTTGAGGCCGCGCAAAGCCGCTCGCCGCGCATCTCCCCGGCAATGGTAAAAGCCGAGCGAGAGGGAAATTCGGGGAAATGCTTTCTTCGTGCTCCTTTTCATGTCAAAAACCAGGGCAGCCTTTTTTTAGCGCAGGCCTCACCGTGAGGCTTTTCCCAAGCTATTCGCCGGTACAAATGTACAAAAATATTTGCTACGTTTGCCGTGCTGCCGCCCAAATTTTTCCGTTCTGGAATGATTTTTTCTACCTCCGATTTGCGCTTTTAGCGCGCTTTTAGCTTTTGGCGCTCCGCCGGCGCAGCTGCTGCACAAGCCGCCTTTCCCACACCACCGCCACGGCAAAAGCGGTGCGCAGGGCAAGCATCCAGAACAGCGATGCGCCCACGGAGAAGTACAGCATTACGTCCTCGATGTTGCTGTGCGATACCGCTATATGGTGGTTGAGCAGGTCCATGTCCCGCTTGCCCACCTTGCCCGAATTTTTTTCCTCCACCATCACCGCCGCGCCGTAGGCCAGCCCCAGGGTTTGCGACACAATCCACAGGAAGGAGGTTTTTGCCGGAAGCCCGAACAGCCTGAGGAGCGGGCGGAGCAGCTTAGACATTCGGCGGATAACCCCAAGCTCGGCCAGCACGCGCTGTAGCACGGTGAGCGCCACAATAATGGTAAACATTTTTACCGTTAGCGACAGCGCGCTGAGCGCCCAATGCGTCAGCACCACCAGGAAGTTGTCCTCCACCAGCTGAATTTTCTTCATGGACGTATCGGCTGCGGCGTCGGGCAGGATGGCGTTGAGCATAGCCGCCGCTGCCACCGCAAACAGCAGGCGTATGGCCACCATGCGCACGGCCGATGCGCCTGTTTTTTTCTGTATGGCAGTTTCGACAATCAGGTTGTGCGCGCAGAGGCACATGAGCGCCAGGATGGTGATGGAGCGCGCGTCGAATCCAATGGTTTCGATAATGGCAATGGCAGCGTAGTGGTTTATCAGCGTGCAGGTTATGAAGACCAGCGCGGCCTCGCCCTGCAACCCGATGTGCAGAAAGAGCGGCGTGAGCCAGCGCGATACCAGCGCAATAACGCCAAAGTATTGCAGCAGCATCACGCCAAACGAAATGGCTACCGTGAGGCAAACCATCCACCGGGCAGTTTTGAGGGCAGCCCGCAGGCCTTCCTTTGCGGCTTGCGGCACGTTGCAAGAGCTGTTTGAGTCGGGTGACAAGGGTGCGGTAGTTTTTTTAGTCAAACGTTTTCAGCGTTAGCGTTTCTCCGTCAAAGTCGGCGTAGGTAGATCCGGTAATCCAATCGCTCAGCAGCACGAGCTGCGCGCCGGTGTTGGGCAGCGCTGCTACGAGCGGCGTGTGGCGGTGGCCAAATACGAAGTAGTCGATTTTTTTGCGCTGCGCCGCCTGCGCCGCGAACTTGTACTGCACCTCCTCTTCGCCGCGAAAGGGGACGGCAATGCCCTTTGAGAGGCGATTTTTTCTGCTCCACGCATAGCCAAAGGCAAAAGCCCACCGAGGGTGCAGCATGGTAAAAAGTCGCTGCAAAAAGCGGTTGGCAAAAATTCGCTGAAGAAGCGTAAGCGCCGCGGGAGCGCCGCTGTCAAGCCGGTCGCCGTGTGCAAGGAGGAAGCTTTTCCCGCCAAGGGTTACCTCCTCCGTCGACGCGCTGTGCATGGTAACGCCGCACTCCTCGTGCAGGTAGGAGCGCACCCAGAGGTCGTGGTTACCGGCAAAGAAGTGCACCGCCACGCCGCCGTCGGTGAGCTCCGCCAGCTTGCCCAGAAACCGGACGTGCCCCCGCGGAACCACGTACTTGTACTCCCACCAAAAATCGAACGCATCGCCAAGGATGTACACCGCTGCCGCCGAATCCTTCACAAAGTCAAGCCACCGCACCACCTTGCGCTCCCGCTCGGCGGGGTCGTAAAGCGGCAGGCCAAGGTGCATATCTGCAATGAAGTAGATGTGCTTTTGCATAGTTTTTTTCACTCCTGACGGATTAAATCCATAAAAATTACGGGCGACATTTTTTTACGACGCTTGTACTTCCACCCACTTTTTCACCTCGTCTGCGGTGGGGTTGGCAAGCCCCAGCTTGTGCTTTTTGTTCATCCCGCACAGGTCGTTGAAGAGCTTGCCCGGCGACGCCTTCCGCATGGCCTCCACAGTGAGGTAGCCCATTTTCTGCACCACCGGAATCCACTCCGTCGGCACGCCTATGGCGGCGTAAGCTTCAGGCTCGTCCTTTACCGTCTTTTTTTCATGTCGCATTTGCGGAAAAAACAGCACATCCTGCACTGACGGCACGCCGGTCATAATCATGCACAGGCGGTCGACGCCGATGCCCAGCCCGGCGGTGGGCGGCATACCGTACTCTATGGCGCGCAAAAAATCTTCGTCCAGCAGCATGGCCTCCTCGTCGCCGCGCTTGGCGAGGAGCAGCTGCTCCTCGAAGCGGTGACGCTGGTCTATGGGGTCGTTGAGCTCGCTGTAGGCGTTGCAAATTTCCTTGCCGTTGCAGATGGCCTCAAAGCGCTCCACCAGCTCCGGGTTGTCGCGGTGTTTTTTGGCCAGCGGCGACATCTCTATCGGGTAGTCGGTAATGAACGTGGGCTGTATGAGCTTGGCCTCGCAACATTCTCCAAAGATTTCGTCTATGAGCTTCCCCTTGCCCATAGAGGAGTCTGTTTCCACGCCCAGCTTTTCGGCCGTTTCGCGCAGCGCAGCTTCGTCCATTCCTGAGACGTCGACGCCGGTGAAATGCTCAATGGCCTCGAACATGGTGAAGCGCTTCCACGGACGCTTGAAGCTGATGAGGTTTTCCCCCACCTGCACCTCGGCAGAGCCGTGCAGGTCTACCGCCACCTTTTCTACCATAGCCTCCACAGTGTTCATCATCCACTTGTAGTCCTTGTAGGCCACGTAAACCTCCATCTGCGTAAATTCGGGGTTGTGGAATCTGTCCATCCCCTCGTTGCGAAAATCCTTGGCAAACTCGTACACGCCCGAAAACCCTCCAACTATCAACCTTTTGAGGTACAACTCGTTGGCTATACGGAGGTAGAGCGTCATGTCCAGCGTGTTGTGGTGCGTTTTGAAGGGGCGTGCGGCTGCGCCGCCGTACAGCGGTTGCAGGATGGGGGTTTCGACCTCAAGCAGCCCCAGCGCGTTCAGGAACTCGCGCATTGACCCAACGAGCTTAGTGCGCTTTACGAAAACGTCGCGCACCTGCGGGTTTACCACTAAGTCTACGTAGCGCTCGCGGTAACGCTTTTCGGGGTCGGTAAAAGCGTCGTAGACCTGCCCGTCCTTTTCCTTCACGATGGGCAGCGGACGAACGGACTTCGACAGCAGCTTAAGCTCCCTGGCGTGCACGGAGAGCTCGCCCGTTTGGGTGGTGAAAGCGTAGCCCTTTACCCCCACGATGTCGCCAATGTCGAGCAGCTTTTTGAAGAGCGTGTTGTAGGTTTTTTTTTCCTCGTCGTTGGCGGGGCAAATGTCGTCGCGGCGCACGTAAACCTGAATACGCCCCTGTTCGTCTTGCAGCTCAAAGAACGAGGCGCTGCCCATGATGCGACGGCTCATGATGCGCCCCGCAATGCGCACGTCCTGAAAGTTGTTTTTTTCGGGCGAGTACTCTCCGGCTATCTGTGCGCTGCTTGCGTTAACGTCGAAACCCTCAGCCGGGTAAGGGTCTATGCCCATTTCGCGAATCTTATCCAGCGACTGCCGCCGCACAAGCTCCTGCTCTGAAATTTCAATGCTCATATTGCTGTGGTGGTATAAAAAAAGTATACATTGCTACTGCGTGCCGATTTGCCAAGTGTAGATTCAGCTACATAAGTGCAACTCAGGGGTGCAAATTTAGGAAGAATTTTTCTTTGGGCGATAAGAATTTAGTTTTTTGTTCGCGCCTGCTGCCGGTTTAAAGCTGTATATGGCTAACTTTACGTTGGTTATGATTGGTTGAATAGTGAATAGTGAATAGTGAATAGTGAATAGTGAATAGTGAATAGTGCAGCAGCATTTAAAGCCGGCTATGTAGACACGTATAAACTTCACCTACTTTTCTCTTCTCTTCCTCGTGCGCCGCCGGTGGCTTTGTCTGTGCTGTGATTTTTTTGATTTACGGCGATTGCTGATGCACCATTTCCGCCCACTACTACGCTATCATTCCGCTCACCATTGTCGTTGCGGGTAGGGGCTGAGGTTCCTCCGCTGCGCTTGCTCGTGCCTCGCGCGCTGCGCTACGGAATGACGGGGGGCTTTGTGCGGATAATTCAAAAAAATCGCGTACATTTGTGCGTAACAGAATCATCCTAACTTTTGTCAACATGAAGCTTATCAATATTTACTGCGAAAACAACGGGGTGACCAAAGCCTACGAGCCGGGCACATCGCTGCTGCAAATAGCGCAAGACCAGGAAATCCGGCTTGGCTCGCCCATCCTCGCTGCGCTGGCCAACAACCTGCTCAAGGAGCTGTGGTACGAGGCGTCAGTGCCGCAAACCGTCCGATTCATCGACTACTCGCACCCCGACGGGAAGCGGTGCTACCAGCGTTCGCTCACCTTCCTGCTGCAAAAGGCCGTTAAGGATACCTGTCAGGAGTGCGCCCTCAGCGTGAAGCACTCCGTCTCCAATGGCTTCTACTGCGAGCTGAAAAACGCTCCGGGCTTTGGCGTGCCAATGGTGGCGGACATCGCCAGGCACATGCGCGAGCTCGTTGCCGCCGACCTGCCCTTTGAAAAAACTAAGGTGCAGACGGAGGAGGCTATCGCCATTTTTCAGCGGCAGGGGTACGTGGAGAAAGCCCGCTTGCAGCAAACGCGCGGCAAGCTCTACACATCGGTTTACTACCTCGACGGATACGCCGACCACTTCTACGGACCGTTGGCTCCGAGCACCGGCGCGCTGAGCAGCTTTGGCCTCGTTCCCTACTACAAGGGGATGCTGCTGATGTTTCCAAAGGCCGACAACCCGGCGACGCTGGAGAGCGTTGTAGTTCAAAAAAAGATGTTCGACATTTTTCAGGAGCACAAGCTGTGGGTGGATATTTTGCAGGCCGGCGCGGTGGGGCAAATCAACGAGCTGATACAGCGCAACGACGGCGACGAGCTCATCAAGGTATCGGAGGCGCTGCACGAGAAGAAGTATGCGCAGATTGCCGACAACATCTCGTCGCGCAGCGGCGACGTAAAGCTGGTGCTGATAGCGGGTCCCTCGTCGAGCGGAAAGACAACAACCTCCAAGCGTCTGTCCATACAGCTCAAGGTGGCGGGGTTTATACCCAAGGTGCTCGAAATGGACAACTACTTTGTTGACCGCGACCAAACGCCGCTCGACGAGCACGGCGAGCACGACTTTGAGAGCATCAACGCGGTAGACCTGCCGCTCTTCAACGAGCACCTCGATCAGCTGCTGCACGGCAAGCGCGTGGTGCTCCCCAAGTTTAACTTCGACACCGGCACGCGCTCCTACACCGGCACGCACATGGAGTTGGGCGAAAAGGATATTCTCATCGTAGAAGGCATCCACGCGCTCAACCCCAAGCTCACCGAGGCCATCAGCCTCAAGAACAAGCTTCGGATTTACGCCTCGGCGCTCACGTTCATCAACCTCGACGAGAACAACCGCATATCGACCACCGACAACCGGCTGGTGCGCCGCCTCGTGCGCGATGCGTTTTTTCGGGGACACGACGCGCGGGCAACGCTCCACCGCTGGACAAGCGTGCGGCGCGGGGAGGACAAAAACATTTTCCCTTTTCAGGAAAACGCCGACATCATGTTCAATTCGTCGCTGCTGTACGAGCTCAACGTGCTCCGCAAGTACGCCGAGCCGATGCTCTACCGCGTCCCCCCCAACGACGCGGCCTACGTGGAGGCCTGCCGGCTGCTCAAGTTCCTCAGCTACTTCGAGTTCATCAACCCAGAGCACGAGCGCGGAATCCCGCCCAACTCAATCATTCGCGAGTTTATCGGCGGCAGCAGCTTTTCCTACCTGTAACGCGCATCAGGGCGGCGGAGGTTTCGCCTCTGCCGCCTCTCCTTTGGAGCCGGTGGTGGCGGCGACGCATCAACAGCAGCTGGGCGGAAGCGGATTGCTACTGCCCGTCGGCAGGCGACATGTACAGCTGCGCGAGCTTGGCAATGTACTTCCCAACGACGTCAAACTCCAAGTTTACCACCGTGTTCTTCCTGATGGCGTGAAAGTTGGTGTGCTCGTATGTGTAGGGGATGATGGCCACCTGAAAGCTGCCGTGCTGCGAGTTTACCACCGTGAGGCTCACGCCGTTCACGGCAATAGAGCCTTTTTCCACCGTAATATTTCCGGCGACGGGGTCGTAGGCAAAGGTGAAGTACCAGCTGCCGTCGGCCTCCCGCACGTCGGTGCACACGGCGGTTTGGTCAACATGCCCCTGCACGAGGTGTCCGTTGAGGAGGCTGTCGATTTTCATGCTGCGCTCCACGTTCACCTCGTCGCCCAGCTTGAGCAGGCCGAGGTTTGACTTTTGCAGCGTTTCCAAAATGGCGGTCACGGTGTACGTGCTGTCGTCGCGGCGCACCACCGTGAGGCACACGCCGTTGTGGGCAATGCTCTGGTCTACCTTCAGCTCATTAGCAAAGGAACATTTGAGCGTGATGTGCAGATTCTCCTTTTCGCGCTCCAGCGCGGCCACCCTTGCGGTGGCTTCTACAATTCCTGAAAACATAGCGTTGACTTTAATTTTTTAGATTGTAATTTTGTTTAACTGTAAGTCATTGGTTATGATTTTTTTAATCATGAGCTATGGACAATGAAATTCATCATAACTCATAGCTTGAGCGGCGTTTCACCGGCAATGGCACGGGTATGAATTTGAAGTTCTTTGAAGTTCATGGTGTATAATTCATAGTAAATTAATCTCTTAGCTCACGCAAACACCTCCTCCAGCACCGCCAGCGAGCGAATAGGGTTGGCCATGCCCAGATGAGAGCAATAGTAGTCAAGTAGCTTGTGCATCAGCATGTTTCGATGCTCTCGCGAGGCGCGCATGTGTTGCAGGTCGTTGAACGTTGCGCCGATAAACTCGCCCAGCAGCGCCGACGTCGGCTTGTCCATAAATACGCCGTGCTGCGGCGCAAAGGGCACAAACACGCCGTTTTTCATGTCGAAGTAGGAGTACTCTTCGCTGTAGGCGTTGCCGGGGAAAAACCCCAGATGCCGCGCCAGCTGCGCCAAAAAGTAAAGGTGAAAGCCAACCACGCCATGCTCCATTTCGTCGAGCAGCAGGATGTGGCGGTGCAAAAAGTCAAACAGGGCTTCGTTCTGCTCCTCCTCGCGGATGAGCTTGTAGAGCACCTCGCCAATGAAGAGCGCTATTACGTTCTTGTGCACGTCGAAGGGGAGGCTTTGCAGCGGCACGCTTGCGCAAAACTCCTTCATGCGGCACATGCTGCCCCGCCTGCGCTCGGGGTACGCCTCGATGTCGAGCAAAAAAAGCGGCTGTATGAGCGATGACCTCCGTCGCTGCTTAGCGCCGCGCACGCCGTTGACCATGTAGGTTTGCCGCCCGTGCAGGTCGGTGTAGATGTACGCAATAACGCTCGATTCGCCGTACTTGATGCTGTGCAGCACTATGCCGCGAAGCTTTACCATTTTTTGTTTTCTACTCTGAAATTTGAATTAGCGCAACGTTTGACGCTTGAACATCTTTGCTCAGCTCAGTTGACCACCAGCAGCTTCACCACCTTTGTTTCCTTCCCCAACCGGTCGGCCAGAAAGACGAGGTAAACGCCGGTGGCCACGCGCCGCCCGCCAAGGTTTTGCACGTTCCACGTGATTGACCCGCCGTTGGCGGTGGCAAAAAATACAAGGTTGCCCGACACGTCTGTTATCTTCACCGAAGCGTCCTCCATGAGGTTGGTGATGGTAACCAGGCTCATGTCGGGGCGTACAGGGTTGGGGTAAACCTTCACCTCGTCGAAGCCGGACTTTCCGGCGATAGCGTCGCCGTAGAAGCCAACCATGCCCTTGTCTGTGGCGAAAATCACCTCCCCCGTTTGGCTGTTTACGGCAATGTCCACCACGTTGTTTGAGGGCAGCGGGCTGTTTTGCGCGTTGAACGCGTGCAGCTGCTCCACGCCGTCCTTAGACTGCAAAAATACGCCGGCGTCGCGCGTGCCAAACCACTTGCGGTTGCCGCCATCCACCGCCACCGCCGTAACCCGCTCGTACTGTAGCAGGTACGCCGCCTGACCCGGTATTTCCGTGGGAATTTTTATCCGCTGCCCCAGCGGAACATTCGCAAACGGGTCGCTAAAGGCGCTGTAAACAACAACGCCCTTGTCTGTCCCCAGCCAAACCTCATTGTTCCGGTCGGCGGCAAGCGCGTAAACGCTGCCTACCGAAAACGTTTCGTCAACGCTTACCCTCACCGGAGCAACGGAGGCCTTATCGTCGTCGGCAACGGCAGGGTCTGCGCCGGAGGAGTAGAGGTAGAGCTGGTTAGGCTCTGCTATTCCCCAAAAAGTTCTACCGGCAAGCGACGCTTTTCTCAGCATTTTGCCGCTCAGGTTGCCGCCTGCCATTCCGTTCCACGAGCCGTCGGCGTTGCGCTGCCACACGGGGGTTGCGCTTTGCGAGGCAAAGGCAAAAAGTGTTCCGTTGGGGTCGAAGGCTATGGTGCGCACATCTTCACCCGCTATGGATTTTTCCGCTGCGCCGCCGCTAAATCGCGCCACGCCGTCTGGCGTTGCCACAAGCGTTTCGGCTGCATTTTTCGGGTTTATTGCTACCGCTTTGGGTGCGTTCGTCAGCAGGCTGCTTGTGATACCCGTCCAAATGCTCTTATTTTCCATTGTGCTCAGCGCCCCGTCTGCCACGGCAACAATTTTGCCGCCGTGCTCGCAGAGGGCGAGCGTTTGGTTTTTCAGCGGGCCGTTGGGCTGCGCCTGCACAAATGCGCCGCCGGAGCTCGCCACCAGCCCCAGCGCGGCGTCTGCAATGCAAACGCCGGACTTGAAGACGGCCACCTTTTGCGGGCTGAACGAAGGTAGCCCGTAGCTCAGCACGTTTTTTTGCGGATGGCCAACGTTGTACAGCGCAGCTTTCGTGGCCACCCAGAGGTCGCCGTCGGCGGTAGCGCTCAGCGCGCGGGGATTCGGGTAGCTGCCTTTGGCGACGAAGCTTTGCAAATCATCGGTGGCCTGTAGCGCGCCGTTGGCTTGCAGCGCGTACAGCGTGCCGTTGCTTACGGCGAGCGAAACAACGTTGCCTGTCAGCTTGCGCTGCCAGCTGGAAAAGTTGAAGCGGTTTGCGCTGTTTTTGTCCGCCACGTACAAGCCCTTCGGCGTGGCGGCCGCTATTGTGTTTCCAAGCAGCGCCAAGTCATGCACGGCAAGCGTGTCGTTGTTTTCGTCGATGGAGTAGTTGGCGCGTATTTCCTCGTTTTTTATCTCCAGAATCTGCGCGCCGGTAGCGACAAAAATCATGTCGTCCACACGTAGAAAGCGGTTGATGGCTTTGCGCCCGTGCGTGACAAAACGCCGCCACGTATCAATGTTTTTCGTTTGGTTGCCCTGACGGATTTTGCGCAGGTCGACGCTGCGGAGCACGTCGATGCTGCCGTTGTCGTACCCCACAAAGAGGCAGCCGGTTGGCGCGTCGTACAGCGTCGCCGTCAGCCCAAAGTCGCTCAGTCCTGCCACCTTGGAGATTTTTTCTACCTCGCCGTCAAAAAAGATAAGCCCCGCCGACGTTGCGCATATCACCTGGTCGCCCTGCACGAGCACGTCCACGCCCTGCGTGTAGGCAAAGTGGTCGCGCCACGCGCCCGCTTTTTGCGCCAACGACGCAATGGGCAGCACGAGTACAGCGAGTAGCAGCAGGCGAAATATGTGGGATTCCTTTTTCATTTTTTTTCGATGCAAAGGTACATGATAATTTTCAAATTACACATTGGGTAGCGAATAATGAGTAATGAACAATGCAGCAGCGGCCAAAGCTCGACATGTAAACACGTACAAACTTCACACACACTCTCTCCTCGTGCCTTGCGCGCAGCCCGTCATTCTGCCCGCATCGTTGTCGTCGTTGTCTGAACTGTGATTTTTTTGATTTTGGTGATTTCAATGTGATTGCTGGCGCACTACTTTTTCTTCTTCTTCCTCCCGTTGCTTGTTGTCGCGGGTAGGGGCTGAAGTTCCTCCGCTGCGCTTGCTCGTTCCTCGCGCGCTGCGCTACGGAATGACGAGGGGGGGCGCGCGGTGGGAAGGGGGAGAAGCGGGAGTACCGGAAGTACCGCGTCAGCAATCACCGTAAATCACCAAGATCAAAAAAACCACAGCTCAGGCAAGCAATGCTCGTGCCTTGCGCGCAGCCGTCGGAATGGCGGGAGCGCGCAAGGTGGAGTGTGGATGAAGTGCGCTGTTTGACGATGGTTACTTAAATAATTAATGAATAGTGTGGGTATGTCATCTGTAAATTTGCTAAATGATAGGATGTTACCGTGCATTTGTATAATACTATAAATCAGTAAGATACAAAAAATTATTGTTAAAAAATTCAGCTTTAACATTTTGCGCTAATATGATATGTAAAATATTTTATTATCTTCGCGAAAAAATGAGCCGATACGTAGTATAACCACTTTGCTTTATTTGCTCTGCTGCATAACGTAGATATTTGCATATTATTGTGTGAAAGGTATTTATTTTTGAAGTCGCCTTTTTCATTTTTTATACGCTGCTGTGACAGCAATCGGATATTAATTAATATTTTTATTAATATTGGGCGATAAGAGGTGTATTATGCGATAATATCGGCTTGTATTGGTGTTTTTTTGCTACACTTGAATTGTATTTATTATGTTGTTGTATTGATATTTGGCATGTGTACTGCATATTGCAGACACTTTATTTACTATTTTATTATCTTATTTTTAAATGATGATTATGATGAGAACTTTTTCAACATTTGCCGCTACGCTGCTTCTTGCGCTTGGCTTTGCCTCGTGCAAAGATGACAACAAGGATGCGGACAGCAAAAAGGGAACGGGTACTACCGTGGAGGTTACCGTTACACACCCCCAATACTCTAACGGAGTATTCAGCGTGATATTGGGCTCGCCTGTTACCATTGGCGCAGATAATCTGCGGGTGGAAATCAACCCGCGTCAGTACTACAAGCTGGAGCTGTCGCCGGAGAGCAACGAGTACTTTACGTTTACCTCCGACGGCCTGCTGACGGGCATTAAGGAGGGCGACGATGTGGGCGAGATAACCATCAGGGTGCTGGCCGAAGACGGCAAAACGCTGGCCTCGAAAATAATCACCGTCAACGTGGTGGGGATGATGGTGAGCATTGTGGGGCACGAAAACTACGTGAACGATACCTTCCGCGTGGTGGCCAACGAGGAGTTTATGGTGTCGCGCAGCCACGTGCAGGTAACACCCGGCAAGCCGGAGTACACTGTAAAGTTTGTGCCGAAGAATACCCGCTACTTCACCTTCTCCGACGTCGGCGTGCTACAGGGCGTGCTGGACGGCGTGGGCGTGATAGAGGCGCTGGTGCTGAGCAGCCATGCCGCCACCGCCGATACCCTCAAGGTGCAGCCGTTCTACGTGAAGGTAAGCCCCGCCCCCGATTGGGTGACGAAGGTGACGGGAGACGTGGCGGGTAAAAAAACCATATACTTTCAGCGCTTTGAAACGGGAAAGCCGGTGGACGTTAGCCGGTACTTTACGGTGAGCGGCGGCGTGAACAGGAAGCTGCGCTACACCTCGTCCAACACCGGCGTGGCCACCGTTGACGAAAATACCGGCATGGTGACCGTGAAGGCAACATCGAGCTACGCCTTCATAAAGGCAACGGCTACGGACGGGTCGCAGCGGGCGGACAGCATACGGGTTACCACGGCGCGGACGTTTCCCGGGCACTCCTGCGACTGGAATCTCTGCAACATCCTCACGGAAATGAATACGAAGGAGGATCCGCGCTACGTGTCGTGCAAGGTTTGGGACGGCGACGTGTCCACCGCATGGGTGTACAGGTTGGAGAAGACGTTTACCCGCGACCGCTACCCGGGCGTGACCTTCCTGAGAGGCGTGTACGGCAAGGAGTGGGTGGCCGGCGACTGCTGCTCCGAAACAGTGCCCGACTGGGTTTTGGGAGGCCCTCCCATTCCCAAAAAGGAAACCACCTGGGGCGTGTGGGCGGCCAACCTTGACGGGACGAGCACGTTTAAGAAGTTTGTTGTGACGCGCGGCTTCTACACGGACGAGCAGGGGCGGAAAATTTTCCAGAGCGGTACCATGTACCTTGAGTTTTGGGACAACAACACCGGGAAGTGCGTAAAGCTGGGAAAGCACACCTTTACCTCCGACCCGAATGACAACGAGTGGGTTGTTGACCTTACGCAAACATTTGAGGTTTGGGACGCGGCAAACAACGCAAGCCTTGGGGTCAAGCCATTTCCCAACGGGGTGGAAGGTACGGAGCTGCAAATGATGTTCTCCATAGAGGGTGCAAGCCCCGCCCGCGACGGCAGCTACTATTGGGCTATTGCCGATGTGCTGCTTTTTGAGAGCTAAGGGTTGAAATTTTTCACTGCATCAACAATAATACAGACAACAACAAATTCAAATTCGATTAACAGCAAAAAACACCAATAGTTATGAAGCGAATACTCTTTATGGTGGCAGCCTCGCTGCTGCTACAACCGCCGCTACATGCTCAGCGTCAATCATACGTTGACTGGAAAAATCAAGACATGGATTCCCTCCTGATATGGTTTAAGGATGGAATACCGGCAGACCCCACGAAGCTCAAGGATGTTGAGTTTAAGCGCTCGCACGTTCGCCCCCGCACGGTAATTGTGGACAGGGCTACGCAGCTCGACACCAGCATTGACCCCCGCCGCTCGCTGTTTGCCAACATACCGATAGGAGGCAACGACCTGCTGACAGGCCTGCCCAGCGGCAACTTCGACGAGGATGTTTTCAGCCTGTGGCCCTACGTGAAGGTGCACGGCAACTGGAGCAACCCGCTGTTTACCGCTCCGGCAGCCTACACCGATGCGGCGCACAAGCATGGCGTTTCGGTGCTTAGCTCGTGGTTTTTTGAGTGGGACTGGGAGTACATTCCGGGAAAAACGAAGGCTCAGGACGGCAACGCCTACAAGATTGAGCTGATGACCAAAAAGGACAGCTCGGGCAGCTACATTTACGCAAAGCCCATAATGGACATTATGCAGTACTTTGGGATGGACGGCATTAACTACAACTCCGAGTGCTTTTACAGTTCCGCCTCTTCCGACATGAAGGCGCTGCACCAAAAGCTGTACGATATTGCCCAAGACAGAAGCTATAGCTCTTTCCACATAGGCTGGTACAACTCGGTCAGCAACAATGGGCGGAATCACGGCAGCCGGTTTTCGCTGAGCAACAATAATGATGAGTGGTTTTACGACAGCAAAACCGGAAAGTTTGTTTCGGACGTTTTTATGCTGGACTACGGCTGGGGGGAAACTCAGCTGAAAGAAACCGTTAACCGCGCCAAAGCTATAGGCGCTCCCAACGGCGCGCTGGATGTGTATGGCGGAATGTGGCTGGTGCAAATCAAGCCAAACTTCTTCCCTTCGCTGGATATCCACAGGGAGGTGAGCATTGCTCTATGGGGCGAGCATAAGCTGAATCGCTTTTTTCAGCACCGCTCCGGCGTAGACCTGAAGAGCATACAGAAAAACTATCAGGACAGGCTGGAGTGGTTTTTTTCCGGTAAAACCCAAAACCCCAAGGATGCAGAAGCAAGCCCTATTCTTAGCGGTGGTACTAACAGCATTGACAACGACGCTTACCTGAAAAATTTTCACGGGATAGCGAAGCACATCACCGAGCGGTCTACCGTGCAGGGTAGCTTGCCCTTTGCCACCAGCTTTAACCTTGGCAACGGGCTGAACTACTACGACAGGAGCATTAAAACCCTTGGCAGCTGGTACAACCTTTCGGCTCAGGACATGACGCCCACCTACCGTTGGCTCATTACCGACGCATCGGGCAACGCTGCCACCAACGTGAAAGCCAGCTTTTCGCACGACGAGGCGTGGATGGGCGGGTCTTCGCTCCTGCTTAGAGGTACGGCAAAGACAACCGCCACCGACATTACCCTGTACCGCACGCTGCTGACCACCAAAAAACAAAATGCCTACTCCGTTAAGCCTGTCACCCCGATGGACTTTACGGTGGAAGCTGTAAACGAGTGCGCCACGCTGGTGGACTTGAAGATGGTGTGGAGCATGAGCAGCGAAAACAAAAAACGGCTGGTGTATAACGACGAGGTGAACGTAGACCACTTTGAGATATGGATAAAAGAGCCGGGCAAAGACCGGAAGATGGTAGCGCACACCGCTTCGTGGGCGCACTACCTCCCCAAGTACCAATGGCCGGACTTTACGGCTACCACCTTTGAGGTGGGCGTGCGCGCCGTGGCGCAAGACTTGACCACCACCTCCGACATGGCGTGGCAGACCGTTACCCGCAATCCGGCGGCCAGCGCCATTGAGTGCGCCGGAGGAGCTGTCTACTGCGAGGCGGTGAACGACCTGGGTCAGGCGCAAGACGCGCACCTGTCGCGCTACTTCGACTCGGCCTACACCGTAGGCGCCTCCGCCAACATTAAGGTGTACGGGAAAGCGCCCATTACGCCCGGACTTGAGGGCTACGCCTCTTTCCTGAACGACACCATTAAGGTTTCCCTCGGAACGACCTTTACCTTTGTTGGAGAAGCCACCCAGGGCATGCAGTGGTGCAAGTACCGCGTGTACGTAGACTGGGACGGCGACGGGGAGTTTAACCCTGTCACGGAAATGGTTTTCTCCGGCGGGAAAGATAACGCAGGCGATAAGACCGTTTGCCACCTGAACATTCCCGTTACCGTTCCGGGCAACGCTGTTTCCGGCGTTACCCGCATGAGGATACGCTACGCCGATGCGTGGGTGGCGCACCCGGGCGCGTGCGGCATGGTGTCTGGAGGCTACACGGCCGACTTCTGTATTCTTGTAGCCGGAAACGGCGGCGGTGGCTCAACATCCGAAACGCCGGACTCATCTGCCTCCACGCCACCGGCCTTCAAGGGGCCTGCCCTCAATGCCGCCTCCCCAAGCGTATACGTGGTTTACAAGCTGGACAGCGCGGCGGCAGGCACGGAGAGCAACCTCTTGCTGCTGCTGAAAAAGAAAAACGCTGCTGCTCCCACAGAGTACCCCTTGGGCGTGGCTACCCTCGAAGGGTGGAACGAGGCGAACATTTTGCTGTCGGACTACAGCGAAACCGATACCATTGTGAGCATTGGCCTGCGGGTGAAGTCGGCCACAGGCGACGTTCCCGTCAAAGTTCGCATTGGCGAGCTCAAGCTGCTGCCAGGCTCTTACCAGCAACAAAAGGTTACGGTAAACGCCGCTCAGGAGATTACGGACTTTACCATTACCTCTGCTATTCGGGTAGTCGGACAGGATACGCTGGTATACTACGGCTCAGAGTTTGCGTTTACCTTTAAAATAAACGCAGCGGTTGCCGGCCTGCCTGTCGTGACGATCAACGGAGCGCCAATGCTTTACAGCTATGACGCCATCACAGGGGTATATGCGGTACGCATACCCGGCGTGGCCGAAAATCTGGCGGTGAGCATAGCTACCGGCGAGGCGCGCACGGTGACCGTGAATACTCCGGCAGAGGTAGAAGTACTTTCGGCAAGTGCGCCTGAAATGAAAAATTCGGCGCAGCGGTACATGCTGGCGCGTGGCAGCGCCTTTACGTTTGCCTTCAGGATGAATGCCAAAGGCTACTACATTTCAAAGGTGACCATAGGCAGCACGCCATACGCTCTTGCATCGCCCAGCGAGCAGGGTGTTTACTCCGTTACTACGGGCGTTATTGATACCGATACGTCCATTACCGTCACCGTAGCCCTGCAACGGTTTGCCGTGAGCGTGGCCGCAGGCGCGCACGTATCGCTGCAAACGTCGGCAAGCGATACGGTGGAGTGGGGTAGCGCCGCCACCGTGCGCTTTACGCTCGATGCCGGATACAACCCCGCAGCTGAGGTGGACGGCGCTGCGCAGACCGTCCCTGCACCCGACGCCGCCGGAGTTTACACGATAAGGGTAGACAGCGTTAAGGCGGCGGTATCGGTGAAGCTGTCGGCTAACATACAGCAGTTCGACGTGACCTTAACCCGCGAGTCGGGCAGAATAACCCTTGGAACGGGAACGGCGGTGGGAACGAAGAAGGTCAATTACGGCAGCAGCTTCCCGTTCAGCTACAGGGTGGTGGATGGCTACCTGCCGGTGCTCAGGGTGAACGGTGTGGAGACGCCTGTCGGCGCTCCCGACGCGAGCGGCCTGTACCGCGATACGGTGTACAACATCACCGCAGCTACCGCCATAGATATTACCTCCAAGCTTAACGATAGCGGCAGCGAAGCGCCCACCGGCGTTAGCGCGGTGGCGGCCGACGCTCCCAACTTCTACCCCAACCCCGCTAACGACGTGCTCACCTTTGTGAACACCGATAAGGTGAGCATCTACACGATTTCCGGCTACTTAGTGGGAGTTTACACAACGCCAACCGTCAACGTTTCGCACCTGCCTGTTGGCGTGTACATGGTGAAAATGCAGCGCGGCAGCCACGTGAGAACGGCAAGGCTTGTAAAAAATTGAAAGCTGAAAATTTGATGAATGTACGCCCGTGGAGGCGCAATGTATGTGCGCCTCCACGGAATAAAAAATAAAATGGAACAAAAAATAAAAATGAACAAGCAAACGATTAATGCGGGCAGGCGTAAAATCTGCCCTTACCTGCTTCTCCTGCTGTGGCTGTGGCCGGCAGCGCTCACGGCGCAGACCCGCAGCATTTCGGGAACGGTGTATGACGCCGACGGCAGCCCGCTGGCGGGAGCAAGCGTGGTGGTCAAAGGCTCTACCGTTGGCACAATGACCGACGGCAGCGGCGGTTACGCCATCAGCGTGCCGGACGGCGCTACGCTGGTCTTCTCTTTTTTGGGAATGACCACCCGCGAAGAGCCTGTGGACGGGCGCGAGCACATTGACGTGACGTTAGGCGAGGACGCCCACAACCTCGACGAGGTGGTGGTGGTTGGCTACGGCTCGGTCAAGAAGACCAACCTCACCGGCTCAACCGACCAGCTCAGGAGCGAGGTGCTCGAGAGCCGCCCCATTACCTCTGTGGCGCAAGCCCTGCAAGGCACGCTGGCCAACCTCAACATCAGCGCCGCCACCGGTGCGGACGCTGCCGGCGGCGGCGCGCCCGGCGCAAAGATGAACTTCAACATCCGCGGCGTGACCGGCCTGGACAACGCAACCGGCGTGGCCATTACCGCCTCGCCACTCTTTGTTATCGACGGCGTTCAGGGTGGCGACATTAACGCCGTAAACCCCGACGACATTGAGAGCATATCGGTGCTCAAGGACGCGGCCTCAGCTGCCATCTACGGCTCCAACGCTCCCTACGGCGTGGTGATTGTCACCACCAAAAAGGGCAAAAAGGACACTAAGCCTACCGTCACCTACGGCGCTAACTTTGGCTGGGCTTCGCCCATCAACCTTCCCACCATGCTCGGCTCGGTGGAGTGGGCAGAGCTCTACAACGAGGCCAACCGCAACGCCAAGGGGCAGGACTACTTCGACGCATCCATCATGCAGCGCATACGCGACTACGCGAACGGCGTTATTACCACAACCACCATTCCAAGCCCCACCAGCATCGACCGCTGGGCTTCCTACGACAACGGCACAGGCAACGACAACATCAATTGGTTTAAGGTGTTTTACAAAGATTTTGCCTTTAACCACCAGCACAACCTTGGCGTGTCGGGCGGCGCGGAGAGAATTACCTACTACTTTGGTCTGGGCTATGCGCGAAAGAACGGCATGTACGCCTACGGCAAGGACTCCTACAGCCGCTACAACCTCCGCAGCAATCTTTCGTCGGATATTACCGGATGGCTCACCGCCAACCTGCGGACGGCCTTCACGCGGGGAGTTACCGATACTCCTTCGGGAGCCAGCAAAGATGCGGTGTACGTGGGAGGGTACTCCCACGAAATTGCCCGCCGCTGGCCTGTTATCCCCCTCTACAACCCCGACGGCCACATCAGCGAGGCGAGCGGCGTGATGCAGATGACCGACGGCGGGCGCAACGCCACCACCGACAACACGGCTACCCTCACCGGAGAGCTGGTTGTTACACCGCTCAAGGGGTGGGATGCTACCTTTAGCTACACTTTTTCGGGCAACCACATTGCCAACGAGGACAACATTCTGCACATGACGGCCTACGCCCCCAACGGCAACCCCTACCAGCTGCGCAACACCGACGTCCTGAACCGCACCAACGAGCGCTACGAGCAGCACACCATCAACGCCTTCACCTCCTACGAGCGCGAGCTGGGCAGGCACTACCTCAAGGCAATGGTGGGCTTTGCGCAGGAAAATCACCACATCTACAGCCTCGCGTCGAGCTCCGGTGCGGGAAACCTCTTTGTGGTAGATGTACCGGCGATGTCTGCCATATACGACAACACGCCCGACAACAGCGAGGCGCGCGCAACCTTCTCCTCGCGGGGCGTTTTCGGACGAATCAACTACGGCTACGCCGAAAGGTATCTGCTGGAGCTCAACGGTCGCTACGACGGCAGCTCGCGCTTCCTGAGCGGCGTGCGCTTCAAGCTCTACCCTGGCGTGTCCGCCGCATGGGTCATCTCGCGGGAGAACTTTTGGACTCGCTCCATTGAGTCGTGGGTCAACCTCCTGAAGATACGAGCCTCCTACGGCTCGCTGGGCGATCAGGGTTTTCTGGGCAAGAACTACTACCCGTTCTACCCCTCGCTCAACGCGCAGGCCGCAACCGGAGTCTACAACAAGTGGCTGTTCAACGGCAACCGCTACAGCTACATTTCGTACCCCGACATGATCAACACCTCGCTTACGTGGATTACCAGCACCACCATCAACGCGGGGCTTGACGTTGGCGCGTTTCGCAACCGCCTCACGGCGGCGTTCGACTACTACCGCCGCTCGTCCGACGACCTTGTGGGGCCTGCCGAGCAGCTGCCCGCCGTGCTGGGCGCTAAAGCGCCGCAAACCAACAACGCCTCGCTCCTCACCACCGGCTTTGAGCTTACGCTGAGCTGGCGCGACCGCGCCGGCAAGGTGGCCTACGGCGCGCGGGCTACGCTTGCCGACTCCCGTAGCGTGGTGAAAAAGTACCCCAACGAAAACAAGGCCATTGACTCCTGGTACAACGGCGCAAAGCTGGGCGACATTTGGGGGTACGTCACCGAAGGGTACTACACTCAGTCCGAAATCAGCGCCGACCCCTCGCTCCAGCTGCGGCAAAGGGAAATCTACTCAAAGTGGACGGCCGGCGACATTAAGTACGCCGACCTCGACGGCGACGGATTCGTCACGGAAGGCTCGCGGACGCTGGGCGACCACGGCGACCTGAAAATCATCGGCAACAACACCCCGCGCTACACCTTCAGCTTCATGCTCGACGCAGCCTGGAAGGGATTCGACGTGAGCTGCTTCCTGCAAGGCGTAGGCAAGCAGGACGCTTGGATGGACGGCGAAACGAACAACTACTTTTGGGGAATAATCGGTGTTAAAAACAGCGAATTTCAGAGCTCGCCATTCACCATTCACCGCAACCGCTGGACGCCCGAAAACCCCGGCGGATACTACCCAAAGTACTACATGGGGGAGGAAAGCAGCAAGAACACCAAGCCGCAGACCAAGTACCTCCAGGACGCTTCGTTCCTGCGAATCAAGAACGTTCAGCTGGGCTACACCCTCCCGGGTAGCCTGCTCCACAGGGCGAGGATAAGCAAAATCAGGGTATACGTGAGCGGCGAAAATCTGGCCACGTTTACCTCCCTGCCAAAAACCATCGACCCCGAATTTGCCAACACCTCCGCCGGAAAGGTTTACCCCCTCCAGCGCGTGTGGTCATGCGGCCTCAGCTTAACGTTCTAAGGAGGCTGAGAGAGAATTGGAATTGGATAAATAAATTAGAGAGAAAATAGTAAAATTAAAGAATCGGAGCGCGCGAGGGGAGAGAAGCATCCTCTAACTTTCGCGCCTCCTAAACTTCTAAAAAAAGAGATGAATCGACTGTTTTTGATATTTTGCTTGCCCGCGCTATTGGCGGCGTCCTGCAACGACAGCTTTTTGGAGCGCTCGCCCGAAGACAAGGTGAGCGACGGCGCGGTTTGGAAAACGCCTGAGCATTTACGGCTGTACGCCAACAACTTTTACAACCGCATAGATTTGCTGCCCAGCTACGCCGACTACGGCAACATGGGCATATTCACCCTCGACCGCGACAACGGCAGCGACACGCAGGTTGGCATTAACCACAACGCCCGCCTCAACGGTGAGGGCATTGTCCCCACCAGCGGCGGCGGATGGGCTATCGACGATTGGGCTGCCCTGCGCGACGTCAACTACTTTCTTGCCAGCTGCGGCAAGGCTTCCGGCAACCAGGCCGAGATAAACCGATACGTAGGCGAGGCGCTGTTCTTCAGGGCTATCTTTTACTTCAACAAGCTCCGGCGATTTGGCGATTTGCCCATTTACAAAACCCTGCTCGACATTGACGATACCGAAGACCTCTACCGGGGCAGATCCTCCCGAGGCAAGGTGGTGGAGTGGATGCTATCCGACCTCGATTCTGCCGTAGCTTACCTCCCCTCCAGGACGGACGCCGGCTGGCGAGGGCGCGTCAACAGGGAAACGGCAATGCTCCTCCAGGCGCGAATTGCGCTTTACGAGGGAACGTGGGAGAAGTACCACGCCTTGGCCAACACCCCGTTTAAGGTTGGCGGCGCCAGCGGCACGCCTTTCATAGAGAAGGCCGTTGACGTAACCGACAAGCTGATGGGCATGGGGACATGCGGGCTGGACAACGTGGGCGTACCGAACGGGTATTGGTTGCTTTTTAACAGGGAGAGCTACGCGAATAGCCGTGAGGTGCTGTTTTGGCGGCAGTACGCCGACAACGTGCTCACCCACTATTGGGCAGATTACAGCTCCAACGGCGGCGGAACAGGTCTCACCAAATCGATGGTAGACTCCTACCTCTGCATCGACGGAAAGCCCATCGACGTTAGCTCGCTCTACACCGTGGGGCAGAGCGACAGCACGCTCCTGAGCGTTGTCGAAAATCGCGATCCTCGCTTGCGGCAAACCATCTACGTGAACGACGGCCTCCACTTCCGCTTTACAGAGCCTAACGACACCTTTTTTTACCCCGTTTTCACCGGAGCCAACGAAAAAAAGTGCGTTACCGGATACCAGCTTTACAAAGGCCACAACCCCAACCGCGAGAGAGCATCCAAGCAGACCGGTATCACCGGGCTTATCTACTTCCGCTACGCCGAGGCGCTGCTCATCAACGCCGAGGCCAAGGCCGAGCTGGACGACGTTGGGCGGCGACCCATTACCCAGAGCGATTTGGACGCTACCATCAACCTGCTCAGGGGCAGGGTAGGGATGCCGCACCTCAGGCTGGCGGAGGTAGGCGCATGGGGCAGCTATGCGAAGGAGTTTCCCTTGCTATCCGGCATTGTCAACGAGGTGCGCCGCGAGCGCAAGGTGGAGCTGGCGGCCGAAGGCTTCCGCACCGACGACCTCTTCCGCTGGGCGGCGGCCGAACACCTCATCTACAGGCAGCGTCCGCGCGGGGCTAAGCGGGCGCAGTGGGAGCGCTTACCCGCAAACGTTGCGGGCAGCATATTGTCCATACCGGTAGACAGGGACGGGTACATCGACCCCTACGCAAATGTTTTGGGATCGGGAGTTCGCTCAGGCTACCGCTTCAACAGAGAGCGGGATTACCTTTACCCGATACCCCGAACGGAGCTGGTGCTAAATCCGAAGCTGCGGCAAAATCCGGGGTGGTAGTATTAACCATAAGTTAGTCAGGGCAAACGCACGAAAAGGGTGGAATTAAATGGTAGGAGGTTGATGTTGGTGGGGCTGCGCCCCACCAACATCAACCTCCTACCATTTAATTCCTTAAGCGACATCGCCGCCGTCATTCCGTAGCGCAGCGGAGGAATCCCAGCCCGTAGCTGCTGATGAGCTGGGGCTGCGTCTGTACTTCATTTCCACCTAATTTTATCAACAAAACAACCTCAGTAGCAGCGTGTTATAAATAATTTCGCCAACCTCATTGCCTCATTGTTGTCAGCAGCTACAGTCTGAGTTTCCTCCGCTCCGCTCGCTCGTACCTCGCTCGCTCCGCTACGGAATGACGGGGAGGGGGAAGAATCACCGTTCAGGCAAACGAGAGCAGCGAATCATTAAGCGCACCGGAATAAAATATTTCCCGTTTTATATATTTTAACGAAAATTTGGCAACATGGTATTGAAAAAAACATACCTTTGCACTTCATCATTTTACGCTGTACTGTACCATGAGTTGCCCAAATAACATTATGCGCCCAAGCGCAGGGCGGGCAAAATGGGCGGCAGCGCTCCAAAAAAACGGGAAAGCCGAAGCCCTTACGTAGGAATAAATAAAAAAAAATTTCAATTATGAAAAAAGTAATGCTACTTGCAGCTATGGCAGGCGTGATGTTCTTTTGCGGCGGCTCGTCTTCCGACGACGAAGGTAAAGAAGACAACAACAACAGCCATGACAGTATAGAAATGGTGTACGTAGAGGGCAGCGGTACAATGAAAGGTTTTTACATAGGTAAATACGAGGTGACGCAGAAGCAGTATCGGGATGTAATGGGTACTAACCCGTCAAGTTTCAAAGGAGACGACCTTCCTGTGGAAATGGTAAGTTGGGACGATGCGCAGGAGTTTATAAAAAAGCTTAATACCCGCACGGGCAAAAGCTACCGGCTGCCCACCGAAGCCGAGTGGG